>NZ_CP115670.1:1521512-1825814 GCF_027886475.1 Corynebacterium sp. SCR221107
GAAAAACCGCCTGGGCAAACCTAAGCAGGCAAAGCCCGTCAAGCAGCAGTCCAAGCGTGAATCGGACACCCTCATCATTTCCAATGCCCGCCCGGCGCGCAAGCAGCACGTTCGTAAGGGTGAGCTCAGCGCCGGCACACAGGACAACGGTCAGGGTGTGCGCCTGCAAAAGGTTCTGGCGCAAGCCGGTGTTGCTTCCCGCCGTCATGCGGAGATCCTCATCGACTCCGGTCGCGTTGAGGTCAATGGCAAGATCGTGATGGAGCAGGGCGTGCGCGTACACCCCAACACCGACGTCATCCGCGTGGATGGGGTACGCGTGAATGTCAATGAGGAGCATCAGTACTTCATCCTCAACAAGCCGCGTGGCCTGCACTCCACCATGAGCGATGACTTGGGTCGTCCATGCATCGGCGACATCGTCGGCGAGCGCATCGCCGCAGGCCAGCGCCTGTTCCATGTCGGCCGCCTCGATGCTGACACCGAGGGGCTGATCCTTTTGACCAACGATGGTGAGCTGGGCAATCGCCTGATGCACCCGCGCTATCACGTGTCGAAAACCTACCTGGCGACCGTTCTCGGCGAGGCCGACAAGAACCTGGTGCGCTCGCTGCAAAAGGGCATCGAGCTTGACGACGGGCCGGCGAAGGCAGACTTCGTTCAGATCATCGACGTCCATCAGGGAAAGTCTCTCATCCGCATTGAGCTGCACGAGGGCCGCAAACACATCGTGCGTCGCATGCTTAAGGCCGCGGGCTACCCGGTGCAACGCCTGGTGCGCACGAAGCTGCATACCGTGCAACTGGGTGAACTGACCCCAGGTGCGGTGCGTGCGCTGAATTCTTCCGAGCTGACCAGCTTGTATAAGGCGGTGGATATGTAATGAGCGATCTGAGTTCCATCAGCAATCAGCCAGGTGGCGGCCTTATCGTCGCCGTTGACGGACCTTCGGGCGCTGGCAAGTCGACCGTGTGCCGCGCAGTGGCCGCCCAGTTGGGTGCGAAGTACCTTGATACCGGTGCCATGTATCGCGTGGCCACCCTCCACGTGTTACGCGAGGGGATTGACCCCACCGACACCGCGGCCGTTATCGCGGCCACCGCCTCGATCCCGCTGAGCGTTAACGATGATCCTGCCTCCCGCGAGGTGCTCTTGGGCGGGGAGGATGTCTCCAAAGACATCCGATCCACCGAGGTCAATCGCGCTGTGTCTGCTGTTTCTGCTGTTCCGGAGGTCCGCGAGAACCTCGTGGCCAAGCAGCGCGAGCTGTCGGCGCAGGCTCATCGCTGCATCCTCGACGGGCGCGACATCGGAACCACTGTGCTTCCTGATGCCCCAGTGAAAGTGTTTCTCACCGCCTCCGCTGAGGTTCGCGCGCGTCGCCGCTTCGAGCAGGAGCAGGCCACGGGCATCGACTCTGATTATGAGACGGTGCTCGCCGACGTGATCCGACGTGACGAGCTGGATTCGAACCGCGCAGTGTCCCCGCTGCGCCCCGCCGAGGATGCGATCATCCTCGATACCTCCGAGCTGACCTTGGAGCAGGTCATCGATACGTTAATTACCCTGATTGAAAAGTCAGCAGAAGGGAAGAACTAATGAGCGAGAAAACTCCTTCCTCGCATCTGCCCGACGATGAGCAGGAGACCGTCTTCGTCTACACCACCACCGGTGGGGAGATTGACGCTGATGACGCCTACATCGAAGAGGAGGTGCTAGCCCCCGGCCAGGGATACGCGGCCAGGGACTTCGACGCCGCCGAGTTTGGCGAGGAAGATGACTTCGAAGACTCCGACTATGACGCCGAGTTCGATGACGATAATGGCGTTGAGTTCGAGTACACCGGCATGCCGGAGGACTTCGACGACTCCGAGTTCGCCTCCCCGGACTTCGGCGATGGCTACTCCGATGAGGAGTGGGAGGAGGTCGAGCGTGCCTTCGGCTTCGAGCGCGAGGAGCACCTGAAGGAAAACCTCTGCACCGTCGCCATCGTGGGCCGACCAAACGTGGGTAAGTCCACGCTGGTCAACCGCTTCATCGGACGCCGTGAGGCCGTCGTCGAAGACTTCCCCGGCGTGACCCGCGACCGCATCTCCTACATCGCCGACTGGGGCGGCCAGCGCTTCTGGGTGCAAGACACCGGCGGCTGGGACCCCAACGTCAAGGGCATCCACGCGGCGATCGCCCGCCAGGCGGAGACGGCAATGGAGACCGCCGACGTCATCGTCATGGTGGTGGACACCAAGGTAGGCATCACGGAGACGGACGCCATCATGGCCAAGAAGCTTCAGCGCTCTGAGGTGCCGGTTATCCTGGTGGCCAACAAGTTCGATTCCGATAATCAGTACGCGGACATGGCCGAGTTTTACGCCCTCGGCTTGGGCGATCCGTGGCCGGTGTCTGCGCAGCATGGTCGCGGTGGCGCCGACGTGCTTGATGAGATCCTCGCGGCCTTCCCTAAGGAGCCCCGTCAGGCCTCCATCGTGGAGGGACCGCGCCGCGTGGCCTTGGTGGGCAAGCCCAACGTAGGCAAGTCCTCCCTGCTCAATAAGCTCACGGGCGAGGATCGCTCCGTGGTGGACAACGTCGCGGGCACCACCGTCGACCCCGTCGACTCGCTGGTGCAACTGGACCAGAAGCTGTGGAAATTCGTGGACACTGCGGGCTTACGTAAGAAGGTCAAGAATGCCCAGGGACACGAGTATTACGCCTCGCTTCGTACCCGCGCGGCCATCGACGCCGCCGAGGTGTGCGTGTTCATGATCGACAGCTCTGAGCCGGTCTCTGAGCAAGACCAGCGTGTGCTCGGCATGATCTTAGACGCCGGCAAGGCCTTGGTATTGGTCTTTAACAAGTGGGACCTCATGGACGAGGATCGTCGCTGGGAGCTCGACCGCGAGATCGACCAGCAGTTGCGCCACATCCCGTGGGTCAAGCGCGTGAACCTGTCTGCGAAGACGGGGCGTGCGCTGCAGAAGCTCGAGCCTTTCATGATCGAGGCTCTCGACAACTGGGATAAGCGCATTACCACCGGCCAGCTCAATAACTGGCTGCGCGCCACTATCGCCCAGAATCCGCCGCCCATGAAGGGCGGTCGCGTCCCGCGCGTGCTGTTTGCCACCCAGGCGACCACCCGCCCGCCGACGATCGTGCTGTTTACCACCGGCTTCCTCGATGCCGGTTACCGTCGCTATCTGGAACGCAAGTTCCGCGAGTCCTTTGGGTTCGAGGGCACCCCGGTGCGCATCGCGGTGCGCGTGCGCGAACGCCGCGGCAAGAAGTAAAACCCAGCATTCACCTTCAGCATCGAATTCGACTTTGGATATCGCAGGCCGGATACAGAATGCGATCGTTGAAACAAGATGACGGCTCCCGTCCTCAGCTCGTGTCCAGGTTGGGTGGGAGCCGTTGTGCTTTCCCACCATGGCCCGCACCCCATTCCCAGGTGCCATGAATGTTTGGCGGGGTGTTCCTACGGGCAGGGAAATGAGCCTAAAGCAGCGGCGGCTTTCCTGAGTTTCGCTGCTTTCCAGTTATTGACCAGAGCTGAGTTTGGTTGCTTGGGTTTTTCCACCGCAGTGTACCTGCTCCTAGCTGGTGCCTAGGCTCTGTCGCTTTCCTACGCCCACGGTTGGGTAGCATCAGGGCATGAGCACTGAACAATTGTCACTAGGACCATTGCAGATGACCGCGATGACGGATGAAGCCCTGCTGGATGCCTTTTCCCTTTGGGATGCGCCCCATGTGGCGGCGGCACTGATTGGTGGGGACACGGTAGCGGTCATAGGTGAAACTCACCGCGTCTTTGAGCTCAAGAGTGTGACCAAATTGCTTAGCACCTACGCTTTCCTCGTTGCTGTAGAAGAGGGCGTTTTCGAATTAGACACCATCATCAGAGGGGACGCGACCGTCGAGCATCTCTTGTCCCACGCGGGTGGGGTGGGCTTTGCCAAAGGTGATCCGGAGCGTGCGCCGGAGGAGCGCCGCGTGTATTCCTCCTATGGTTTCGAATTGCTGGCCGGCTACCTAGAAAAGGAGACGGGCATGGCCTTTGGCGACTACGCCAAGGAGGCAGTTTTCGCGCCACTGGGCATGGCCGACACGTTCATCTACGGCTCGCCAGGCCATGAAGGCCGTTCCACAGTCAGCGATCTCACCAGATTCGCCACCGAGATCCTCAATCCGGTCCTTTTAGCCGAGGCCACCGTTGCCGACGCTTTCCGGGTGCGTTTTCCGGAACTGAAAGGCATCGTTCCCGGTTATGGTTCCTTTAACCCATGCCCGTGGGGCCTAGGTTTCGAGATCAAAGGAGAAAAAGAACAGCACTGGACTGGTAGGAACCTGCCTGCAGACGTGGGCGGGCATTTCGGTGTGGCGGGCACGTATCTGTGGGTGCATCGACCAACCCAACGCGCGATGGTGGCTTTAGGGGATAAGGACTTCGGGCCGTGGGCAAAACCGGTGTGGGAGAAGATCAACGATGCGGCGTGGGCTTATTTGGAATCTTGTTGAGATCGCTGCATCCAGCTTCGCCGTCTTTAGGCTTGGTTGGAAGGCACAATGTCCAAGAAGTGATTCCCAGACTTCTGATAGACAAATTCATATTCAACCACTCCTTTATCATTCCGGGCTTTATCAGCGTGATTACCTCCTGCGTGGTGGGTACGCTGCTGGCCCAGGTGCTGTTGTAATCTGAGTCCCCTTCACGGCACGACCCGGGAATAACCTGGGCCGTGCCTTGTTTTATTTAAGTTGGGGTAGCCTAAGAACCTTAGGGCTTGATCGAACCCGACCGGCGGCAACACAGTTGAAATGTTCGGCAAAAGGGCAGTCTCGGCAGGCAGCGGATAGGCATTCATCCAAAAGTAAGCTCAAGATACAGAAAGCAGGTCTCGGTGGCGGGCAATGATAGTCAAGCAGTTCCGCGGGATTCGGCAGGTTGGCGTGAACCCCTTGCCGGGCCGAAGGTGCGCCAGAGTCGTTTGCCCGATCCGAAGGATCATCACTGGCTGCTGAAGTCATTACTTGCGCAGCGCCCTTGGTCGCTGGTGGCCAGCGTGTCGATGGCGCTTGGCTTTGTTATGTGGGGTCTGATTCCGGTCGTCGTCGGTCACGCCATCGACGAGGCAGTAGCGAGCCATTCGGTGCCCCAGCTCGGGCTCTACCTCGGCTTACTGGCGGTGGTCTACGCGCTCAGTGCCCTTTTTCAATACTCTGCGCGCTACTTCCTCATGCGCTCTGAGCTTCTCGTGGGCCATGACCTGCGCATGGCGGTCACCGACAGGATCCAAGACCCCCGCGGGCTTGCCGGGCGCAGGCGTACCCCGGGCGAGCTTTTGTCCATAGCCAGTGCCGATACCCGCAAGGTGTCGGAGGCAGTGATGATGACGGTCTTCCCGGTGGCGGAGCTGACCTCCATTATTTATGTCTCGGCGATGATGGCGTTGACTGTGTGGTGGCTTGGCGTGGCAACCCTGCTGGCCGGGCCTGTCATCGCCTTCATCGCGGTGGTGGCAGCCCGACCGCTGCAATCGCGCTCGTTGGAGCGGCAACGTTGCGTTGCCGCCGCCGCGGCGATGGCAACGGATGTGGTTCAAGGCCTGCGGATACTCAAAGGGCTCGGCGCGGTGGAGGTGGTCACCGAACGCTATTTCGGACTTTCCCGGAAGGCGCTTGATGCCACGGTGTCAGCCAACGCTGCCCAAGCGCGTCTGAATGCCATCACTGAGCTGGTTGGCAGCATCTTCACCATCGCCGTGGGGCTCGTGGCTGGCTGGTTGGCGATGTCCGGGACAATCAGTATCGGGCAGTTGATTACCTTGATCGGCCTTATGCAATTCATCATCACACCCATGACGATGTTTGGTCGCAATCTCGCCTCGCGATGGGCGAGCGCTTCGGCCAGCTCTGTGCGCGTGCGTGACCTTCTGGGCGCAGAGGTGGCCCGCGGGCAAGAGGAATCAGCCGAGCAGACTCGGGCTCATTTCGCCGAATTCGGGCCCGGCTTGCACGTGGTATCCGGCCTGAGCAGCGGGGACAAGGAGCGGATCCATGAGTTTTTGGCTGGGAACGATCGTTCGGTGGTTCTGGCTGACCCGCATGCCTCGGAACTCTTTGACGGCACCATCGCCTATAACATCGGCGGCGATGCGCAAGCGGTGCGCATGGCGCTTGAGGTAGCTAGTGCCACGGACATCCCCGGTGGCGCTGATCGCGAGGTCGGGGAGGAAGGCAATCATCTTTCCGGTGGCCAGCGCCAGCGAGTGGCACTGGCGCGAGCGGTGGCTTCCGATGCTGAGATTCTCGTTCTCGACGATCCCACGACTGCGGTCGATTCTGTCACCGAATCCCGCATTGTCGACAATTTCATCAGGCAGCGCAGTGATCGCGTCAATGTGGTGATGAGTCAATCCCCGGCCTGGCGGGCCCGGGCCACGAGAAACTGGCGCGGCGAGCAGTTCTTGAAGGCTCTTGGCTTAGACAATCACGAGCAACCTGCCATGTGGGCAGATACTGACGATCACGATGCTAACCGCGGATAAGGAGGACGAAGAGATGACTGTACGCCCTGTTGCCCCCGCGGCAGAATCGAAACAAAACTCGGATACCTCCGCATTCCCGCTGGCAAGCGCCTCCGACATCCTTCGAGAGCTGCGCGAGGTTTTGGGGACTATCCCTCGCGCGCGCAGTCTTGGTCTCGTCTCCATTGCGATGCTGGCCATTGGTGCCTGGTGCTCGGTGAGCGTGCCCAAGCAATTAGGGCTCATCGTCGATGTCGTGACCGAAGCCGGGGCAGACAACCAGACCTCCTTCGGCGTGCTCGTTCCCATCCTGCTTCGGCTTCTGCTCTTGGCGGTGACCAGCGCGGTGCTCAGCGCGGCTGGCTTCTTCCTCGTCTCGCGCGTAGTGGAGCAATTCATCGCGGCCCTGCGCGAGAAGATGATCAACACCACGCTTCGGTTACCCACCCATAGGATCGAGGACGCCGGAACCGGTGATCTGATTAGCCGATCCACCGATGACGTGGCCGAACTTTCGGCCGCGGTGACCGAAACGGTGCCCATGCTTACCGGCGCCGCCTTTAGCGTCGTGGCTACCGCGGTCGCCCTCTTGTCGCTCGACGGCCATTTCCTGGTGATTCCGCTGATCGTGGCGCCTGTGTATTATGTCGCCGCCAAGCGCTACCTGGCTGCGGCGCCGCCTCGCTATGCCAACGAGCGTGCTGCGATGGGCCAGCGTGCCCGGCGCGTGCTGGAGGCTGTGCGCGGCTATGACACGGTGCGCGCGTTCCGAATGGAGGATCAGATGCACGAGCGCATCGATGAGTCCTCTTGGAAGGTCGTTGTCTGGGGCATGCGGGCGCGGATGACGATGCTTGTGCTCAACCTCCAGACCACACTCGCGGAATTCCTACTCATAGCCTTGACTCTTGTGATCGGCTTTTATTTGGTGGGTACCGGCGCGCTCAGTGTTGGCGAGGTGACCGGAGCGGCTCTGATGATGATTCGCGTGAGGGGTCCGATCAACATGCTTATGCGCGTACTCGATACCGTTCAGTCGGGCTATGCCTCCTTGGCGCGCATTGTCGGAGTCAGCCGTGCGCAGTTGACAAGTCAAGAGCCTGCCGAGGTGGGGCCGGTTCGTGGGGAGGTGGTCTTCGACCACGTCAGCTTCGGCTACACCGATCATCTGGCGGTAAAAGACTTCTCGCTGCATATATCCCCAGGGCAGACGGTGGCCGTCGTCGGAGCTTCCGGGGCGGGCAAGTCGACGGTCGCCGCCTTGTTGGCTGGTTTGCGCGTTCCTACCTCCGGCACTGTCACCATCGATGGCGTTGCCGTCGATAAGCTTAACGACGCCCAGCGGCGTCGCCGTATTGCCATGGTGAGCCAGGAGGTACATGTTTTCTCCGGTACCCTGCGCGAGGACCTCACCCTAGCAAAGCCCGAGGCGACCGATGCCGAGCTGCGGGAGGCGCTGGTCAAGGTCGGGGCCGGTTCTTGGCTGGAATCACTCGGCGATGGTCTAGGTACCGTGGTCGGGGCGCAAGGCTATGCATTAAGCCCCGTGCAAGCCCAGCAGTTGGCCCTAGCACGCATGTGGTTGCTCAACCCCGCGGTCATCATCATGGACGAGGCGACGGCGGAAGCCGGCTCTTTGGGTGCTACTGCTCTGGAACAGGCGGCGATGGATGTGGCGCGCGATCGAACCGCGCTCGTCGTAGCCCACCGCCTCGATCAGGCAGAACACGCTGACTGCATCGTGGTTATGGGTGATGGGAAGATCCTGGAAAAGGGTACCCACCAGCAGCTGCTGGAATCTGGTGGCTCTTATTGCACCTTGTGGCAGGCCTGGCGCAAAGGCCGCGACATTAATAACTAGCGTAGATACACCTCTCGAAACACGACTTCCAGTGTCGGACTTCGGGGTCGGACTTTCGGTGTTAAACCTTGAGAGGGTGGAGCCCTGAAGTGTGAGGTGATGGGCGAAGGTCACCTCTGTTTTTCGAGGAGGAAGGCATCGAGGCGATAAGGTAGCTCGACTGGGACTCGGGGGTCGAGCTGCAAATGATCAAATAGGTACCAATCGAGGTTGTTGGTCATTTTCGCTCGCGTCCTATCATTCGCCCGCAGCCAATAGCTGCGGGTGTGCATGAGATCATGGAGGCGCACGGGCTCGATTTCTTGGACCCACCGCTGACGCACAGTGGTAGTAATCGTCCACGGTGAAGCGATCTCAGGGACAAAGCCTTCCCGAAGGGTGTCGCCAGAATGGGTGATGCGTGAGAGGCGGTGTACCCACGGGACTAACACATCGAGTGTGTTCCACAGGAGCACAACCTTTCCCTCATCGGTGGTAATCCGCGCGAATTCGCGGCTTGCATCAGCCACATCGACCCAATGCCAGGTCTGCGCGCAGGTAAGGGCGTCAAAGCTTGCGTCTTTCAGCCCCGTTGCCTCTGCACGGGCACGCACCAAGGCAACCTCCGGCAGCAGTACCTGACATTGAGCGAGCATGTCAGCGCTGGTGTCAACCCCAACAACGAGTCCAGTCCCAGAATCGCAACGTGCAGCGATCTGTGCGGTGAGCTTGCCGGTGCCACATCCGATGTCGGCGATGCGCTGGGCACTCTTTCCTAGCAGATCGAGGGCCGCTGGAAGATAGCCGGGGCGCACATCAGAGTACGTCTTTGCGCCGGCCTCAAAGGCCCGCGCGGTAGAGGTGCGATGCTCCTCGGAGGAAAACCGGGGCACGTCTTTCCGAGAGACCGGGGGAATGGGGGAGGTAGACACAAGGAATCTTTTTCACATCAATAAGGCAGGAACGTGGAAGGCAACCGGTTGCCAGTGGCACGGTCGACGTCGGAAAGCATAGCCGAAAGCCCGCGACTTGGGGCAGAAGCAACCGCACTATTATTCGCAGTCTGGGCTGCGCACATGCCTCCACCCAAATCTCTAACGGGGGGAGAACGCAGAGATTCAATCCCCCCCCCGATCAAGGGACTTTACGGTTGGCGTTGTGGTGGTGCATCTGCATGAACTGCCTTTTTCGTTCGTCTAATACCTATGACGCTGCAGGTAATTGGGGGAAGGTGGGCTATGCTAAGCCCTGTAAATACTTGCCCATCACAGTAAATATTTACCTCCGCTGGCGCTCACACCACGATGCGTTGGCACAAGACTAAAAAGTAGACGTCACGTCTTCGTCGCTGGATCATCCTTTTCACTTGCATAGTTGGTTGAGCCGAAGGTCAAAAGGCAAATCAAGGTGCGGAAAGGCTGTACTGGCGGCAAAGCGCGTGGGGTCTTTCATCCCGTTTCGTTGAGCATCCCTCGCGCTAGCGTCAAAGGAGCCTTACGTGGTTGCCCTCGGCGTTAGTTGTTGCTCGCAAACCCGTGATCGTGAATCTCCGGTCACTTTCGTCGACGAGATAAGAGGTAACCAATTATGTTCGGTTCCCGCACTAAGATTGTGGCCGCCGTCGCCGCCACGTGTGCCCTTGCTTTGTCCGCCTGCTCCTCGAGCGACTCTTCTAGCTCGAGCTCGTCGAGCTCGGATGCTACGACCTACAAGATCGGTATTAACCAGCTTGTGCAGCACCCGGCGCTTGACTCTGCGACCGCTGGCTTTAAGAAGGCCTTTGAGGACGCTGGTGTTGAGGTTGAGTGGGAGGAGCAAAACGCCAACGGCGAACAGGCCACCGCGCTGACCATTTCTCAGCAGTTTGCGGGCGAAGGCCTCGACCTCGTCCTGGCTGTGGCCACCCCGGCCGCTCAGGCGACCGCACAAAACATCACCGACATCCCGGTCCTGTTCACGGCTGTCACCGATCCGGAGTCTGCCGAGCTCGTCGACTCCAACGATAAGCCAGGTGCAAACGTGACGGGTACCTCCGACGTCGCGCCTATCGCCGACCAGCTCGACTTGCTCAAGCAGCTGGTGCCTGATGCCAAGAAGATTGGTATCGTCTACGCCTCCGGTGAGGTCAACTCTCAGGTCCAGGTGGATCAGGTCAAGGAAGAAGCCGCCAAGATTGACGTCGAGGTCGCGACCCAGACCGTGTCTTCTGTCAACGAGATTCAGCAGGCCGTCGAGGCTCTCGGCGACGTCGATGCCATCTATGTTCCGACCGACAACATGGTTGTTTCCGGTATTGCCTCGCTGGTTCAGGTAGCCGATCAAAAGCAGATCCCGGTCATCGGTGCGGAATCCGGCACCGTAGAGGGTGGCGCCGCTGCCACCCTGGGCATTGATTACGAGAAGCTCGGTGAGCAGACCGGCAAGATGGCGCTGGAGATTCTTCAGGACGGTAAGGATCCGGCGACGATGCCGGTCCAGACCGCAACCGAGTTCACCTACGTCATTAACGAAGAGGCCGCGAAGGCTCAGGGCATCACCATTCCTGCGGAGATTTTGGATAAGGCTGAGCGAGTATGATCGGAGCGCTTGAAGTAGGACTCCTGTATGGCGTCATGGCCATCGGCGTCTACCTCACCTTCCGCGTTCTTAACTTCGCCGACCTTACGGTCGACGGCAGCTTTACAACGGGTGCTGCAACGGCAGCGGTGGGGTTGACCCACGGGTGGAACCCCATCCTGGCCACCCTGGCAGGATTTGGCGCGGGCTTTATCGCCGGCGGCGTGACTGGCTTGCTTCATACCAAGGGCAAGATTGACGGTCTGCTATCGGGTATTTTGACCATGATCGCCCTGTGGTCGATCAACCTGCGTATCATGGGTGGCGCAAACGTGCCCCTGCTGCGTACGGACACGCTGTTTACCCCGCTTAAGGATGCGGGTTTGCTCGGCGGCTGGGGTTCCGTGGCGATCCTGCTGGTTGCGGTCGTCCTCCTAGGATTGATCGTGGTGTGGTTCCTCAACACTGATCTCGGACTGTCGCTTCGCGCAACCGGCGACAACGGCCCGATGATCACTTCCTTTGGCGTGTCTACGGACTTTACGAAGAACCTCACGCTGGCCCTGTCCAATGGTTTCGTGGGCATGTGTGGTGCGCTCATTGCGCAGTATCAGGGCTTCGCCGATGTCTCGATGGGTATCGGTCTCATCCTGATCGGCCTGGCTTCGGTGATCATGGGCCAGGCAATCCTTGGCCAAAAGTACTTGGTTACCGCAGTGTTGGCGGTCATCCTGGGTGCGGTGCTTTACCGAATCATCATCTTCGTTGCCCTCAAGGTAGGCCTCGATCCTAACGACATGCGCGCCGTGACCGCGGTATTGGTGATAATCGCCTTGCTGCTTCCTCGCTGGAAGTCGTTGATGTCAAAGACACCGAAGCCAAGCGGAAAGGCGGCATAGAGGCATGCTCAAGATCGAAAATATCCGCAAGACATTTTTCCCCGGCACGATCAATGAGCGCGTGGCCCTCGACGGGTTGAGCCTTCATCTGGCCGAGGGTGACTTCGTTACCGTCATCGGCTCGAATGGTGCTGGTAAGTCGACCCTGCTCAACGCGGTGGCGGGAAAGCTCATCGTCGACGAGGGGCTCGTTGAGATCGACGGCACGAAGGTCAACAAGCTTCCGGAATACAAGCGCGCCCGTTATGTCGGCCGCGTATTCCAGGATCCCTTGGCCGGTACCGCCCCCAATCTCACCATCGAGGAGAATCTGTCGCTGGCGTTGCTTCGCGGCAAGCATCGCGGCCTAGGGCGTGGCCTTAACGCCAAGCGTCGCGAGCTTTTCAAGCAGGAGCTAGCCACCTTGGAGCTTGGCCTGGAGGATCGTCTTACCGCGAAGGTGGGTTTGCTTTCCGGCGGTCAGCGTCAGGCTCTGAGCCTGCTCATGGCTGGTTTTACCCAGCCTAAGATCATGTTGTTGGACGAGCACACGGCGGCGCTTGACCCTTCCCGCGCGGAATTGGTGACGCAGCTGACCCAGCGCATCGTGGCCGAAGGCGGGCTGACCACATTGATGGTGACCCACAATATGGAGCAGGCGATCCGTCTGGGCAACCGCCTCATTATGATGCATGAGGGCACGATCGTCTACGAGGCTGACGAGGCCACCAAGCGCAAGCTCACCGTGCGTGATCTGCTCCAGGAGTTCGTCAACATCAAGGGCGCGACCTTGTCCGACAAGGCTTTCTTGGGCTAGTCGCCTCAGAAAAAGATCAAACCGCACTGTGGTTGTGGCAATTGCTTGCCGACGACCACAGTGCGGTTTTTGCCTGCGGTGAGCCTATTATGGTTGCCGCAGGATCTTTTCCATCGCCTTACCCTTGGCTAATTCGTCGACCAGCTTGTCGAGGTAGCGAATGTTTTGCTGCAGCGGATCTGTGAGCTCTTGAACCTTGACTCCGCAGACGACCCCGGTAATAAGATGGCGATTGTCGTTGGGGTGCGGTGCGGTTTCAAAGAATTCCCGCATGGTGATATCGGAGTTCAGCGCCTCTTCGAGTCCCCGGTCATCGAGCCCAGTCAGCCAACAGATAACCTCGTTGACTTCCTCGACGGTGCGGCCTTTGCGCTCGGCCTTGGAAACATAGTTGGGGTAGAAGGAGGCGAAGGTGTTGTTATACACCCGCTCCCAGTTGGCCTTTTGGCGGTCAGTTTGCATGTCAACGATTCTATCCAATCACGGACGCCAAGCGTACGAGCCCCGTATCACGAACAGATGAAGCTACGCGCCAATGATTGAAAAACAGGAGCCGTGCACCGAAAATTCGCCCCTCTACCTTGTGATTGGTAAAAAGTAGTTGCATTGATGTAATCTGTAACGGCTGAGCAGGGCAGCCAAAGCACTGTTGAGTGGCGGACTATGGCGCAGTTTGGTAGCGCACTTGACTGGGGGTCAAGGGGTCGCAGGTTCAAATCCTGTTAGTCCGACAAATATCCCCGTTAAAGAGGCAAAAATACCCTCCTAGCGGGGATTTTCTTTGTCTCGATAATAGACAGGGACCCCGAAAGATGGGTCTTCGTGACCACAAATTGGTCACGAATCTGGTCACGCCAACGAGACCCACGTGAGAACTGCGCGCCTGAGAAAATAATGAAAGGCTGCCCCGTCGAAAAGGGACAGCCTTAGTGCGCAACTCGTGGGGAATGTCAGCGCTAATTCTTGGCTGAATTGACGATGTCCACGAAGTTCTTAAGGATGAGGCGTCCGTTGGCCTTGATCGCATCATCGTGTCGGCGCATGTGTGCGGCCATGGCGTTTCCGTCGCCGCCGTCGCTCTGGGTCCATGCGCCCATCGTGGCAGGGGAGACCTCGGGGTGAAACTGCACACCGGTCAGTGAGCCGAGGGCGAATGCTTGGACTGGGCACGCCTGCGACGAGGCCAACAAAGTAGCCCCCTCGGGGATCGCGGTGACAACGTCGTGGTGGGACTCGGCTGCTAGAAAATTGGTGTCCAGATCGGTGAACAGAGGATGCTGCTGTCCCTGCTCGTTGAGGGTGATGCTAAAAGCGCCTTCTTCGCCTTGTTCGGGGTGCCCCAAGGTGACCTGGCCATCGAAGACGTGACCCATGATTTGATGCCCGAGGCAGATTCCCAGCACGGGAAGTTGGGCACCGTAGGCGTCGTGAAGCAGGCTACACACAGCAGGCAGAAACGGGGATTCCTCCACATTGACCGAGTCCTTGCGGCCGCCGAGGATGATGAGTCCGTCCCCGACCTCCTCGATGGAAGGAACCGGCTGGTGTTGCAAGGGGACGACGCGAAAGTCCTGGCCTTCCTCGGCCAGCCAATTAGTAAAGCGATCAAGTGGGACAAAGGTATCAGGCTGCAAAACGGTAATCATGAACCCTGATGGTACCGGAGAAAAAACGCAAAAACCTATTGAATAATAGAAACCGGGTGGTGTGGCAGAAAGCATGCCGCCGAAAAAGGGGTGCGTGCCCATAGTAGGCGTGTGCGGCCTGCCTCATCATTCTTTAGAGCACCCCATCCACGTAGAGCCATCGTCCTTCCACCTTTTCAAAAGTGGAGCGCTCATGCTGGCGGCCGCGTTGATAGGAGCCTGGTTTATCGGGGGAAGGCTCACGGTACATGGCCACGAACTCCACCTCACCGTAGGTATCGAAGGGGCCGCCACGGACGGTGTCGGAGATGATGAGCCGTAGCCATTCCACCGCCGGATCCAGTCCGAGATCGTGAGGGCGGGTGTCGGGATGCCAGGTACTGCGCAGGTACTCGACATCACCGGTCGCAAACGCGGTGAAGCGCGAGCGCATGAGCTGTGGCGCAGTGGGCGCGAAGGCGTGCCCGGAGAGAAATGGGCCGCAGCACTGCCCATAGATCCGCCCACTCGAGCAGGGGCACTGATCACGGCTGTTGGGTTGTGACATCGCGGGCTCCTTCGCTTGGCACACGGTACTGGCTACGGCGTGTTGGGATCGGTTCTAAATCTTGGTCACGCACTCAATGACGGTGTGCCCGCCGAGCATGGCCTCAACCTCGCCATTGCGGGCGGCCGCCAGTAGCTCCTGGCGCTGCTGGGTCGTCAGATCACCGATGAGCGAAACCTCACGGCGGAAACGCACGTCAGTGCCCGTGCCCACGGTGCGAGAGACCGTGACCTCAACATCTTCGAGCTCGGTGATGTGCGACTCCTTTGCGGCCTGCCTAATAGCCTGGCTTGTCGACGCCGCCAACGCCGATGCCACCAAGGACGTAGGGCTGAATCCGAGGTTCTTTCCGCCGGCGTTCTTTTCCCGGTCGGTGACAAGCTGTCGGGTGCCGGTGGTGACAACGTCGCTGAACTTGCCGGCCTTCGTAGACTTGGCAATGGCAACACCCTCGGGGATGACATCGGCATCGGGGTTGATGTTCTCCGGCACGATGTGTTGGGTAGCCCAGGAGTAGATGAGCTTTGCTGCCTCCTGGGCAGCGCCTTGGGTGGTGACCAAGTGATCGACCTTGTGCAGGGAGACCAAAGACTTAGGGTAGCGGGTGAGCTGGTAAATCTTGATGGCGTTGTCGATGCCGACGGTCTGATCGGTCGGCGAGTGCAAAATCAGCAGCGGCTTGCGCAGCTTAGGCAGGTAACCTTGCACATCGGTCTCGGCGAGATCCTCGAGGTACTCGCGGGACATGACGATATCGCGTCCGCCGAGCGTCAAGGTCACAGCGCCTTCCTCATCCACCTCGCTGATGCGGTCGGCGAAGTGCAAGACGGCATGGGCGGGGTCGAAGGGTGCGCCGATCGTGGCGACTGCTTTGAGGTTTTTGATCTCGGTTGCAGCCTTCAGGGCCGCGGCACCGCCAAGAGAGTGACCAATAAGCAGCTGCGGTGCCGAGTAGTTCTGTTTGAGCCACTCGTTGGCAGCGATGATGTCACGGACATTTTCGCTAAAGCAGGTATCCTCGAACTTTCCCTCCGATTGGCCAAGGCCTGGGAAATCGAAGCGGAGGCAGGCGATACCCATTTCGGCCAACTGCTTTGAGGTTCGGGCGGCGGCTGGCGTGAATCGCGAGCCCGTAAAGCAGTGGGCAAACATGGCGAAAGCAGTGGGCTCAGTGTCCGGCATGTCAATGGTTCCGGCCATGAGATAACCCTTGGAGGAAGGTACGGAAACGCTGATGGAATGCACGAAACGGGTACTCACTTTCTGGGCGCGGTAGCCAGCAAGCTGAGACAAGGCCACCAAGGGGTGCGGCGGCCAGCGCTTGCGGTTACGAAGATATGGGTATGGTTTCCTCAACAATCGGTGCGCATTCGCACAAGGCGCTGTGCCCAGTCGCGATTGCTTTACCGAAGAGGGGCAATGCGCCCAAGCATAGGTCAAAAGTGCGCGCTGGTGGGCATTCGAGCCCTGTCATTTTCCTTAAGTTGGCAACCCCGGTGAAACCTAGCTCACCCTCCGCAGGATGCGCCGCCGTGATGCATTGGCACTGTCGGCTCTCCACCGATATTCGTCCCCCGTGCTCGCGGCATGACATGACAGGGGATTGGGCGAGCGGTGCATGTAGCAGCGGGGGATTGTGCAGTGCCACCTGTGGACGTCGGAAAGCAGGGAAACAAACGCCAACCGGCCAACCCGCACGGCAGCGAGTACATAGAGGGGCACTACAGCATTGCTTTCCGACGTTTTCCGCGCGCCGAGGCGACACCATACCCTTTTTGTTCCTGTTTCACGTTCGCCTTCGCAAGCTCCACTTACCTACTCGATGCCCCACGCACCGGACTGGTGTGGTCGAAACCTGACGTGATCGCGAGACAAACTCGCACCAGGACAGAAATTGGCACAACACCGCAAGCTGGCGGCCGCGCCTCCTTTGGCTGACGTTGACACAAAGGGATAGTTTCTGTCTGCTTTCAGCAGGCCGGGATGGAAGTGTGGATAATGGAAGGATAAGTTGTCGAATCACGCGGTGCCATCGTGGCACCAACACCACCCCTCACCCTTTTGCAGGGAGAACGAGCCAATCAAGCCTCCGCGGGCGTACATTGCGCACGGTGCCGAAGCACGCTGCGAATGGGTAGCTCTCGAGGGCGGTTAAGTGTAGAGGCGTGATTGTTTCACGAAAGGGAAGTGCGCTGTGGCCGGTATGAATTGGTTCTGGAATGCGATGGGCGGCAAGTCCGGTCGCAATCAGAAAAAGAGTCGGGCCATCGTGGAAAAATCCACCGAACTCAGCCAGAAACTCAGCGCACTCGATGACGCACAGCTTGCAGCCAGAGCCCGGGAACTCACCGCTTCGGGGACCATCGCTGACAACTCCGAGTTCTTGGCCATTCTGGGAATCGCCTCCGAACGTACCTTGGGGCTGCAACCATTTCCCGTGCAATCCCAAGCGGTGTTGCGCCTTCTGGAAGGGGACGTCATTCAAATGTCCACCGGCGAAGGAAAGACCCTCGTTGGTGCCATGGCTGCAACCGGATTCGCGCTCATGGGCAAAAAAGTCCATAGCATTACCGTCAATGACTATCTTGCCGCCCGTGACGCCACGTGGATGGGGCCGCTCGTTCGATTCTTTGGACTGAGCGCAGCAAGCATTTCCGAATCAATGGACCGCGAGCAACGACGGGAAGCCTATCAGGCCGACGTCGTCTACGGTTCCGTCAACGAAATCGGTTTCGATGTCCTGCGCGATCAACTCATCACTTCTTGGGAACAGGCCGTCCAGCACGGAGCGGACGTGGCCTTGGTCGACGAAGCCGACTCCGTACTCGTGGACGAAGCGCTCGTCCCGCTCGTGCTTGCCGGAAATGAACCTGGCACCGCGCCCAGCGGACATATCACAGAAATCGTGCGACGACTGAAAGAAGATCGCGATTACACCGTAGACGACGATCGGCGCAACGTTTTCCTCAACGAGCGCGGCGCGCGCATCGTCGAGCGCGCCCTCGGCATCCCGAGTCTCTACGACGATGAGCACGTGGGAACGACCCTGGTGCAGGTCAACCTCGCCCTGCACGCCCAAGCTCTGCTGATTCGCGACATCCACTACGTCGTCCGAGACGGCAAGGTAGCCCTTATCGATGCCTCGAAGGGACGTGTCGCCGACTTGCAACGCTGGCCAGATGGCGTCCAGGCGGCGGTGGAAGCAAAGGAGGGCTTGGCCGTCACTGAGGGCGGTAGGATCCTCGACACCATCACTCTTCAGGCGCTGATGGGACGCTACCCGCTGGTATGTGGGATGACCGGCACCGCAGTGGAGGCCACAGACCAGTTGCGGCAATTCTATGACCTGCGCGTGAGCGTCATCGATCGTAACAAACCGCTGCAACGATTCGATGAGGCCGACCGCGTGTACGCGACGATGGAGGAGAAGTTCACCGCCATCGTCGACGAAATTCGTACCCTTCACGCAACCGGGCAGCCGGTTTTGGTGGGTACCCAGGACGTGGCTGAATCCGAGCGGTTGGCCGATCACCTCCGTAGCCTGGGGATTGAGGTCAGCGTCCTCAATGCGAAAAATGACGAGCAGGAGGCTCAGATCATCGCCGAGGCGGGCGATGTGGGACGAGTCACCGTCTCCACGCAAATGGCCGGCCGCGGTACCGATATCAAGCTCGGTGGCGCTAACGAACGTGACCACGATGAAGTAGTCAAGCTCGGGGGACTTGCCGTTATCGGTACCGCGCGGCATCGCACCGCCCGCTTGGATAATCAATTGCGTGGTCGCGCTGGGCGTCAAGGCGATCCCGGTCTGAGTCTATTTTTCGTCAGTCTCGAAGATGACGTTGTGGCTGTCGGCGGGGCAGGCGAGGAGGTAACGGCTCGCCCCGAGCCGGATGGCCGTATCGACTCCAAGCGCATCAATGACTGGATCGAGCATTGCCAAAGAGTCACCGAAGGCCAGCTGCTGGAGATTCACGCTCAGACGTGGAAGTACAACAAGCTCCTCGCGGACCAGCGAGAGATCATCGATGAGCGCCGGAAGAACCTCCTCGATACGAATCAGGCATGGGAGGAACTGAAGACACGCAGTCCGAAGCGTGCGGCCGAATTAGAGGCGGCGGTCGAGAGTGGGGAAATGAGCCGAAAGACACTTGACCAAGCTGCGCGCGAAATCATGCTGTTCCACCTTGATAATGGGTGGAGTGAACACCTAGCGCTCATGGACGACGTCCGCGAGTCCATTCATCTTCGCGCCATCGCACGAGAGACTCCCATCGATGAGTTTCACCGAATTGCCGTCCGAGAGTTCAAGGACCTGGCGCAACGCGCAGTCGACGAGGCGGTGGAGACCTTCAACGACGTGGTCATCGATGTCGAAGGTGCGCACCTTGAGGACAAGGGTTATATGCGACCGTCTGCCACCTGGACCTATATGGTCAGCGACAACCCGCTGGCCGGATCCGGAAACTCCGTTATCAAGGGCATTGGGGCCATCTTCAAGTAGAAAATAGTTCCGTCCCCGAGCCACTACGCAGCAGGTTCTCACAGCGCACAGCAACTGGGCGTAACCGGACTCAAAGCCACCCAATTCCGGGTGGAACCTGGTAGGTGTATTACCGCATCCCCATGAGGGGTGGGTTGTGTCCAAGGGGGAAAGGCGCACCCGCGCCACCCGCTGGAGAGGATTTTTCCTTCCGCTCGATGGTGTGGTTCTCTCGGTGAGAGATACCTGTAGGTGCAGGCAGCGAATGGGATTTGCGACATCTGCCAGCTGTGCAGCGATTGAATTATTGGGTAGGTGTTTTGTCAGCGTGAGTCGTCTTGGCAGTAGCGTCTATGCTTCCGAGCGTGTTGGAGGGGGTAATTGCCGCAAATGGCGTAGCGTAAAACACGCGGTTGTAACGAACACGCTAAGATGAAAGCATTAACGCGGGTTTTATGGGAAATGGTGCGGACCACACGCACCATTTGCTTTAACTTGGTTTAGACGTAATGGTCGTGGGGCTCGCGCCGAGAGCAGATCGCGGCGCAGGATCCACCATTCGACTGGGAGGTTGAATATGAGTGACAACACCGGAGCACCGGACGTACAGGTCGAGACAACGTCGGTTTTTCGTGCTGACTTGCTCAAAGAAATGGAAAACGGTGCTGCTGCTTCGCCAGCATCCGGAAGCGATGTCACCCCACCAGCGGGAGCTGGGATGCTCATCGTGAAGCGTGGCCCCAATGCCGGTGCCCGCTTCTTGCTCGATCGTCCAACGACTACGGCCGGTCGTCACCCCGAGAGTGATATCTTCTTGGATGACGTTACCGTTTCTCGTCGCCATGCAGAGTTCCGCCTCGAAGACGGCACCTTTAGTGTTGTTGACGTCGGAAGCCTCAACGGCACGTACGTCAACCGTGAGCCGCGTAACTCCGAGGTTTTGTCCACCGGTGATGAGATCCAAATCGGTAAGTTCCGTTTGGTGTTCCTCGCAGGACCTGCCGCCTAGTTCCTTTAGTTAGCACAACTTAATCAAGTCATTTCGGCTACGCTTACAACGGTCGGAAGGCTTGCAGGCTTAGGATCAGCCCACCCAAGGAGTTGGAGATTTCTCCTCCACCCGAAGGGTGGGCTTTGGTGTTTATCCCAGGCCGCATGGTGGGGCAGGCTGCACATGATTGCGCAATGGCATCTAGCAGAAATCCAAAAGGAAAATAACGTTAAGGTATCTATTCCCGCGTCCTGGGCTCAGTACTAACAAGGGTGGAATTTCCTAGTCAAGAAATAAAACTAGACTTTTGGGTTTTTGGCCGTTACTTCGGCGTTACTGATGTGGCTAGTGTAACCTTGAGTGTTAGTTTAAAAGTTCCAACGATGATTTCGGGAAATGTCAATCATGAGCGCTTTACCACAACAGGGCCCGCGCGAAAACGTCGCGCGTTCGTCGAACTCGCCCGGGCCAGCCAAGCAGGTTAAGACGATGTCCATCGGTGTTGTGCTGGAGCGGTTGCGGCAGGAATTCCCGGAAGTCACCGTTTCCAAGATTCGTTTCCTGGAATCGGAAGGGCTTATTACTCCGCAGCGCACGTCCTCCGGCTATCGTCGGTTTACCCAGGCCGACGTTGACCGATTGCACTTTATCCTGAGAACCCAGCGAGATGACTACCTTCCGCTGAAGGTCATCCGAGAACAACTGGCCGCGATGGATTCCGGTGCGCTCACGCCCCTGCCTCGTGGTGATTCCTCGACATTGGTGTCTCCAGATGCGTTTAGGGCACCGGCCTCGACGCGCCTTACTGATTCGGATGTGCGCACCCAGGTGGAGGAGGCTGGATTCGACCCCGCGTTGGTGGCGGATCTCCTCAACGCGGGCGTGATCGTTGCGGATTCCTCCGGCTTTTTCACCAACGACGACGTTGCTATTGCCATCACCGCCGGCAAGCTCGCCGACTTCGGGTTTGATGCGCGCCACTTGAGGTCCTTGCGAAACACAGCAGTGCGCCAGGCGGATCTTATCGAACGTGCCGCCGCGCCTACGTCTTATGCTAGAGAGAATGGTCGCGAGCGGGCGGATCAAATGGCGCAGGAGATGATGGCGCTGGTGATCTCCATGCACGCAAATATGGTGAAGTCTGTGATGCGCTCGCATCGCTCCTAGGTGCCGGCCTAGCTGCTGAAGACTCAGCCAAGCCCGGCCCCGGAGATCCGGGCATTTTCTTTCAATTTGGAAGGGGAGGCGGTGTCAGGCATACCTTGGCCGTAGTGATAGATTTGTCTGTGCATATGAGGTAGCCTTGGCTGGTTTTGGCTACCGGGGACCGTTAGATCTTAAGAGGGGTTAATAAGCCTTGACCTTTGTCGAGCTCGAGTACTTGGGCATCCACCTGATGGAGCCGGAAAATGACGCCTATGCGCTTTTTCGGTGGACGGAGTATAACCGCTACCTTCCAGTGTGGATGGACTTGGATGAAGCTCTCGCCATTGATTCTCGGCAGACGGGGCTTGAACCGCGTCGCCCCATGACCCATGACGTGCTCGTGGACATGCTGGCTAGGTTGAGCGATGGAGTAGAAGAATTTCGGATCACGAGCTTCTACGAGGGCGTGTTCATCGCATCGATCGTCATGCGCGGTGGGGAAGAATTCGATGTTCGCCCCTCGGATGCCTTGACTTTGGCTCAGCTCATGGATCAGCCAATCACCTGCGATGCGGATGTGTTAGCCCAGGCCAGTGTCTTTATCGCGGATGCGGACGTCGAGGCTTACCTAGGGATAAAACCCATCCAAGGGCTGCTTGAGGAAGAGCCGTCCGACGAAGCCGACGACGAGTTCACCACACTCATGGCCAATATGGGTGTCAAGGAAGAAGACCTGTTGGATTCCGAGGATTTCTCCGAAGACGATTGGAGCAAGCTCAACCTTGACGAGCTGGCCGGCGATGACGATTCCGATGAGGGGCACACTCCTGAGGAGAAATAGCCTTTCGCCTCACGCCCCGAACCCGGAATTGGGATGGGTTCTCCAGCATCGGGGAGGCCACCTACACATCGAGTCCACATTGTTATAAAGCGACACTAGTGGGAATCGGCCTGGTTGTCACTCGCACCTTTTTTCGAGTGTGTTCGCTTCCTGAGGACGTCGTTGCTTGGCGACGGAAAGCAAGCAAAAGCCCAGCCCACCCAACCCGACTGTGCTCTATAGCCTCGCCGTGCCTAGAAGAGTACCGTTGGGAAGCTTGTTAAAGCTCTGTTCTAATGGGGGACGAGTTTCAGGAGGGGGTCCTGAGTCTAAACTTGAACTTGAGGTTGAAGTTTTCGGCGTGTCGCAAGTTATCCGCTTGACCATGTTCTACCCTTGACGAAGAATGAAAGAACGGCAACGTTCTTTTACATGCGTGTGAAACCAGAGATCGCAGGAGAAACTTATGTCAGAGCGCCCCGTGCAGGAATCCCTTTTTGATATCGGACCCGACGAAGAGGTCGGCTACCGCGTGCCGATCGCTTGCCAGGTCGCCGGGATTACCTACCGTCAGCTCGACTACTGGGCGCGCACCAAGCTGGTCGAGCCCAGCATCCGCACCGCCCGCGGCTCCGGCACGCAGCGCCTTTATTCCTTCAAGGACATTCTCGTCCTCAAGATCGTCAAGCGCCTGCTTGATACCGGCATCTCACTGCAGAATATTCGCCTTGCCGTGGACAAGTTGCGTGACCGCGGCGTCGATGACCTCGCCCAGATCACCCTCGTCTCCGACGGCACCACCGTTTACGAATGCCGCTCCGCAGAAGAGGTCATCGACCTGCTCGGCGGTGGGCAGGGCGTATTTGGAATCGCAGTACCGGGAATCGTCCGCGAGCTAAGCGGTACCATTTCTTCCTTCCCCTCCGAGCGCATTCACTCCCTGGATGAGGATGCCGACCCATCTGTCATCGCCGTGGACGAACTTGCGGCCCGACGCAAGCGAAAGACTTCCTAGGCCCCGGATGAAACCTGCGAGCCCGCCACCTTTTCTCTGGTTAAAGGTGGCGGGCTCGCAGGCGTTTGCGGCCGATGGTGACAGGGCTAACTAACTCCCTTATGAGTACTGCAAGTTTGGTATACCGACTAGTTCGCTACCTCAACAATCACCTCGAACTAATATCACTTCGCGCCCCTGCCCATCGTTTGCCTCAGTGCCTAGGCGCCTTAGTGTCTCTGGTTCTCGGTGGAGTTCGGTGAGGGTGGCGGCTTACACAAAACCCGTACACGGTGTTCTCTCAAAGAGCACCACTTACGTGCACGGGCGCGTGGGAGCCGAGGATGTGGGAGCTTGTCTTTTTCGTCCTCGTGGGTTTAATTCAAGCCGACAGCCTTGTTGATCATTCCGGCAAGTTGCTCTGCCGCGGTAGCCTGCTGCGAGGTTCCCCCCAACTCAGCCGCCGCGGTGGCAAGTCCTGGATCGGGAGCCGTTTCGCCAACGTTGATGACATCGAGGGTAACCCCGCCCGCCTTCGCCGCATCGATTGCGGACTGGAGATCGAAGGTGTCGGCCGTGCCGGAAACAATAAGCACCACGCGAACCTCTTCTGAGACCTCGGCCGCCGACTTCAGGGCCGCCGAGAGAGCCGAGCGCGTCTGCGGCTGGCCACCGGTGCCGAATCGGACCACGGCGGCCGCGGCGGACTGCCCGCCGGTTGTGTCATCGAGACCAACGTTGACTCGCCACCCCTGGGTTACTCCTTCGCTCATCGGCGAAGAGTAGTTCCACAAAGCGACCTGCTTACCTGCAGCACCGATGCGCAACGAGGCATCGGTGATGGCGTTAGCCGCAGTGTTATACCAGGTGGTCTGGCCGAGGGCTGCACCCATGGCATCGGAGGTATCGAGCAGGAACAACGTGTTTTGCACCTGATGCGCTGAGGCAACAGCAGAGCTGGTAGCCGCAGCAGATTCAGTGGTAGGCGAGGCGGCGCCGGCAAACGTGGACAATGCTTCCATTGCAGCGATCCCCGTGACCGTGGACAAAGGGTTGTCCGAGGCAGTGGATTGGGTGGAAACGAAGTCCGTCGCTGCCGCGATGGCATCCTCGGTGACCGCGTTGGTGGTATTCAGGATCACCGCACGCTGCGGAATGCTCACAGCAGAGCCCGATTCGGTAGCGGGGACAAAGGAATAGCCACTGGGCAGTGCGGACTCGGGCAAGGCAATATTATCGGCGCCTTCTGCGGCGGCTTGTCGGACAGTCGTGTCTGTTCCCGAGTTCAACGCGGCCGTGATGGTGGCGGTTGCATCATCGGTGGCAGCAGCCGCGTTGGTGGCAACAGCTGCGACGAATGCACTGGCCAAGGCGTTGTCCTTAGTGGCATAGGTGATAGGCGTATCCCCGCCAAAGGTGAAATCGGTCTTTGTGGCAACGCCGACTGGAACGGTGGCAATGACCGGCCAATCAAGGGAAGCATTTGTTCTATCTGAGGACTTGATTGTAGCGATGGTCTCCTCGTCAGACGCGCTGGTGAGATACACCGCTGCGTTCTGCAGGGAATCCGTGGCGGTAGCAGTGACGCAGTAGCTGTTGATCACTGGGGATGTACCGTTGTACTTGTTAACCACGTCTTTGAGCAATGTCGGGTCGTCGCCAGCCACGGCCAAGGTGAGCTCGCCGGCGCTGCACGCGGCGTCCTCGCTGGCGGTAGTGGCGCTGTCATCGCCTTTGCCAGCGATAAGCCACCATGCGCCTAATGCGATGGCGGTGATTACCGCGACGATGAGGACGACAAACGACCCCGCGACCTTATTGTTCTGGGTACCCGTTGAGTGACGTGCCACAGTGGAAGCCTCAAGTCTTTCGTATTCATCAAAATCCATGCCGAAGACAGGAGCAAGACAGAACCCAACTAGGTGAGCTGGCACCCTAAGCTGTTCCCGCAAGGGTGCTAAATCGCCCTAGTCCGAGATGCCCCATTGTGTGCCTTCGGCCAGAAATCCAAGTGCTCCCTAGTCTAGCGTGAGCAAGGCCTCATCTATGGTCGCGACAAGCCGTGTTCGCAAATGCTCTCCGCGGCGGGCGATCTCGCGCTGGCGTAAGACGTACTCGGCCTTGCCCTCGGACGTTTCGATGGGTACTACCCCTAGGCCATACTCACGGCAATCATAAGGGGAGGCCTCCATGTCCAGAATTCGGGCATCCCAGGCTAGATCAAAGCAATCAAGCCACAGCTCGCCGGGAACTAGTGGCCCCAGCTTCGCCGCCCACTTGTATAAGTCCATGCTGGCGTGCAAACACCCCCGCTGCTCATGAGCGGTCTGGCCCTGTCTGGTCAGCACCGTCAGGTTCAGTGGTCGAGCCGGTGGGGTGAAGAACCGGAAAGCATCAAAATGGGTGCACCGGATGTTGTTCTCCTCGACTACTTTGTTGGTTCCAGCAGTGCCAAGCCGTAGGGGAAGATCGTGGCGAGGCTTGTCCGTTTGGTAGACCATCGCCCATTCGTGCAGACCAAAACAGTCGAAATGCGCCGGGTTCCTTGACGTGGATTCCAAAAGTGTACGGATGAAATCCACCGTGTTCGCACGTCGAGCCAGAAAAGCCCTCGTATCTAGGGTTATGCCTTGCTGGGTGCGCTGGTAGCCCTTCCATTGTCCGTGCGGTGCGTCACCTTCAAGGATCACGCCCACTCCGGGATGCCAACGGTGCATGTGTGACATGCGGATGGGGTAGTACTCGAAAAGGAAGTCAAAGACCGGGTGCTTCGTCCCTGCGCGGCGACGCGCCATATGCGCGCGGGTGAGCTCGTCAGCGCGCAGCTCGTGGTCCCGCATGCGCTGTTCCCATTGCTCGAGAGTCAAGACAACGGGGTTGGTGCCACATCCTTGAGCCGATTCTGTGGCTGTGGAGGTCATGGTTGCGCGGTTTCCTCGTGGGTCCAGTCGGAGAAGGTACCCAAGTATTCCTCGATGAGGTCCTCGAGGGTGATCACACCAATGAGCTGACCGCGGTCGCGGACCTGGGCCATGTGCGCTGACTTGCGGTGCATCGCATGCAGGGCCTCCTCGAGGCTGCCGGAAGCATCCACGATGGACAGCGGGCGAATTTCGGAACGATGGATTCGTTGATCCGGGATGACCTCTTCGAAGCGGTCGAGGACATCCTTGACGTGGACATAGCCAACGTAGGAACCGTCCTTACCCGTGACCGGGAAGCGAGAGAAACCGGTTTCGGCGACCGCCTTTTCGACGTCGGAAAGCTTGGGCCCGCGTTCGCCGAAGTCGAGGGTGCGAACCTTGTCCGTCGGGATGAGGACCTCGGTAAGCGAGCGCGACTCCGAACGAAGAGCCTTGCGAAGACGGATCGTCTCCTCAGCATCGAGGAGTCCTTCTGAACGTGATTCGGAGATCATGGAATCCAGCTCAGACTGGGTGACAGTGGTGTCCAGCTCGTCTTTTTGCTCGATGCCGAACAGACGCAAGGTCACGCGAGCGATGCCGTTGAGACCGACTACGACCGGGCGCGAAATCCGCATCACGAAAATGAGGACAGGGCTGAGCCATATCGCTAAGGTTTCCGGCCCCGTCAGCGCAATGTTCTTCGGAACCATCTCGCCAAACAGGATGTGCAAGAAGGTGATCAATCCCAAGGCGATGACAAAGGAGACCGGGTGAAGCAGGTGCTCAGAAAGGCCAAGCGCCTGGAAGGGCTCCTCGATGAAGTGGGCAATAGCGGGCTCGGCCACCTTGCCCAAAATAAGCGAGGCGATGGTGATACCCAACTGGCACGTCGCGAGCAGGATCGACAGATGCTCGGTGGCATACAACACTCGCTTCGCACCCCGGCGGCCCTGCGCGATGAGGTTTTCGATGCGGTCGCGGCGTGAGGAAATGAGCGCGAACTCCGCCGCAACGAAGAAGGCGTTGGCGGCAAGCAACGCGACAATGAGAAGAATGGTGGAAAGGATCGACATCGTTTAAGCCTTCTTCTCTCGTGCTTCGGCTTCCAGCTTGGCCGCCTCGGCACCGGTGATCGGGGAGAGCACAACCGTGTCAACGCGACGATCCTCCATCACGGTGACCTTTGCCATCCAGCGCCCCGTGAAGCCGGACTCGAACTCCGCCCGGAATGGGTTGTCGGATTCGGGCAGCACAAGCTCGTCGCCGGCGGAAGGTATCTTGCCGAGCTGCGCCATCACAAGCCCGCCGAGAGTTTCATAGGGTCCATCCGGGGCGATGTAGCCGACCTTTTCACCAAGGTCATCCAGTCGCACGAGTCCAGATACGGACCAACTGTTACCGAAGCGCTGGAAGTCGCGCTCAGCTTCGGCATTATCGTGCTCGTCGTAGACCTCGCCGAGGATTTCCTCGACAACGTCCTCGATGGTAATCAGCCCTGCGGTTCCACCATACTCGTCAGCGACCAGGATCACCTGGGAACCTGCCTGGCGAACCGCAGCGAGGACGGCGTCGCCGTCAAGGGACCCCGGGACCACCGGGATGGGGCGCGCAAGATCCTTGAGCTGCTTGGTGGCGCGCTCGGAGGCCTCTACTGCGAAAGCGTCCTTGTAATGGACGACGCCGATGGTGTCATCGAGGTCTCCACGGATGATGGGGAATCGGGAATGTCCGGTCTCAATGGCTAAGGCGATGAGATCGGCGACTGTATCGTCGGCGTGCAACGCCTCCACCGTCGAGCGAGGGGTCATTAACTCCTCTGCGGTCGACTCACCAAACTTGAGGCTGCGGTCGAGAACGAGGGCCGTCGTCTTTTCCAGATCGCCCTGTTCCGCGGAGTTGCGTACCAGTGCGGTCAACTCCTGCGTGGAGCGGGCGGAGGCCAGCTCGTCGGCAGGTTCGATGCCGAGGCGACGCACCGTCCAGTTGGCGGAGTGATTGAGCAGTTTGATGAAACCCTTGAAGACGGTGTTGAAAGCATTGACCGGGCCAACCACGTAACGGGCGGTCCCGAGCGGATTGGTGATGGCAATGTTTTTTGGCACCAGCTCACCAAACACCATGGACAGCAAGGTGGCGATGATCAGCGCCAACACCAAGGCGATGCTGGGTGTGAGGTCCTCGGAGACACCCATCCACTCCAGCATCGGGGTGAAGAACGTGGCCAAGATCGGCTCGGCGAGGTAACCGGTGGCCAGCGTGGTGATGGTAATACCCAGCTGGGCGCCGGAAAGGACAAACGATAGGTTTTGGTAGTCTCGCTTCACCGCCTGGGCTCGCTTGTCCCCGCGGTTGGCAACATCGTTTTCGATGGTGGAGCGCTCAAGGCCCGTCAGGGCAAACTCAATGGCCACAAATAGGCCAGTTGATGCTGTGAGCAGGATAAATCCGAGTAGCGAGAGAATACTTATGATTATGTCCATGTCAGGTTCGCAGCGACCTTGCTGCGGGTTGACCGTCCTTCTTTTTCTTGTCGTCCCAGCCCCGGAGGTGAAGCGGTGCGAGGAGCTGAAACGGCGACAGTTTTCACTTGTGTGTGCACCAGGGAGGCCGTTTGCGACTTGCCCTTGCCCAGGGGCGTGCGCGGGCGAGCGGGCTTGGTCTCAGTTTTCTAACGCAAGTGCGTGGATACTGGTTCCCATTGGATTCACAAACTCGAGAATAGATTCTATCCTTTGCGCCGGTTGTTTCGCTCAACGCGCGGGTTGCCGCCCCAACTATCTCGCTTTTTGGCACCACCGCGGCGCCTGCGTGGGCCGCCGAACTCAGTTGAGTTAGCCCGAGATGTGGAGCCTCCGCGCGCATCGCGCCCTGTCGTGCGGGCGTTGTCCTGGCCGCGGTTGGACGCTGTGCCTTTGGTGCCTTTGGTGCCTGTGGCGTCTCTGGTGTCTTGGGTGTCCCTTGCACTATTGTTTCGTCCACCTCCCACATCGCGATGCTTCTGGCCGGTACGGTGGGGCGCAGTGGCGCCTTGTGGTCGGTGTCGCCTTTCGTTTGCTGCGTGCCCTGCTGCCTGCGAGTGGTGCTTGCCGACGTCCCCAGCGCGGGCAGTGTGATCTGTCCCCTTGTCCGCACCCCTGCGTGCACGGTGATTGTGTGCGGACTGCACGTGTTCGCTGAAGGAACCCAACGGGGCCGCGAAGGATTGCTTGGCACCGGTGATCCTTTGAAGCTCCGGCGATTGCTCATGAACTTTCAAGGTATTTGCCTTGACTCCCGCCTTTTTGAGGAGTTGCTCCACCTCTTTGATCTGCTCGTCCATGACCAGAGTCACCACTTTTCCCTGTGCCCCGGCGCGGGCAGTGCGTCCCGCGCGGTGCAGGTAGGCCTTGTGCTCTGCCGGCGGATCGACGTGGACGACGAGGTCGACATCGTCAATGTCGATGCCTCGGGCGGCGATATCTGTTGCCACCAGCACCGGTACGCTGCCGTCCGCGAAGCCTTCCAACGCGAGCGTGCGGGATGTCTGGCCTTTATCGCCGTGCAGCCCCGCGGCGTGGATGCCGATTCGACGCAGCTTTTTGACCTGCCGGTCGACTCCGTGCTTAGTGCGCATGAACATGATGGTCTTGCCCTCACGGGCGGCGATCCGCAGCACGATCTCGTTGCGGGTGTCGCGCCCGCCGACATAGAACACGAAATGCTCCATCGTCGCCACCTCGGCCTTGACCGGCGCCGTGGAGTGGGTCACCGGCTCGTGCATGAATTCCTTGACGAGCTTGTCCACCTCATTGTCTAAGGTGGCAGAAAAAAGCAGGCGCTGGCCCCTGGAAGGGGTAAGCCGCAGGAGCTTTCGAACCTGTGGCAAGAAGCCCATATCGGCCATCTGGTCAGCCTCATCGAGCGCGGTAACCTCCACGGCGTCGAGGAAGAGCTGCTGTTGGTTGACCAAGTCCTGGGCGCGGCCTGGAGTGGCAACGAGTACGTCGACAGGGGCCGCTAGTTGCCTTATCTGACGATTGATGTTCACACCACCGACGACCTCGAGGACTCGTTGACCCAGTGCGGCGGCGGCTGGGTCGAGGCGCTGGGCGATCTGAGTGGCCAATTCTCGGGTGGGGGCCAACACAAGCCCGCGTGGGTGCGCAGGACGCGAGGCACCGGAGCCAGCAAGACGGGCGAGCATGGGCAACCCAAAGGTAAAGGTTTTGCCAGAACCCGTGGGCCCGCGCCCTAACACATCCTTGCCGGCCAGTGCGTCGGGAATGGCGGCCTGTTGGATGGGGAAGGCATCGGTGATGCCTTCGGTGGCCAAGATGCGGGTGATCTCGAGGGGAAGGCCAAGCTCGGCGAAGGTAGTCATTGATTCAACCTTAGACAAACGCGCAGCCGAGTACAAAGGAGCACAAAAGTCGAAAAACGCAAGCCCCCACCCAGGCGACGGACGTTTGTCGCCAAGGTGAGGGCCGAAAGGCGTCGGAAAGCAACTGCGCACGAAGCATTCAAGCAATGCGGGCTCGGTTCCGACAATATGAGACGCAGTCGTGGAGGAGTTTAGGCCTCAATCTCGCTGCGATCGCCAGACCACAAGGTGTGGAAGGTTCCTTCTTTGTCCACACGCTTGTAGGTGTGGGCGCCGAAGTAGTCGCGCTGGCCTTGGATTAGTGCGGCGGGAAGACGCTGCGCACGCAGACTGTCGTAGTAGGAAAGGGAAGAGGCAAACACCGGAATCGGCTGCCCAACCTGGGTGGCGGCCACGACGACGCGACGCCAGGAATCGATAAGGCCTTCGAGCTCGCCCTTGAAGTACGGGTCAAGCAGCAAGGACTCAACCTCAGGGTTGGTGTCATATGCCTCGCGGATGCGGTTGAGGAACTTTGCACGGATGATGCAGCCGCCGCGCCAAATGGTGGCCAGGTCGCGCGGGTCAACGTTCCAACTGTGCTCGGCGGAACCGGCCTTGATCTCGTCGAAGCCCTGGGCATAAGCAACCAGCTTGGAGGCATAGAGCGCGCGGCGCACGTCCTCGACGAAGGTCTGCTTGTCCACGCCCAGCGACTCCAAGGTCGACAGCTCGCCAGAAGGCAAAACGCCCTGAGCTGCCACGCGCTGCGAGGTAGCGCCCGACAAAGCGCGGGCGAAGACGGCCTCACCGATGCCGGTGACCGGGATTCCCAGATCCAATGCGGCCTTGACAGTCCAACGGCCGGTACCCTTTTGGCCTGCGGCATCGACGATGAGATCGACCAGTGGTGTGCCGGTTTCGGCGTCCACCTGGGCGAGTACCTCGGCGGTGATCTCAATGAGATAGGAATCCAAATCGCCGGCATTCCAGGTCTTGAAAACCTCGGCGATCTCGGCCGGAGCCATGCCTGCACCGTAACGCAGCAACTGATAAGCTTCGCCGATGACCTGCATGTCGGCGTACTCGATGCCGTTGTGGACCATCTTGACGAAGTGACCGGCCCCGTCAGGGCCGATGTGGGTCACGCAGGGGGTGCCGTCAACGTTAGCGGCAATCGACTCCAGCAAGGGGCCGAGTGCCTCCCAGGACTCCTGTGGACCGCCCGGCATGATGGCCGGGCCGTTGAGGGCGCCTTCCTCGCCGCCGGAAATGCCAGCGCCGACGAAGTTGAGGCCGCGGGCCGCAATTTCCTTCTCGCGGCGAATGGTATCGGTGTAAAGGGCATTGCCACCATCGATGATGATGTCGCCTTCTTCCATGGCGTCAGCAAGCTGGTTGATCACGGCATCGGTGGCAGCGCCGGCCTGCACCATGATGATGGCGCGACGAGGCTTCTCCAGGGATGCCACGAACTCTTCGATGGTCTCGGAAGGGATAAAGTTGCCCTCGGAACCGTGGTTGTCCATGAGATCTTGGGTCTTGGCATAGCTGCGGTTGTACACCGCGACGGTGTGGCCCTTGTGTGCGAAGTTACGTGCGAGATTCGAGCCCATCACTGCAAGGCCCACGACACCGATCTGTGCCAGGTTGCTGTTTTCAGTCATGGTTGTGCATTCTACTCTTGTCTGTTTCGGGTGGGGCAACTCCTCAGCAGGCGGGCAGCATCCACAGTGGGTGTTCAATCGGGCATCAATTGCGAACGATTGCAGGCCAGACTAGCAGGCAAAAGTCGAGAAATCATAGAGCCTATGCTCTTGATTTACATTGTTAATGAGTGTGATAAACCTTTAATTTTTTGGCATTGATTGGGTTTGTGCGTTGCTTTTGCAGAGTTTGCCGTAAGATTTGAGGGCATGAATGAGATTGTGAACGAAAACGCGAGCAAGATCGAAACGGCAATGACCCTGCTTTCGGAGGTTCCCGAAGAAGGTCTGCACATGCGCCAATTGGCCCAACTGAATGAGTCGAGCACCGGATTTGCCGCCCTGCTTGGCCTTCGCTTCACCGAGGTAACCCCGACCTGCGTCAAGGCGGAGATGCCGGTATCGGATGCACACCTGCAGGTGTCCGGAGTTGTCAACGGCGGCGTCTACTGCGGTATCGCCGAGTCGGTGGGCTCGATCATGGGCATTATCGCCGCCAAGGGCAAGGTCGTCCTTGGTGTCAACAACAACACCGACTTCCTTTCTTCAGTGCCGGCAGGGGTCATTTCTGCCGAAGCAACCGTGATCCGCAATGGACGCAATACCCAGTTGCTCAATGTGGAGATGTACCACCGCGACAAGCTCGTCGCGCGTACCACGCTGCGCACCATGCTCGACCCGGCTCCGGTAGAGGGAAATCCGGGCCGTCCGGAGGACAAGTTCAGCGTCTAAAAGCTTTTACTTTATTTACGGTTTAACCCCGCACGACGATAAGGCCACGGCGCCTTCGTCGTGCGGGGTTAAGCTTGCGTGTTATTTAGCCTGCAAAAGATCAGTGGCTGAGTTCTACTAAAGCCAGTTGCGCTTGCGGAAGAACCACCACAAGGCGGCGACGATCAAGACGATGACGCCGAGGACATAAAAATAGCCGTATTGGGAATGTAGCTCGGGCATGTTGTCGAAGTTCATGCCGTAGATGCCGGCGATGAGCGTGGGCACCGCGGCCATGCCGACGAAGGCCGAAATGGCACGCATGTCCGTGTTTTGCTGCAGGGTAATCTTGGCAACCGCCGCATCAATCAACGAGGACAGGCGTTCATCGAAACCAGCGATCTCGTCTTTGATCATGATCTCGTGATCTAATACGTCGCGGAAGTAGGACCTTAATTGCTTACCCAAGATGTCCTTATTTCCGGTAATCATCGTTCTTAATGCCGTATCTAATGGATCCACGGCATGCCGCATTTCCAAGATCTCGCGCTTGAGCAGGTAGATATGGTCGACGCTGAACTGCGAATCTGGTGTGAACACCGTTTCCTCAAGGGCGTCCACGTCGTCGGAAAGCTCAGCTCCGATTCGGACGTATTCGTCGACAAGGGCGTCCGACATGGCCCATGCCACCGCGAGCGGACCGCTGGCGGCCAATGCATCCTGAGACAGGCGTGCGGACACGTCGGGCAGTGGAGTGTTGTGGCGGATGGTGATGACGAAATCCGGTCCGACGATCATTTGCATCTCACCTGTCTCGATCACTTGACGCGAGCTGATCACCGATCGTTGCCGCTGATCGAAGTCCAAGTACTTCACCGAACGAACAACCATGAAGAGCTGGTTTTCATAACGCTCGACCTTGGGTCGCTGATGTGCGGTGACCACGTCTTCCACGATGAGGGCGTGCACACCGAATTCGGCCGCGATTTTGAGCATTTGATCTTCGGTGGGCTCGCACAAGGAAAGCCACACGAATCCCTGGTCGGTCTCGCCACAACGCTCGGCCAGCTGTGACAGTGCTGCGGAATGCTTACAATCCCCAGGGATCGACTTTCCGTTGATATAGAGGCGACAATGGTCGATGACCCGCTCGACCGGGACATGAATCCGCGACGGTGCTGAAGGGGAAGGCCTTTTCCTACTTAATGGATTCCTTGAGTAGCCGAACTTGGGCTGAGTCACGAATGCACCTCGCTTTCCGACGATCTGGGGGCACACAGAACAAGGAGTGCAAGATGTGTGCAGGATCCGGCCTGAATTCTACTGCAGGTTTTTCGTGTTTATCGAATAGGGCCACAATGCTGAATGAGGTTCCAATACAGACGGGTCGCACAATCGTCGTGGCGCCTGCGTCTGTTTCCCTTATACCGCCGATACAGTACGTCGACCGTGGCGCGAAAAATAAATCGTGTACTTCGGCGGTCCGCCGTTTTCACACGAAAGCATGTTAGTGATGGTGATAGAGTCTAGAGGTCCATTCGCTGGGGAGCGAAGCAGGGCGATAGCAGGGTAGGTTAAGGAAAGAATTCGGCTTGAGTGACAATTTGGTGAAACCGTTAAACACGACGGTAGAGCAGTTGCAAGAAACACTCGCTTCTTTGGAAAAAGAACGAGATGTCTTTGTCAAGAAGCTACAAATGGCAGAAGATCGTGTCATCGTCCTCGATCGCAAGATCTCGGCACTCAAGAAGCAAATCGAAGATGCTGTACACCCTGCGAAGCCAGCACCCGAAAAACGCGCCGAGTCCACCGTGGTGGGCGCGCACAAGCCGAAGGCATCCCTGATTCGGCGCGTGCCCGGCATTGATGGTCTGCGCGGTCTTGCCGTACTCACCGTGGTCATCTACCACTTCCTAGGGGACTTGCTACCCGGTGGTTACCTCGGTGTGGACCTCTTCTTCGTACTGTCCGGATTCCTCATCACCTCATTGCTGATTCGTGAGGCCACCGTCACAGGGCGAATTAACCTGCAAAATTTTTGGCTGCGCCGAGTTCGCCGCATCTTCCCGGCCGCCGTTACCGTCTTGCTCTTAACTTCCTCCATCGTTGGCCTGCGGGGTGGCGACCTCGCGGTGGGGCTTGGCAAGCAGTTTCTTAGTTCCCTGGTTTTTGCCAACAACTGGGTACAAATCGCTGGTTCCCACAGTTACTTTGCCGACTCCGGCATCGAGGTCTTCGCCCATTATTGGTCGCTTTCCGTGGAAGAGCAGTTTTACGTGGTGTGGCCACTGCTGGTAGGGCTGCTCATCGTGGTTCTGCACCGCAAGCGGCTTTTAGCTGGGCTCACGGTAGTCCTTGGCATTGCCTCCGCAGTAGCGATGGGGCTCATGTATGACCCAACGGTGGATCCGACTCGGATCTACTATGGAACCGACACCCACGCCTTCGGCCTATTGATCGGTGCTGCATTGTCGCTGGCCATCACCAACACGCGTTCAGCTACCGGAGATAGCTGGCCGAAGCGTCGACTAGCGTTCAGCGGCCTCGCCGGCGCCGCGGCGTTAGTCGGGCTGTGTTTCGCCTTCTTCACGCTTCACGACGTTTCCGCGCAGGCCTACCGAGGCGGCATCGTGGCCGCCAATCTTGCCGGTGCGTTGGTGTTGCTGTCTGTGGTGCGGGAATCTGGTCCGGTATCTTGGCTTTTCCGGCTTCCCTTCATGCGCTACCTCGGCGAGCGCTCCTTTTCCATTTACCTGTGGCATTGGCCGATTATCAAGGTGATGGAAGACATGTCCCTCGGTTGGAATCAGTGGGTTCTCGCCGGTGTTGCTACAGCGTTGACGCTTGTCGCCTCGGAGGTGAGCTACCGCTACATCGAAACTCCATTCCGCCGCAAGGGAATTGTTAAGACATTCCGTGACCTCAGCAAAGCCCGAGCCACCGTAGCTTTGCTCGCCGTCCTCATAGCGATTGCGCTCACCATTGTTGGCGCGCGCAACGCACCAACCAAGACGAAGCTCGAAGCTGATCTAGAGCAACTGGCTGCCATTCAAGCCGAGGCGGCTGCGCAGGCGGAGGCCGAAAAGGCTGCGGAGCTTGAGAAGTTGTCCAAGAGGAAGATGCCCACCGGCGATAAGATCACCGCTGTTGGCGACTCCGTGATGCTGGCCAGCTATGAAGCACTCATGGCCGAGTTCCCTGGGATCTATGTCGATGGCGAGGTTTCGCGCCATTACACCGCAGCGATCCCAATCCTGCAGTCCATGGAGGCCAACGGCACCCTCGATCAGTTCGTGGTGCTCGGATTTGGAACAAACGGTGCGATGTTCGATGGTCAGCTTGACCAGATCCTGCAGATAATTGGCCCCGACCGTATTGTCGTATTCACCTTGCCCTACGGTGATCGGGAGTGGATGCCACCTGCGCGCCAGGAGCTCTATGATGCGGCGCATTCTTATGACAATGTGTATATCGCCGACTGGTGCAACGCCGCCCGGACAAACCCGAGCTTGCTGCGCGAGGACGATGTTCACCCCAGCCAAGAAGGTGCGGCCGTGTATGCACAGGCTATCCGGGCTGCCTTCCAGCAGTGGGTTGACGGTAAGAAGGTCGTGCCGACGGGCTGCTACAACTAGCAACCTATACTTGTTGGCATGCCAACTTGGAAAGAAATCACCGCTGCTAATCCGTTACACTCGCGCAATTACGCCGCCAGGTGGCGGCAATTTGCTGCCGAAGGAAAAGACATCGTCGGCGAAGCGCGACTCATCGACGCGATGGCGCAGCGAAGCAGCCGCATTCTCGATGCCGGGTGTGGTACCGGCCGCATCGGCGGCTATCTACACAACGCGGGACATCACGTCACCGGCGTGGATGTCGATCCCTATCTCATCGACGTCGCCCGCCAGGACTTCCCTGAAGCCACCTGGGAGGTGGGCGACCTTGCCGCCGAGGGCTCGATCCTCACAAGCGGCATGGGCGACGGCACCTTCGACCTCATCGTGTGCGCGGGCAACGTCGTTGGGTTTCTTGCCCCCGAAGAACGCGAACCTGCCCTGCGCAACCTGTATCAGGCTCTGGCGAAGCCCACGCAAGAAAGTCTGTCTGGGCGTTGCCTGATTGGCTTTGGTGCTGGGCGCGGCCTGCTTTTTCCGCAGTTTCTCGAAATCGCCCAAGAGGTAGGCTTCCACGTGGACTCCTTGCATTCCACCTGGGATCTACGCCCCTTTGATCCGCAAACGAGCAACTTCCTCGTCGCAATCTTCAGTGCCTAGGACAGTCAACGAGCACCCCAGCTTTCACGGCACAAAAACAGGCAGTGGCCACCTCGCACATCCTGTGGGGTGGCCACTGCCAAAGCTTGCGCAACTTCGTTGGTTTACGCTGCGGTTTTTACTTGGTCTTCTTCGCCGAACCGTTTTCGGTGGCCTTTTCAGCGCTAATTTCGGCGCTGAGCTCACGGCGCAGGCGAGCCAACTCGGTGCGAGCGTTGAGCTGTTGGCTGGTGGTCGCCAGGTTCCAACGCTTGCGAGAAATGGCGTTGATGCCCCAGGAGAAGGCAGCGGTAGCGCGGTTGCGGAAGCCGACGAGGAACATGACGTGGACGATCAGCCATAGGAGCCAGCCGAAGAAGCCGGTGATTTCGACCTGGCCCATTTTGACCACGGCGCTAAACCGAGCCACAGTTGCCATAGAGCCCTTGTCGTAGTACTCAAAAGGCTCGCGATCTTCTACGGAACGTCCCTCGGCCTCTTCGGAAAGCAACTCGGCTACGTACTCGCCACCCTGAATAGCGACCTGGGCAACGCCAGGCAGCTTGTTCAGGGACATCATGTCGCCGATCACGAAGACATTTTTCTCATCGCCCACTGTCAGGTCAGGGTTCACGGGGACGCGGCCGGCGCGGTCAACCTCCACGCCCACCTGATCGGCGATCATCTTGCCCAGCGGGGAAGCAGCCACACCAGCAGACCAGATCTTGCAGAAGGAATCAATGGTGTATTCCTTGCCGTCGGCGGTGTTCTTGTAGGTCACAGAACGCTCGTCGACGTTGGTGACGATCGCATTGAGCTTGACCGTGACACCGATCTTTTCCAGGGAGCGTTGCGCGTTGCGTCCCAGACGCTTGCCGAAGGGCGGCAGGACCTGCGGTGCACCATCGAGCAGGATGATCTTTGCGTTAGCTGGGTTGAAACGCTTGTATTCACCTGCCAGGGTGCGGTGAGCCATCTCGGCGAGCTGGCCGGCCAGCTCCACACCTGTTGGGCCTGCACCCACGACGACGAAGGTCAGCAGGCGCTCGCGTTCCTCGGGATCTTCGGTGAGCTCTGCACGCTCGAATGCGCCAATGATGCGGGCGCGCAACTCTAGTGCGTCATCGATGGTCTTCATGCCCGGTGCAAACTCTGCAAAGTGATCATTGCCGAAGTAAGATTGCCCGGCACCTGCTGCCACGATGAGGCTGTCATAGTGGAGAGTCTTGGAATAGCCATCCAGCTCGGCGGTGACGAGGTGGTCGGCGATATTGATGTCGGTAACTTCGCCCTTAATGATGTGGGCGTTTTCTTGCTCCGAGAGCACCTGTCGGGTGGAAGGTGCAATCTCGCCGGAGGAGAGGATACCCGTTGCTACCTGGTAAAGCAGCGGCTGGAAGAGGTGATGATTGGTGCGGTCAACCAGGGTCACATCGACGTCGGCGTTCTTGAGGTTTTGCACTGCGAACAGGCCGCCGAATCCAGAGCCGATCACCACGACGTGATGGCGGCCGCCTTCCGGGCGAAATGGAGTCTCAGACATGGGTTGTACTTCTCCTGTAATAGAGCGTTCTCTACACAATTGTGAATGTAAATTTCACCGATTCTCCGGGTGATTTATCTCATGCTACAGGTCGGGTTCTCTTTTTTCATCTTCGCCTATCCACCAATCGAAATTACTGCACATGCCTGTTATGTCTGTGCATGTTTTGGGGTTTGCATAAACTAAGCCACCTCCTCCTCTATAGCAAGGACCGAGCGGTTAGTGCAGGTAAGAGTCAGTTTCGTATGTCTTTCTATTGATTAGCGTGCAAGATAATCCAACTTCGATGTGGTCGGGCAATAAGGTGAATTGTGCGCCGGCGGGTGAACACTTTTGGGTTTATCTCCCAACCCCGGCGCGTGTACCAACGAGAAAAACCTCAATGCAGTTAAGCTAGGTAAGGTTCTGCAAGGCTTCACTCAGATGGTTGTGGGTAGTTGGGAAAGTGGGGCTAAGTGAATGGCTAACCGGGCACCCGTGCGCCGCCGCTGATCTCGCAGTCACCTCTTGCGCCTAGAATGCAACCTTTGTTTCGATGCTGAGCTATAGGTCCAGGCAAACTTCCCGGAGCGCTTGTCGGTTCACTGCGCTTGATTATTGTCCTGATTTTTCATTTTCCGCTGGTGTCTCGCGCGTTGAGTGTGGGGGAAAGGTCTCGTTGATGCCCACGAGAGGTGAATTCGCTGGTCGACCTAAGGCTGGCTTCCGCGTCGATGCCAGTGTGTGGCCGCGGATAGCCAGCGTCCCTTCGGGTAGGAAAGCCCTGTGGGGAGCACGTCGGGCGGAGGCTGAATTTGCCCAGGCGTGCGACAAGGCTGGACTGGTGCTTTCTGGACGCGATGCAGACCTCATCGTGTATGAAGAGTCGCTTTTTCTTCGTTTGGCCCAGTTTGGGTATCTGGGGCTTGCCGAAGGATTTATGGCCGGTGACTGGCAAAGCCCGCATGTTGCCGACGTACTTACGAAGCTACTCCAGGTTGGCTATGCACCCAGACGCGGCAGAGAAGATGTTGGCGGCGCCTATACTGGTTTGGAACTTCCGCCAGCGCTCGTACGCCTGTTTTCCGGCGATGGAATGAGCTCCAGCGGTACCGTCTTTTCCTCCGGTGTTCCTACGACGGAGCGCACGGAGACGAAAAGCTTCGTTCCGGGCGCAGGCCGCGGCGTTGAGCCGGGGATGCATTTCGTCGACATCACTACCTTGACCGACCCCACCTTTGTTGAGCGGGCCGATTTGCCCGAGGCACAGTTGCGCGCGATTCGCATGCTTCTCGACGCTGCCAAGGTGCGCTCGGGCACGCATCTGCTCGATTTCCCGGCCTCGGGGGCAGCAGCCGGCATTGCCGCGGCCCATCGCCAAGCAACAGTAGATGTTGTCGGTGCCGATGCCGACCTCATTCGGGACATTAGAATGGTCAACGACCTTGCCGGGGTTTCAGACAACGTCCGCGTCGAGCTCATGGACGAGCCCATTCCTCACCGGCGTAACTGGGTCGGGCACTTCGATGCGATCGTTAGCGTTGAAAAGCTGGAAAACTTGGGTGACAATGGGCGCCGGAAATTCGCGCGCACGCTGGACTCCCTATTGTCTGTGGGTGGGTATGCCGCAGTCCAGACAGTAGTTGCCACTCCCGAGCGTGAATCTCTAGCCACCGACGCACTAGAGCTAGCACGTGCTTACCTGTGGCCGGCGTTCGAGCCTATGTCAATCGAGCAGATTCACCGCCTCATCGACCGCGAGACGGGTCTGCGAATAATTGGCGAGACGCACTTCGGTAGCCACTATGTAGAAGGTCTGCGTCTTCAGCGCGAAACGTTTGAGGGAAACGAGCGCGAGGCAGCCGCCGATGGTTTCGATGCGGTTTACCGACGAATGTGGATTCTCTATCTCGCGATGAAAGAGGCGCTCTTTCGCGTTGGTGCACTCGACGCCGTTCAATTGACGATAACCACCCGCAACCGGCGCGGCCGTCGTTAAGCTCTCAGTCTACGTCGCAGGCCACAAGGCCAGAACGACCACGGAAAAGGCTAGAAAATAACGAAACCGTGGCCCCTTACAAGCCTTTCTGCATCGAGCATGTAAGGGGCCACGGAATGTACTTTGGCCTTTTGTTGTGGCCGATTCTGTCGCCGATTTCTACGGTTTATAGTTATCGCCAGTTTTTCATTGCGCTTTCCGACGCTTCCAAGGTGATCATCGGGTTCGTTGACCATCGTGGATCGTTGCGATGACAACTGCGTTCATCGCTGTAGCGACGTGTCCGGCGCAGTTAGATGGACTCGAGGTTGAGTTCCTTGGTCTCCTTCATGATGATCACGGAAACCAGGGTGATAACCGAGACGACAATCAGGTAGTAGCCGACGGCTTCCACTCCGTGATCGCGGGCAAGGGCGGTTGCAATAAATGGTGCGACCGCAGCGCCCAGGATGGAGGAAACGTTGTAGCTGACTCCGGAGCCTGTGTAGCGGACGTTGGTGGGGAATAGCTCGGGCAGCACGGCGGACATCGGGCCGAAGATCAAGCCCATGATGAACATACCAATGGTCAGGAAGCCTAGGACGCTCAGCTTCGTGGCATGATCGGGGCTCAGCCAGAAATCAAAGGTGAAACCGAAAGCGATCATGACTGCAGAAACAACCAGCAGGAAATTTCGACGGCCATACTTATCGGCCCAGATGCCTGCCAGCGGAATGCCGACGATGAAGGCGAAGATGGAGATGAGCTGCAGCTTCAGGAAGTCATTGTAGGCGATTCCCAAGCCGAGGCCGGCGTCTTTTTTGCCGATACCAAAGGAAAGGATCCAGGTGGTAACCAGGTAGAACAGCGTGTAGCAGCTCAGCATGATGAAGGTGCCCAGGATCATGGGGCGCCAGGAGGTCTTGAATGCCTCCGCGATCGGGGTCTTTACCTTCTTGCCTTCGGCAACCGCAGCCTGGAAAACAGGGGTTTCTTCCAGCTTGATTCGAACCCATAGGCCGATGATCACCATGATGGCGGAAAGCGCAAATGGGATACGCCAGCCCCAGCTCATGAAGGCACCTTCAATGTTGCTATTAGTGTGGCCCAGGAAGGTCACCAATGCGAGGAAGAAACCATTGGCGAACAAGAATCCAAACGGGGCGCCAAGCTGCGGCCACATGGCCGCCCATGCGCGCTTGCCCTTTTCAGCGGTTTCGGTGGCAAGAAGCGCCGCACCAGACCATTCGCCGCCGAGACCCAAGCCCTGGCAGAAGCGCATGAGCGCCAGCAGAGCGGGGGCGAGGATGCCGACCTGACCGTAGGTAGGCAGGAAGGCGATGAGGAAGGTGGCGATACCCATGGTTAACAGGGATCCAACCAGGGTTGCCTTGCGCCCAATCCGGTCACCGAAGTGCCCGAACAAGACAGAACCTAGGGGACGGGCAACGAAAGCCAGACCGAATGTGGCGAAGGACTGCAGCAGCCCCACGCTCGGGTCGTCGTTCTTCGGGAAGAAAAGGTAAGGGAAAACTGCCACGGCTGCGGTGGCGTAGACGTAGAAGTCATAGAACTCGATGGTGGTGCCCACCATTGAGGCTGTGATAATGCGGCGCTTCATGGCCTTGTCGGCCATTGGGGCCGTGTGCGTTTGAGACGTGGTCTCAGTGGCGACGGTTGACATGAATCTGAGTGGTCCTATTTTGTGAGAAATGAAAGATAGGTCGCTGATTTTCAGGGCGCACCCTTGTGGATGCGGTGGCGATAGTGAATTGTGTTCGGCATCGTCGCCTTCTGTATCGCGACAGTTCAACCCTAGAATCTCAAAACGTGAGAGTCAAGTCCCATCTAATGGGATAGTGTCGGTTTGGTTGTAAAATGCCCGAATGCTTGGGTTCTAATTAATGAAAGTCACACTGAATGCCTCAAAATCAGAGGTGGCAACCCCGGAGGCAATGCCAATTTTTGCAAGAAATGACCGCGGCAAGACCTACCGGTCAAGCAGCTTCTTTGAAGAGATAGTGATATGTCAACCATATGGGGGTGGAGCTTGTTTATAGACAAGACCGGTGATCGTGGTGAGAAACCTCCAGGCGCCAGGCGCGATATCCCATCACTTGAGGCGTCTTCTTTCTGTGCGGAGGTTCCTCGCGCGACATTCGCAAAAATATGGGCGAATCTACGTTGCATAATCGAAGGCAACGGCATTGTCGGGAAACGGGGTTAGTAAGCGAAGGTGGGTGGCTCACAGCCATGCGAGTTCGTGCTTGCTTGAAGCTCCAATCCGATTCGTCCGCATGAGATGCTGGGCGGCACTCGGAGGGCTTTTGGGAGTTCAGGTCGGTGAAACTTCAGGTCCCCGAAACAGTCACAGCCAGCGTGACACGCGGGCGTGGCGTTGAAGGTGGTGTGCCGTGGGCGGCTGGAGGTACCCGAGAATACCCAGGGAAAGCGCCCGCTGATTGTCGGAGTGCAGAGGCTGCTTGGAGAATGAACAGGAGCGAGATTTTACTGGCAACTGACTGGGGCAGACCCCGCGGGTTCAAAATGACATAATGTACATTATCGGACAACAGGGGAATTGGATCTTCTTACCTCAGCTTGCGTCGCAATTCGACAACCCTAGCCCCGCCAGCCCGCCCACCTGGTTACCGGGTCGAATCGTTGTGAGTGTCGTTGTCATGGTGTCCCTTCGTCGACATCGCGGTCTAGGACGGTGTGCGGCTGTCGGGGCGAAAATATGGACACAGTGGGATGCGTAGCGTATTGGTTACCGAGACTGGTACGACACGTTGGGCGTCGACAAGCGCATCCGACGCGGCGTTCTTTCTTAATCCTTGGGGCTTAGCACCTCGTAGATCAAAACACCTTGCTGCCAGTTGGTTTATCAGAGCCACACGGCGTCGGCGCGTCTGATGCACATATGTCTCCGGTGGTGCCGGGCCTCACCATCGAGTCCCCTCATTCATAACCTTCGAAAAACCTGCGTGCCTGCAACTGAAACGCCCACCATTTCATCAATGTGACAATTTGGCGGGGTTATGGGGAAATGCGCTCAGCAATGTTATTGTGCGTTCTCCGGGGGCAACTGTTCTTGAAACTCTTTTTGCCTATACGCGGACACTAATTGCACCGAGGTGAGGATGATTAGGATTGCCGCAATGAGGGCGATCCACAAGGGGCCGGCGAAGGCCATGTAGATGCCGAAGGCGACCACGACTACTAGGCGCAACCACAGTGCAGGAATGATTTTTCGTGCCTGCACTAGTGCTTCTCCAGCGTGAGGAGGATGTTGATGTCACCTTCCTCGTTGATCTTGGCCGCCACGAACTCGGGGGTCTCAACATCATAGTCCCCACGATTGATGTGAATAGTCGTGGACACGATTAGCTGATTTTCCGAGCGCACGGCCTTGAATACAGGCTTCACATCCTGGGTGACGCCGTGGATCGTCAGCTTACCCGGAGCGGTGATCTCCGAGACCTCAGCGTTATCGCCGAGCTGAGAAACATCTACTGGACCGTCGAGCTCGAAGGACGCTGTGGGAAACTTATCGGTCTCAAAGATTTTGGTCTTGACGTTGATGTCACGCTTTTCCTGGTCGGTTCCCACATAATCCATATCCACCTCGACATTGGCGGCAGTGAGCTTTTCCTCTTCGATCTTCACCGAGCCGGTGACCGCGCGGGTCGAGCCAGAGGTCACCGTATCCTTAGCAGGAAGCAACTCTTGAAAGGTAAAGCCAACGGAGGAAATATTGGGGCTCTTGCCATACACAACTTTCCAATCGCCATTGACATCAGTCGTCGCCGGCTTGGCATGCGAAGCGTCAAGTTCTTCTGTTTTGACGCCCGGAGCTTGGAACAGCGGAATGATGGCGGATGCCATCGCGACAATACCGAAGACGACGATTCCCAAGACTGCGATCGTGACGATTGTTTTTTGTTTTGGCTGCATAATTTTCGCTTAAAACCCTGTCCTAACAAGAGGTAAAAGACCTTTCGAGCCCGATGAATCAAGCCCGAAATGGGAAACCCGAGCGGCCTGTGATCACGCAGCCCAAGCCACGTCACACCGATCACTCCTCGGAGATCATGTTTTAGTTGTGATGAACCGCCGCTTTAAGAGACGGGTCGGATAACGAAACCCTTATCGGATTTTCTCTATGTCCCTGGCGAGGACAACGAGCTCCTGACATAAGGGATCCAGCTCGGAAAAATCTGCGCCCTCCTTCGAAGCCGTGGCGATGTCTTCTGCAAGACACCTCAACTCAAAGAGCTTATCCCTCATTGCGGCAACGCTTTCTGGGCGCATAATGACAGCAGACGCTGGGATTGTTGTACCTTGAACATTTTGACGCTGCTCATAGGCTCTCTGACGGCATGATTGGCTGCAATACTTCTTCCGACGACCCCGTGGGGACTCGACAAGCTCTTTACCGCACCACTCACACCTTGGCTGGCGCTTGACTGACATTAGCCTTAGTGTACTCAAGTTGGATAGGGGGCGATAATCCGAATGGGTACTCCCCCCGAAAGTTCCTCACTCGCGAGGCATTGACTCCCCCTAAAGAGGTGACTCCAACTCGCACGCCGTCACTGTGGCGATTCCCCGCACATGAATCTCGTGGGGCGGGGAACAATATTCAGGTCGACGTGCGTTAGTATTAGAGATCTTGTTTAACGCGTGGGCCTTACTGCCCACCGAGGATGAAAGGACTGATCACCACATGGCAGATCGCGTTCTTCGCGGAAGCCGCATGGGCGCCGTGAGTTACGAAACGGACCGCGACCATGACTTGGCTCCGCGCCAGATGGTTCGTTACAAGACCGAAGCTGGCGATGTGTTTGAGGTCCCATTCGCTGATGATGCGGAAATCCCCGGCACGTGGCTGTGCAAGAATGGCCAAATTGGCCATCTGGTTGAGGGCGAAGGCATCGAAACCAAGCCCGCGAAGCCGCCGCGCACCCACTGGGACATGCTTCGCGAACGCCGCTCGATCGAGGAACTAGATGTCCTTCTCGAGGAGCGCATCGAGCAGCTTCGCAAGCGTCGCCGCAATGCACAGCGCCTGCTCAAGCAGCAAGAGGAAGAAGCCGCCAAAAACGCCTAAGCGGCGCGACTAGGACTTCGTTCTTCCCAAGGCGCAGCTCCCAGCATCCACTCTTTCGTGGAGGCTGGGAGCTGTATTTTTGTCACAGTCCTAGCAGTGTGGAAGGACTGTCAGGACCTCAGCAGGAACAGTAACAGTTGCAGCGCTGGCGTCGAGGTAGTGCCCCAGCCCCTCTGATGACGCTTGCGGCAGGTGGCAGCTCAGGCGCGATCGATACACGCCAGCCAAAGTCGTATCCTCGGCCTCAGCTGGCAAGACATGAACCGAGGCGAGCACATCGCTGGTGAGGTCATCGGCGCTGCCGAATGCAATCGCGGCGACCGAGTAACCTGGACCAATCGAGGCAGATCCGTTCACAGTATGGTCATCCGGCCAAGCGAATTTTGTTCCCTCGATACCCGAAATAACGGACGTCCCGTAGTTTTGAGCGTAGCCATCGGCGGCGATGGGGCTAGAAGCGCGCATGCCCACCAAGGACGCTTGCGGCACTGCCATCATAACGGATAGCTTCCAGGAAACGCGCAACGTCGGCCACCGTGGTCGTGGTATTGCCCCACTACCCGTTGTAGGAGCTCTCCCCCAGCCCAAACGAGGCGATAACTTCCGAGATCGCCTGCGGATAGGTGCGATCTAAGCGGGTTGCGATCCCATCGTCGGAGAACCGGATCATCGTCTCTACCTGCATCGCATCCCCTGGGGCGCCGTGATTGGCCACCCAGTAGCCCAAGAATAGCTTTGCCAAACTCATCGCCGCGCGGGGTTCGTGCGCGTTCGGAGTTTCGGTGATGGCCCCGTTGTCATACACGACGGCGATTTCGGTGCGGGCGGGAACTGCTTGAGGATCGAGATAGATGGAAGGTGCCTGCGTCGCAGTGGCCGGGATTGCCACTGTAATCGCGGTACCGAACGTGGCTATGGCAACGATGCCTGCTTGCTTACTGGTGTGAAAAAGTTTCAAGGTTGGACATCAATAAAGTTCTCGTGGTGGCTATCATTTTCACTTGACTGGCCGATGAAATTTGTTATTGAAAATCAATAGTCGCGGGATCAATGTCGTCGGCAAGCAATATGCGTACTGACGAGGCTCGAAACGACAATGGATAATCAAACAAGGAACCGCTTATTGAAAATAATCAATCGGAATATCACACTATCCTAGGCCATGGTTACCACGATTGAGAATTGCGCACCTAGAAGTTAACGAAAAATCCTTCCCCTCGGTGCAAGTGAGAGGAAGGATGTTAAGGCTGTCGACCAACCAAGCGCGATTTAGATCATGTGCTTCTTGCGGAACTGCTTGATGGCATAGTCTGCCTGGCCACCAAACTCCTCTTTCAAGGCGTGAAGCTGTGCGCCACGGTGCTTAATGCCCCATTTGGTGACCTCGACGAGGGAATCTTTGACGAAGCTGCCGTCGAGCTTGGATTCCCCGATCTCACGCTCGGTGAAAGTAATCGGCACCTCGCGCACGTCGAAGCCAGCTTGGATCACGCGGAAGGCCATGTCCACCTGGAAAATATAGCCAGCGTTGGACAGCTCGTCGAGATTGACGGACTCGAGAACCTCACGGCGGAAGGCCCGGTAACCCGCCGTCATATCGGACAGACCCGCACCCAGCGCCAAGGAGATGTAGAGGTTGCCGCCCTTGGACAGGAAGAAACGCTTCTTCGGCCAGTTCACAACCTTGCCGCCCTTGATGTAGCGGGCCCCAATCACCAGATCCGCGCCGTCGTCGATCTGCTCAAGTAGCTTATGAAGCTCCTCTGGCGCGTGGGAGCCGTCGGCGTCCATCTCACACAGCACCTGGTAGTCCTGCTCTAAGCCCCAACGGAAGCCCGCGACATACGCGCCGCAAAGCCCACCCTTGCCCTCACGGTGCAAGACCTTGATGTGGCTGTCTGCGGCAGCAAGCTTATCGGCAGCCTCACCGGTGCCGTCGGGGCTGCTGTCATCCACGATGAGGATATCGACCTCTGGCGCCGCCGTGCGGACCCGACCGGTGATCAGTGGGAGGTTTCCCAGCTCATTGTAAGTGGGGATGATGACCAGAGTCTTGTCGCTTGGATTGCTCATGGCGGTGGATGTTCTCCTTAAAAAGCCTAGTTGTACTGTAGAAAGTCAGGCCACACGGTGGCAATAGTTGCCACCACGGGGGACCAGCGAGGTGCTCATTGGCCTTAGCGCAGCAAAGCCACTATCCGCGGTAAGCACCCGACTTCTTAGGAGTGGTTCCCGTGAGATTTTTACGGCTCAGGCTACGATTCCTCAACGCCCATGCCGCGCACAATGTTCCTATGATAACCAACAAGTACTCAACGTATAAACCATAGCGGGTCGCAAAAGTTAAGGTATTGCGCAGCGGGAGATTAGCCACAAGGTGGCGGGCCTCGAAGATGTCTGTTTTTTCAATGACGCTGCCGTCAGGGTTGATCATCGCCGAGGACCCTGAGGTGGCCGCCACGACAACCGCCCTGTCTACCTCGACCGCGCGCAAGCGGCTCATCGCAAGCTGCTGGTAGGTCATGTCGCTGAAGCCGAATGTGGCGTTGTTGGTAGGAGTGGTCAAAATTGTGGCACCATTTTTCACCGCGTCGCGGCCGGCTGCATCAAAGGCAACCTCATAGCACGTGGCCACGCCCACCGCTACTGGATCACCACCGGAACGCGGCTGCATATGGACCACCCCAGTTCCATCGCCTGGCTTGAAGTCACCGGCGAGGTCAACCATGTCAGAAAAGATCCGGAAGAACGAACGCCACGGCATGTACTCGCCAAAAGGCTGGAGGAATTTCTTGTAGTGGTACTCCCCTGCGCCATCGACCGGATCCATGACGATCATGGTGTTACGCTCGCCCACCTCGTCCTCGGTGATTGTGCCCACGAGAGTGGGGGCGTTGACGGCGGCGACCGCCTGCTGGATCTGGGCATTCGCCGTGGCATCCTTGAACGGATTGACGTCGGAGGAGTTCTCCGGCCAGATGACGATGTCGACGTCGCTGCCTTCGTCGTCGGCAAGCCGCTGCGATTCTGCCACGTGGTTGGCCAGCACGGCGCGACGCTGGGCGTTGAACTCTAGGCCGAGGCGCGGGACATTGCCTTGGATCGCCGCCGCGGTAATCCGACCAAGGTCTTCTGCCCGCCCCTGAAAAGCGCCCGCCAAAAGCGAGCCACCGATGATGGCCACCACCACGCCAAGGCTAGCCAACCTATGCACGCGGGAGGTTTCGGCGTTGCTGGCAGGCCGGGAGCCTCGGTACGCTTGGCTGCTCATGCTCAGGCCGGAAGCGATGGCCACGCCCAGCGAGACGGTGGCGCAACCCACGAGGGCCGGGCCGCCATAGGCCGCGAGAGGCAACAACGGCCCATCGACCTGTCCCCAGCCGAGCCTTACCCAGGCGAAGCCCCCGAAGGGAAAGCTACTGCGGCCCCACTCGACTGCTTGGTACCAGAACACAAAAGCGATGGGATACCATCGCCACGAACCCATCCACGTGGCAACCAGCCCGAACAGCCCAGACCACAGCGCAAGGTAAACGCTGAGCGCGATGTAGGGCATGTTGCCCACCAGTTCGCCGATCCACGGCAACAAATAAAAGTAGATGACGAAGGCGTGGATAAAACCGGTGAGGAATCCGCCCCTGGCGGTCAGCCGGCCATGGTCGTCGATAAGCGCAAAAAGCAGGCGCTGGGTACGGTTGGGCACCTTCTTGCCCAGGCGATAAACAGGCTCGGCGCCGGAATAAAATGGCCACCAGCGTAGCGGCGCCAAGGCAATAAACAGCGCCGCGATGCCAAACCAAGCAGCAAGCCACACCCCCATCGGCTCATAGGAAGCATAGACAGCCAGCCCGCCCAGGCCCGCGACTATAAGGCGGGCGAAAAGAATCAACGTTAACCTTTGCATCGGCGCCGATTGTATCGCGCATGCAGACAGTCGCCCCGCTTAAGGGGCACTGAGGTAGATCAGTGAAAGTGGAAGTCCTATAGCCTCTAGAGATTGAGCCGCCCCGACACTTTGTGGGCCGTGGCAACAAGCCACCTTACTTGCGCTGATTGGAACGGCCGTCGCCCGTGCCTGGGTCGGTGAAATCCTCCGGACGTAGGTTGGAACTCCACTGCTGGATTTCCTCTTCGTCGATAACGCCGGCGGAGTCTTCCCCGCCGGCAAAGCTGCCGTAATTGGCGCGCTGCCGGTAGGAGTTGGCCGCCTCGAAGCTGCGCACGCCAAAGTCCTCGATCCGGGTGCGCAGCTTCTTAGCCAGCAATCCGCGGATGAGTGCACGGGTCGGCGCAAAGATCAGCAGCAAGCCCAAGATGGAGGTGACAAAACCAGGCAGGGCGACAAGGAAGGAACCTGCCGCCACGAGCCCCAGATCGCCGGCTGTTTGACCCGGGCCAATCTTGCCACTGCCGACCTTCTTGGAGATGCTGCTCATCTCCCACGCTGCGAGGAAGAGCCCGCCGAAGAAAAAGGCCAATAGCCATAGCACGGCCTTTCCTGGGCCCAACCAGCTAGCCACACCCCAAAACGTCAAGGCTTCGAGGAGGATGTACGGAAATGCGATCATTGCGGGCATAGTCTCCACCATAGCGATGTTTTGCGACGAAAACCGGCAATGAACCCCGTGCTCGCCAACGGCGAACAAACTTAGGGACACCCGCTGGCCATGTCGTGCGGGCGTGAAGTCCACCCTGGCTGAAAAATACAGGGTGTCATCGCAAGTGTACCCCATGGCGCCATCGTTTCTCACGCCATGGCTTTTTTGCTTGCCGACGCCACCAGGGCCGCGCCACCTTTGCGATTGCCTGCCCCGGCTTGGTGCGAGCATGAAGTGGCACAGCACCGCCCCAACTACGATGCACGGCCGGCGCCGTCGGCACGCACAGGCGTTAACTAGTTGCGCTCGCTGCGCTCCTCGAGCTCCCCCTCCATCTCCAAGAAGGTGGTGCGCAGGGTATCCAGTGCTTCTTGGGAAGGTTGCTCCCACAGGCCACGCTCGTGCGCCTCGAGTAGGCGCTCCGAGATGTCGCGGAGCGCCCACGGATTGGACTGTTCGAAGAACTCGCGGTTGGTAGGATCAGCGACATAGGTGCTGGTCAGGGTCTCATACATCCAATCTTCCATGAGGCCGGTGGTGGCGTCATATCCGAAGAGATAATCCACCGTGGCGCTCATCTCGAACGCGCCCTTGTAGCCGTGATTGCGCATCGCCTCGATCCAGCGGGGATTGACCACGCGGGCGCGGAACACGCGGCGCGATTCCTCGTGCAAGGTGCGGGTCTTGACCGTTTCCTGTCGGGTAGAGTCGCCGATATAGGCCTCGGGGTTGGAGCCGGTCAGCGCGCGCACGGTAGCCACCATGCCGCCGTGGAACTGGAAGTAATCATCAGAGTCGGCGATATCGTGCTCCTTGGAGTCCACATTCTTCGCAGCTACCTGAATGCGCCGATAGGCGCGCCTCATGTCCTCGTCGGCCTTTTCGCCATCGACGCCGCGGCCGTAGGCGTAGCCACCCCAGGTGGTGTACACCTCGGCGAGATCCTTGTCATCGCGCCAGGCGCCGGATTCGATGAGCTGGAGCAGACCTGCGCCGTAGGTACCCGGCTTGGAACCGAAGATGCGACGGATGCGTCCCTCGCCACCTGCACCCGGCGCGCCCTGCTCCGCGCGGTCCTGACGGGCGTGCGCGCGCACGTAGTTGTCCTCGTCGGCCTCGTCGAGTCCTGCAACCAGCTGGACGGCGTCGTCCAGCAAGGCAATGACGTGCGGGAAGGCATCGCGGAAGAAGCCGGAGATGCGCACGGTGGTGTCGATGCGTGGGCGGCCCAACTCCTGAAGTGAAATGACCTCCAGGCGGGTCACGCGGCGGGAGGCCTCGTCCCAGACTGGGCGGACTCCGAGGAGGGCGAAGACCTCGGCGATGTCGTCGCCCGAGGTACGCATGGCGGAGGTGCCCCATACTGAAAGACCCACCGACTGCGGATACGCTCCGTCGTGGTCTGCCTGGTAGCGCTCAATGAGTGAGTCGGCCAGGAGTTGTCCGGTTTCCCAGGCCAGGCGTGAGGGCAGCGACTTCGGATCGACCGAGTAGAAGTTACGCCCGGTGGGTAGGACGTTGATCAGTCCGCGCATGGGGGAACCAGACGGCCCGGCCTCGATGAAGCGTCCGTCGAGGGCGCGCAGGACTTGGTCGATCTCCCCGGCGGATTGAACCAGGCGCGGGATGACCTCGGTGCAGCTAAACTCCAGCAACCGGACGAGCGCCTGCGGGTCTGCGCCTTCAGGCAGTGCCTGGGACTGAGTAAGTTCCTCCACGAGGCCGCTGGCGGCGGTGGCATCCCAATTGGCGTCTTCGAGCTTGCTGAGCAGCCCCTTGGCGAGGTTTTCGATCTCGTCGACGCGGTGGCGGGACTCGTCGCCTGCCTCCGACAAGCCAAGTGTCTCGCGCAGTCCCAGGACCGCGTCTTCGCCGCCCCAGAGCTGGCGGGCACGCAGCATCGCCAGGACCAATTCCACTCGCATCTCACCGCTCACCGCCTCGCCGAGAACATGAAGGCCACCACGGATGGCCACGTCCTTGATCTCGCACAGCCAGCCGTCGATTTCCATCATCTTGTCATCGAAGGCCTCGTCGTCGGGACGCTCATCCCAGCCGAGGTCGGAGTCCATCTTGGCCGCTTGGAGCAAAGTCCAGATCTCCTGACGAATCGCCGGGAGTTTGGCAGGATCCATGGCTGCGATCGAGGCGTGCTCATCGAGCAGCTGCTCGAGACGAGTGATGTCGCCGTAGCTTTCGGCGCGGGCCATCGGCGGGATCATGTGGTCAATCAGCGTCGCGTGCGCACGGCGCTTGGCCTGGGTGCCCTCGCCGGGGTCGTTGACGAGGAAGGGATAAATGAGCGGGAGCTCGTTGATGGCTTGATCCGGGTAGCATTCTGCCGACAGTCCTGCGTTCTTGCCCGGCAGCCACTCCATGTTGCCGTGCTTGCCCATGTGGACGATGGCATCGGCGCCGAAGACCTCCCGCAGCCAGTAGTAGGTGCCTAGGTAATGGTGGTTGGCGGGTAGGTCGGGGTCGTGGTAAATGCCCACCGGGTTGTCGCCGAATCCGCGCGGCGGTTGAACCATGATGACGACGTTGCCGAACTGCAGGCCCGCGATGTAGAGCTCCCCGGTGGCCTCGTTGACGTAATGGGTGCCGGGGGCCGCACCCCAATGCTGCTCCATTTCCTCGCGCATGGCCTGCGGCAAGGTGGCGAAGAAGTTGAGGTAATCCTGCTTGGACAACTTCAACGGATTGGTGTCGAGCACCTCCTGCGTAAGCCAGTTCGGGTCGTGTCCACCAGCGTCGATGATGGCATGCATGAGAGCATCACCGTCAAGTGGGCCGTCCTCGTCGGTGAGTGTGAAGCCGGGGATGAGTGCGGGATCGCCGAGATCATAGCCGGCCTGGACGAGCGCGCGCACGACGCGCAGGGTCGACAGCGGGGTATCGAGGCCCACGGCGTTGCCGATGCGGGCGTGTTTGGTCGGGTACGCAGAAAACATCACAACGAGCTTTTTGTCCTTGTTCTCCAACTTGCGTAGACGTGCGTGCCGGTAAGCGATACCCGCCAGCCGCGCGCAACGCTCCTCGTCCGGGACGTAGGCGATGAGCCCGTGCTCGTCGTATTCTTTGAAGGAGAAGGCCACGGTGATGATGCGGCCATCGAATTCGGGTACGGCAATTTGGCTGGCCACGTCCATGGGCGAGAGTCCCTCGTCGGATTCCTCCCATTCCTCGCGGGAGTTGGTCAAGGCCAAGCCCTGGATGATGGGGATGTCGATGGAGGCGAGTGCGGCCACATCCCAGGCCTCGTCATCACCGCCGGCACCGGCGATGGCCGGCTTCGTTCCGCCGGCAGCCAGTACTGTCGTGATGAGCACGTCCAAGGTCGCGATTTCGTCGATAAGCTCCTGTGGCGCTTGGCGCAGCGACGCGGCGAAAAGCGGAACGGCCTTCGCCCCGCGAGCCTCAATGGCACGGGCGAGCGCGGCAATGTAATGCGTGTTTCCCGCCAGGTGGTGCGCGCGGTAATAGACGATGCCCACGCGCGGGGCCTCCGGGTCGGTGATGGTGGAGCTAAAAGCTTCCTCCCCCAGGTGTCCCCAGATGGGCATGTGCTCCGGCTGTTCGAATCCAAGCCCGGTGAGCAACACTGTGTCGGAAAGGAAGTGATGCAGGTTGACCAGGTTGTGGGTGCCGCCTTCGGCCAGGTAGGTGTGGGCTTGAGTGGCCACGCCCGCAGGCACGGTGGAAAGCTCCGTCAATTCTGCATCGACGGCTAACTCGCCGGAGACGATCACGGTGGGAACCCCGGAGCCAATGAGGGTGTGCAGCCCTTGTTCCCAGGCGCGCTTGCCACCGAGCAAACGCACGACGAAGATCTGGGAGTCCTGGATGAATTCCTCCAGTTGCGCGGGGGTGACCATATTAGGGTTGGCGAAGCGATACTCGACATCGGCCACCTCCGACGCGGCCTTTGCGGTAAGCAGGTCTGTGTCAGAGGTGGACAAAAGGGTAATCATGCTGGCGGTAAACCTCGTATATTTCGTTGCGGGAAGCGCGCCCGCGTGGGAAAGGAAACAATGTCCGCGAGAAGGTCTGGCTGTGACAGTGGCGCGACCGCCCGGGCTTTCACCGGATTCACCTCGCGGATGAGCGAGAAGGATTTGTGCTTGCGCTTGCAGCACGGCGCCTTTCTTAGCCCAACCTACCTTACCTGAGCCAGCCCACTTACCTTTTGGCTCCAAAGACAAAAGGAACTCATCCACGACGAGCGAACCCCTTTTCACCAGACCTAGATGCGAGAATCCTTAAGCCTCAAGCCCACCCGTGGCCCTTACTCGCTATCCAACCCCCTATCCTTCTTGCGCGCCACACCCTCCTGTGAGACGGGCGTATCTGTCACCACCATGTCGGGAGTTTCTGCCGGTTGCTGCTCATGGGCTTCGAGGATCACCTCAGGTGCCTGCGCTGTGGCGTTGTCACTACGCCCGTGGACGAGGAGATAAACCACCCCGGAGGCGATGACCACCGCTGTGAGCACCCAATACATAGTCCGGTAATCACTAGCCGAAATGAGTACTCCCAGGGCAATGGGGCCGAAACCAACGCCGACATCGAGCAGCAGATATAAGGTGGAAATCCCCGCGCCCATTTCCGTCGTGGGAACCAAGCGCACCGCGATAGCCTGCGAGGCTGGTACGAGCGACCCATAGCCGATACCGACAAACAAACCTGCGACCACGACCACCCAGTCGCTCGTCGCCCCGGCGAGCAGACCGAGGCCGATGGCGAAGGTGACCACCGCAGAGTACACAACCAAGTTGTCGCCGTTGCGGTCTTGGAGGCGGCCGAGGAAAAGGCGCATGATCAAGGAAATCGCTGCATAGGCGATGAAAAACAATCCCGCACCCGTCTCCAGCCCATAATCACGAGAATAGGCGTTGATGTAGGTAATCACTCCGGAATAGCCCACGCCCACCAGCAGCATGAACACACCGATCGGTGCCGCATGCGGGTGAATCATCGAGCGTAGACCGTGCCGGGTGCCCCGATGTTCTTCCTCCGGCACCCGCAGGAAGAACGCCAGGATGATGGCGATCACCGACAGGGCGGTAACGAGCTCGAACACTGCCACGTAATCGACGCTTCGGGTAATCGCCACGCCAGCCGCTGGCCCCAGGGCCGCCGCTAGCGTGGTACCGAGCGCGAAATAGCCGGTGCCCTCCGCGCGGCGCTGAGCGGGGATGACCGACTGTGCGACCGCCATGACCGCGGTGGAAGCGATCGCATAGAAGGCTCCGTGAACGATGCGCACAAAGATCAATAACACCAGCGAATGCGCCGGGACGTAGGCGATGCAGGCTAAGGAAACGATGATGGCGGAGAGCACGAGGCAGCGCTTGCGGCCGAAGGCATCGACAAGCATGCCCGAAAACAGGCGCGCTATCGTGGCGCCGACGATGAATGCGCTGGAGGCAAAACCACCCTCGGTGTCGTTGGCGCCGAATTGCTCGGCGGCGTACAACGCCATGATGGTCACGAGGAGATAGAAGACCATGTATTGGGCGAAGTTCACCAGCCAGGCGAAGATAAATGTGGAGGAGATCAAGCGAGCGCTCGTGGACTGAACTGAGGACGTGATGGTCACCTTCTTTTTTCATAGGACGAACGTCACAATCCTAGACCTACCCCTGAATTGTGCTGGGTCTATTCCCCACTTTGTGGGTTGTAAAAAATACAAACGCGAGCCGTGATTTTCCGATCGGCGCCTTGTGAAAAATTGGGGACTAAGCTCGAAAGACATGTCTGACAGTTTCTTCTCGCAACCTATTGTGGATGCGACCCAGGACGCCGCTGTCCTTATCGCCCGCCCGGACCGCAGTCGCCAAGACATGTGCCCCGGCACCTTAAAGCTGCACAAGGCCGAAGACGGCCTGATCGGCCGCGTTCGTTTCCCCGGTGGTGTTGTGCACCCCGATGATTGGGCACCTATCGCGCAGCTGTCCAAGCAGCACGGCAACGGAACCATCCACGTTACGACCCGCGGCAACATGCAGTTCCGGGGGGTGCGCGACGCCGCCGCTTTCGCCGAGGCGGTGGAAGCGGCAGGTTTCTTGCCCTCCCGGGAACACGACAAGCTGCGCAATATCATTGCTTCCCCCACGGCTACTCACCTCTGGGGTCTCGTCGAGGCGCTTGATCAGTCCTTGCTCTCTTCCACCGAGGTTATTGGCCTTTCCGGGCGCACGTTGTTCGGCCTCGACTCAGGTGCCGGCGATATTTTGTCCCAGCACCCTGATTTCGGAGTGTTTGAGGAGCAGGACTATTTCCGCTTCATCCTCGGTGGCGCGCTCACCGACATCATCATTCCCAACTCCGATGTGGTCGCGGATGTCTTGACCACGGCCGCTGCCACCTGGCAGGCCCAGCGCGGGCACCATTGGCGTGTCCACGAAGCACCGCAGTCCCATGCCCTCATCTGCGAGACGATCGTCAACAACCACGGCCTTGGCACCGCTCCCGCACCCGAGGTAGGCCAGGTGGCACCCGCGCGCCCCATCGGCTGGCTGCAAGAAGATGATGGACCTGTGAGCCTGGGTGCGGGCCTGAAGTTTGGCTTTTTCAACTCCACCGTCGCCGAAATCTTGGGCGCTATTGGTCGCCCGGTCACGATTACTCCATGGGCGTCGTTGCTCATCCACGACCTTCGCGAAGGCGATGCCGACGCGATCGTGAAGGTGCTGGCACCCCAGGGGCTCATTTTTGACGCCAACTCCCCTTGGCTGCGGGTGACCGCCTGCACGGGTCTGCCCGGGTGCGCGAAGTCCTTGTCACACACGCAGCACGATGCCGCCTCCTTGGTCTCAAGCGGGTCGGTTCCGGATGGTTTAGTACACTTTTCGGGGTGCGACCGCCGGTGCGGTCACCCGCTTGCCCATCACACGGAGTATGTCGCAACTGGCGACGGGGAATACGAGGTCAATGCTCGATGAGCTTCGATTACATCACTGACGGAAACGAGATCTATCGGCGTTCTTTCGCCATGATTCGGGAGGAATCCGACCTATCGGCCTTCGACGCCGAACAAGCACAGGTGGCCGTGCGCATGATTCACGCTGCTGGTCAGACGGATCTTGCCACAGATATTGAGATGTCCGCCAACGCAGTACCGGCAGCCCGCGCGGCGTTGAATGCAGGTGCTGCGATCCTCAGCGATGTCAACATGGTCGCCTCCGGTATCACGCGCAATCGCCTGCCTGCTAACAACGAGGTTGTCTGCTTGCTCAAGGATCCACGCACCGTCGAGCTTGCTAAGCAGTTGGGAACTACCCGCACCGCCGCGGCCGTCGAACTGTGGGCCGATCAGCTCGACGGTGCCGTCGTTGCCATCGGCAATGCCCCAACCGCCCTATTTCACTTGCTCAACTGGCTGGAGGCCGATCCCGCCCGCCCCCGCCCCGCGGTGATCGTGGGCATCCCGGTGGGCTTTATTGGCGCTGCAGAATCCAAGCGTGCCCTCGCTGATGTTGCCGGCACCTTAGGCACCGAGTTCATCACCGTGCATGGACGCCGCGGTGGTTCCGCTATCACCTGCGCCACCATTAACGCGCTAGCCACCGAAAAGGAGATCCTGTGAGCGCAAACGATGCCACCGGGGCGACCGGCCGTCTCATCGGCGTCGGCGTTGGCCCGGGCGATCCGGAGCTGTTGACGCTCAAAGCAGTGTCGGCGATTGCGGCCGCGGACGTCATTGCCTTCCACGCTCGCCCCAACGGCACTTCGACCGCACGCGCCATCGCCGAGCAGCATTTCCGCGGTGATCAGATCCTTGAGCTGTTGGAATACCCCGTGACCACGGGGATTACCGATCATCCCGGGGGCTATGCCGGGGCCATGGCCGATTTCTATCTCGAGGCAGCCGCCCGTCTGCGCGCACATCTTGACGCCGGGCGCACCGTCGCCGTGCTGGCATTGGGTGATCCTATGCTCTACAGCTCCTTCCAGCACTTACATCGCATGCTTGCCGACGACTTCCCCACCGACGTCATCCCCGGCATCCCATCCGTTACGGCCGCAGCCGACCTCATCCAAATGCCTTTGGCGGAGGAGGACGAACTGTTATCGATCATTCCGGCCACGCTGAGCCTGCCGGAATTGGCCGCCGCGCTGCGCATGTGCGACTCAGCCGTGGTGATGAAACTCGGCCGAAACTTTGACAAGGTCAAAAACGCGATGATCGATGCTGGTGTTGCCGATCGCGCGATGGTGGCCATTCGCGTGGGAATGGATGACCAGCGCTATGTGCCCCTTAATGAGGCGAGTGCGGATGACATCCCCTATTTCTCCGTGGCGGTTGTGCCTTCTCGCACCGCCGACGTAAAGGCGGGTTCCGATGAGGCGGCACCTGCTGCGATGGGAGAGGTCGTGGTCGTCGGTCTTGGCCCCGGCGCGGATCGCTGGACCACCGCCGAATCGGCCCGTGAGCTCGCCGCGGCGACCGATATCGTGGGTTACTCCACCTATGTCAATCGCGTGCCGTCCCGGCCTGGTCAGCGCCGTCACTTAAGCGATAACAAGGTGGAGGCGCAGCGTGCCGCGATGGCTTTGGATCTGGCCAAGCGCGGTCGTCGCGTTGCGGTGGTTTCCTCTGGTGATCCCGGTGTGTTCGCGATGGCGGCGGCGGTACTAGAAACCGCCGATGATGATGCCTGGCGTGATGTTCCGGTGCGCGTGATTCCGGGTATGACCGCCGCTCAGGCGGTCGCCTCGCGAGTCGGTGCTCCGCTCGGCCATGACTTTGGCATGATCTCGTTGTCCGATCGGCTCAAGCCCTTTGAGATGGTGGAAAAGCGGGTTCGCGCACTCGCTGCAGCCGATATGGCGTTTGCCGTCTACAATCCCGCTTCCAAGGAACGTCGCTGGCAGATTGCCAAGCTTGCTGAGATCGTCGCCGAGTATCAGGCTCCTGAGACCCCGGTGATCGTTGCCCGCGCGGTCGGTTCCGACAAGGAGAACGTCACCATCACCACCCTGGCGGATTTCGATCCGGAGATCGTGGATATGCGCACGATGGTCATCATGGGCGCCTCCACGACGCGCGCGTATGACTCCCCCGCCAATGGCACCCGCGTTTTTACCTCCCGCCGATATGAAAAGTAGCGCCTAAAGCGTGCTGTTATTATCCCAGCTTGGCAAAGGCCACAGTTCACACCGACAACGGCCGGCCGGGCTGGGGTTTTGCATGTCTGGGCACAACATGCCCGGGCAGCAATCCCACCAATGCGCCCGAATCGTCGTGCTCCAGGAAAGGCCTCCCCCTTATTTTCGACCGCCTCGACGAGTGTTCGTCACCGTGATTGAGGTTGTTTTTCTCACGCCGCGTGCCTTCGCCGGCGCTTTCTACTCGGCGCGGCTAGATAATTTTTCGTGATTGCTTTCCGACGCCACGGTGTCCTGCTCCATGCGGTGGTGTGAGCCGGCGTTTACTTTGCTGACTCTGAAACTGTTTTCCTTATCAAGAGGGTGCGAGGAGGGTTTTTTGGGGTTTTAGGTGCGCGGGCATTTCCGCTGCGGGTTGTCAATCATAGGTGTAACAAGGTGGGGCTGATTTTCACGTGATTGAAAAGAAACTGTGCGAGCTGCCGGTTTATCGACGTTTGGCGTGTTAGGCTCCGCTCATGCATAGAGCAGTCGTGATGGATAAAAGGACCACACCGGTCGCCTTTCGCCGCGGCCGCATTGACGGCCTCGACGGGTTGCGTGCTTTGGCCGTGGGCGCTGTCCTCGCCTTTCACCTCGATCCGGAGCTTGTCCCCGGAGGCTTCATCGGTGTGGACGTCTTCTTTGTCGTCTCGGGTTTCCTCATTACCACGCTGCTTATACGCGAATTCAACAAAACGGGCGCGGTGGACCTTGTCGCTTTTTGGCAACGCCGCATTCGTCGCCTCATCCCCGCCCTGGTTGTCACCGTGTTGACCTCGGTGAGCGTGACGTGGCTTCTTTCGCTTTTTCATGACAATGCGAGAGATCTCCTTTATGGGATCGGCCGCCAGCTGCTTGGTACGGCAACTTTTACTTCCAATTGGCTCGAGATCGCTGCTGGCTCCTCTTACTTTGATTCACGCGTGCCGCAGTTGTTTTCCCCTTTTTGGTCACTAGCTGTGGAAGAACAGTTCTATCTCTTCTGGCCACTGCTGTTTCTGTTATCGATGAGGTTAGTTCCCGCTCCACGCCTGCGCGCTTGTATTGCCGTGATTATTGCGCTCGCCTCGGCGCTGAGAATGGCCCTTGTTTATGATCCCTCCGGCGATGCCACCCGCGTCTACTATGGCACGGACACGCATCTTTTCGGCCTCATGCTCGGAGTAGCCATCGCTTTTGAGTTTTCCCGCTTCGACGCCGGATTGTTCGGGACCCGGTGGTGGCGCCAATTCGGTTCCCTCATTGGTGCCAGCGGTATTGGAATCCTCTTCATCCTTTTCTTCCTGCTAGGGGAAGCGCAGCCTGTTACCTTCTACGGCGGATTAGGTTTGGCCTCGTTAGCCTCGGGCATGGCCATCGCGGGGATCCTAAGCGGTCCCAGCCGTTACACGCGCATCCTCGACCTGTCTTTCTTGCGGTGGATCGGTGAGCGCTCGTATGGCATCTACATTTGGCACTGGCCAGTTATCTTGCTGCTGGATGTCGTAGTACCGACCTCGCCCGGTTCCTTGGGTGGATTCATTGTCCAGATTGTCGCGATCGCGGTGACCCTTGGTCTTTCCGAGGCCTCCTTGCGCATTGTAGAAACCCCCATGCGCCGGGAAGGCATCCGTGCCACATTGGGCTCGTGGCGCAGCCAATTGCCGTCGAATCGGCTGGTCCAGGTGGGGGCCGCTGTAACCTGCCTGGGTATGGGTGCGACTACTGTAGCTGCCGTCACTGCCCCCGACATGACGTCGGTAGAGGCAGCGATCCAGGCTGAAGCATCCCAAGTGGCAGCGCTCAAACCCACCGCTAATCCCACGCCAGACACGGCAACGCAATCCCACGGTGATCCCAGTACGCGTGAGGTCGATTACACCCCGCCGCGCGGGGAGGAGTTAACCATCTTCGGCGATTCGATGGCCGTGACCTCGGTCGATGGTCTCGTCGAGCGCTGGCCAGGTCTGCACATGGATGCTGAGTCAAATCGCAGGTGGGAAGATGTCATCCCCATCGCCGACGCGCTCAACGCCCAGAGTGCGATCAGGCGCGCAGTTGTTTTCATGCTTGGAACCAACTGGGGTATCCAAGACCCGGTCCCTGTCGAGGGACTCATCGATCGCATTCAACACGGTCGCACAGTGGTCTTGGTGAACTCTTTCGGCGCTGGTTGGGAACCACAGCTGACCCAGCAACTGCAAGCCATCACCGACAAATATCCGAATGTCGAGGTTGCTGACTGGGAGTCTGTGGCACGAGGGAACCCGGACAAGCTCCAGGCCGATGGTGTTCATCCCGACTTCGCCGGGATTCCACTGATGGCCGAGGTCATCGCAGCTGCCTTCGATCGTCTTGCGGCCAGGGGCGAAACAGGAGCCACAGGCCGCACCGCCGAAATCGCGCCGACTTCCCCGCCCCCTGCCCCACCAGCACCTGCTGCAATCCTCCCTGAGGTGGAGCAACCAGCACCTTCACAACAAACCCCGTTCATCGGAGAAGGTCCTGCGGAACAAATCCCACCCCCAGCCCCCGCGGAACAAGATCCAGGCATTGGAGAAGAACCCCCAACCCCCCGCACCGGCGGAGGTACCTGATCCCTTGGGTGATGAGCACCCCGACGAAGTGGTGGTTGCTCCGTTCGTTTGAACTTGTTTCGCATATTCCACGCCTTCATACTCGTAGGACGAATCTGACGTGGCCTGTAGAAAGGACTAAGCACCAAAGCAACTTTCGTGTCACAAGTCGGTAAACGGCCTCAAGGATTATGCCGAGTTAAACCTCGTATTTCTTTTCCGCGAGAAGAAGTTGCGTAACGTTATAGACCACATTTACGTTGTATTACTTAAGTGGCATTGACGGCGTCTGCTGCGATGCTCGCCTGTGAGACGACCGAAGAAACAATACAAGGAGATTTTTGCCAATGATGAAGTCCAAGGTTCGCGTCTTGTCCCGTCGGATCGTTGCTGTCGGTGTCGCAACCGCAGTCACCTGTGGCGCCGTTGCTCCCGCATATGCGCAATCCGACTCGCTGGCATCCAGCGAGTCCTCCTCGGAACTGAGCTCGGTTTCTGTCACCTCTTCGGAGGAAGGCTCCGAGAACAACATCACCCTTGGCAACCTCCTGTTCTTCTTGGCCTCGCTGGGCACGATTCGCACCCTGATCTTCAATATCTTCCGCGTATAATCAACCCCTCAGGCTAGTCCACCACAGCAGGAAGACCGGGTAGGTATTCCGGCCCAATTCCTGCGAGCCTGCGTGAGCAATCGGCACCAAGACTGAAGCCACCGCAAGCAATGTCGTTGCTTGCGGTGGCTTTAGGCATTTGCCTGCAAAAAATGGTTGCTTCGAGCTGTCTTTCCGTTACAGCCGTGAAACAAGCTCCATCACCTCTTCAGGCGTGTGGGCCTCAAAGGTGACCTGTGGGAGCGCTGGTCGCTGCACCATGATCACCGGAATTCCCAGCTCCCGTGCGGCCGTGAGCTTGGCCTGGGTCATCGCGCCCCCGGAATTCTTCGTGACCACGCAGTCGATCTGATTATCACGCATGAGCTTTTTCTCATCATCTACCGTAAATGGCCCCCGCGATTGAACAAGCCGGTGGCGTGGCGGCAAAGGGACCTCGGGCGGTTCCACGGTGCGGATGACATACAGGTTGTGCGGGTCAGCGGCGAAAGGCGCCAGCTGCTGGCGGCCGATGGTCACAAACACGTGATGGAAATCGCGGGCGGCGACTCGTGCGGCTTCTTCCATGGAAGCCACCGGAATCCACTTGTCCCGCGGCTGTGGCTGCCATGCGGGGCGGTGCAACGCGATCAGCGGAATTCCGGTGGCGCGGGTTGCCTCTGAGGCCGATAGGCTGATGCGCTCGGCAAAGGGATGGGTAGCATCTATCACGACTTCTACCCCATTGTCGATTAACCAAGTCACCAAGCCCGCCGGGCCGCCGAAGCCACCGATGCGAACCTCGCCGACCGGCAACGCCGGATTGGACACCCGACCCGCCAGCGAGCTGGTGACATGCCAGCCTGAATCCACCAAGAGCTTGGCCACGGCCCGGGCCTCGCCCGTGCCGCCGAGGATCAGTGCGCGCACGGAATCGTCCTTCCATGCTCATCACGGGGGCGATCATCGGAATACAGGAAGGAATCTGGGAAGCCCTCGGCGCCCAGGACATTGCCGACGATAATCACCGCGGTACGGGTGATGCCAGCTTCTTTGACCTTGCTTGCGATATCGACCAGCGTGCCGCGCACGACCTGCTGCTCGGGGCGGGAGGCATAGGCCACCACCGCAACCGGACACTCCTTGCCATAATTCGGTTGCAGCTCCTCGACAACCCGGTCGATGTCGTGGGCGGCGAGGTGGATGACCAGTGTCGCCCTCGATGCACCCAAGGTGGCTAGGTCTTCACCTTCCGGCATGGCGGAGGCACGCCCAGACACGCGGGTGAGGATCACGGTCTGCCCCACCGTGGGGACGGTGAGCTCATGGCCCAACACCGCGGCGGCGGCGCTAAAGGAGGCCACACCTGGCACGATCTCATAGTCAATGCCCAGTTCCACGAGCCTGCGGGCCTGCTCAGCTACAGCGGAGTAGATGCTTGGATCGCCCGAGTGGAGGCGGGCAACATCCTTGCCTTCCTCGGTTGCCTGCTGAATCACCTTGGTAATTTCATCCAAAGGCATGCGGGCGGTGTTGATGACGGTGGCCCCTTCCGGGGTGTTTTCCAAGACCTCCGGCGGGACGATGGAACCCGCATAGAGGCACACCGGGCAGCGGCGGATGAGGCGGTCGGCACGAAGAGTCAACAGATCCTCAGCGCCGGGGCCGGCGCCAATGAAGTACACGGTCATGAAGGTCGTCCTTTTTGCTACTGGTTAATTGATACTAATTCTTATCAGCACTGTGTGCGCTCTATGCACACGAGATCGTTGCGGTGGCGAAACCGTAGGCGTCGGAAAGCACAAGCTTGAAACAAGCAAGCAACGCGCTGCCTACGACCTACCCTGCATGACGCATGCGGTGTCTTCGCCACATGGGCGTAGGGAATGGCTCGCAACGTGGCCGTTTCTAGCTGCGCGGCCCGGCAGGTTTGGTCACCGCCCATTGCGTCACAGGCAGTGCGGGCTTAAAGGCGTGGAAGGAGCCGATCTGGTACTGATTGGAGATCTCAAAGCGCGCCAGGTTGCCGCCATGTGTGCGCCAAAGCTCGATGAGCATGTGCTCCGATTCGATCGTTACGGCATTGGCCACGAGCCGCCCGCCGGGCTTGAGACGCTCCCAGGCCTGCTCGAATACCCCGGGATGCGTAAGACCACCGCCGATGAAGATGACATCCGGGGTATCTGGTACGGATCCGAAGGACTCCGGTGCACCCTTTTGCACGGCCAAGCGTGAGACAACGCCCAGCCGGGTGGCGTTATCGTGAATCGTCTGCGCGCGTGTGGGGTGGGATTCAAAACAGATTGCCCGTGAACGGGTGGTCGCCCGGAGAAATTCGATGGCGATGGAGCCGGAACCGCCGCCGATGTCCCAGAGCGTATCGGTGTTGCGTGGGCGAAGCGCTGCCACCGACAGCGCACGGATATGCTGCTTGGTTAACTGGCCATCCGTGAGGTAGTTGTCGTCGGCAAGTCCGGGCACCAGCGACTGCCCGGCCGTGACTGGTTCCACGGCGATGACATTAAGGGTGCTCGCAGGCTTAGGGGGTGCATCCGCCGTGGTTTCCACCACCTGTTCTTGCGGGCCGCCGAGATCGGATAAGACCCACACCTTCGCCTTCCCATTGCCGCGTTCCGATAAGAGCGCGCAGATCTCGCCGGGGGAATTCTCATTTCTGCCGAGCACGAGGAAGCGCTCGCCTGAATCGATGGCTGTGTGTAAACAACTCAGCGGATTGGTGACGAGGGAATGCACGGGGGTGGCATCCACTGGCCAGTGCAGGCGGGCGCACGCCAGAGAGGCACTGGACGGCTGCGGGTACACCTCGAAGTCGATCTCCGGAAGCATGCGAGTCAGCGTGGTACCGATGCCGTGGAACATCGGATCCCCCGAGGCAAGCACCGCGATGCGGCGTCCCTCGAGCTCATCGAAAAGAGGACGAATGGCCGGTACCAGCGGCGAGGGCCACGGTCGGCGCTCGGCATGAAGGTCCTCCGGCAGCAGGTTGAGCTGCCGCCACGAACCGACGATGACCTCGGCTCGGATAAGGGCCTTTTGTGCCGGGTGGGAAAGGTCGATAAAGCCCCCGGCGCCGATTCCCACGATCGCAACGAAATCTTGGCCGGCCACATCGTGCCCGTCGACGGTGCGCAATACCGAAGTTGCCTGTGATGCCGAAGATGCTGCAGGTGGGGTCATGAGTGGATATTCTAGTGTGACTTAATTATCGAGGCATCATCCGCCACACCGGCCGCGGGACCAGCTTCATCACCCACGCCAGCACCTGCAGGCGACGAGGAATCCACAGGGTCACCGATGCCTTCCTCGAGCTAGGTAGCCCCGGCTTGTCGGAGCCCGCGATGGCGGCTGCGATTGCGTCGGCGACCTGCGCCGGCGTCGATGACAAAGGTGCAGGCTTCATTCCCTGCGTCATAGACCCGATGACGAAACCCGGCCGGGCAGTAATCAGGCGCACGTTCGTGCCGTGGAGGCGATCGGCAAGCCCCTGACAAAACGCATCCAGCCCGGCCTTGGTAGAGCCGTAGACGTAGTTGGCCTTACGGGCACGCCAGCCGGCGATCGAGGAAAAGGCCACCAGTGTCGCAGGCTGGGGCTGTTTCAAGGCGGCGTCGGCGAGCACCGTCAGCGCCGCGACCTGGAGCGCGTAGTCGACGTGGGCTATCTCATAAGCGTGTGCTTCGGAATGCTCCGCAAGCGTTTGGTCGCCGAGGATGCCAAACGCCACGATGGCGCACTCGAGGTTGGCAATGCCTTCGACAATTCCGCGCAGCCCGGTTGCTGGGTTGACTGCGTCCTCGGCGGTAGCGACGATGTCGGTCGTTGCGTCGAAGTGATGCTTGACCACCGAAATGGCCCCTTGCGCCATAAGCGTGCCTTCTAGCGGGGCGAGCGCATCGACCCGGCGCGCGGCCAGCACGACCCTTTTCCCCTGGCACAAACGGGCGACAAGCTCGCCGCCGATGTCTGAGGTGGCGCCCAACAGCAGCACGGTGGGAATGGTGTCGTCGAAGGGCTGCGCATTGGTGGTTGCCGCCATTACAGGAGGTTCCTCGGCTGGTTGTTGAGCTGCCTGCAGCCGGTGGCGGTGACCACGACGATGTCCTCGATGCGGGCGCCGACCTTGCCTTCGATGTAGATGCCCGGCTCCACGGAAAAGGCCATGCCTTCTTCGAGCACGAGGGCGTTTCCTTCGATGATGAAGGGTTCTTCGTGGGTGGAAAGCCCAATGCCGTGGCCGGTGCGGTGGATGAAATCATCGCCATAGCCTGCCCGTTGAATGATCTCCCGGGCGGCGCGGTCGATGTCTTCGGCGCGAGCCCCTGGGCGCACGGCGTCCACGGCGGCTTGTTGGGCCTCGAAGAGCACGTCGTAGAGGTCCTTGGCTAGCGCGGCGTGGGGGTTTCCGGCCAGCGCGTTGGGGCCGCCGACGCAATAGGTGCGGGTGCAGTCCGAGTGGTAGCCGGTATCGAGGCTGCCTCCGATGTCAACGACAACCATGTCGCCGGTTTCAAGCACGCGATCCGAGTAGTCGTGATGCGGGTTGGCGCCGTTTGCTTGGGAGCCGACGATGATGAAGTCAACGAGCTCGTGTTCTGAGAGGATGAGCCTTTCGATGTCGGCTGCGACCTCGCGTTCGGTGCGTCCTGCCTGCAGCAGCGCGGGCACCTGCGCGTGGACGCGGTCGATGGCTTTACCCGCGCGCTCGAGTTCAGCAATTTCGGCGGGGTCTTTGGCCACGAACATCTCCGCCAGCACGGAGGTTGCCAGCGCGAAGGTGGCACCTGGCAGCAGCGCCTGAAGCGTGAGCAGGTGGTGCGCGCTCAGATCGGAGCCCACGCCGATGGTCACATCATGCTTGCCGACGAACGCAGCCGCCGCAATTTCATAGGGGTTGTCGCCGTCGACCCAGCCGTAGAAATCAAGGTCGAGGCTGCCTAGTGGCGAGTGCGTGAGGCTTGCGCGATCAACCTGCGGAAGGATGAAACGAGGCGCGCCCGTGGCGGGAATGACGAGCGCGGTCAGTCGCTCATGAGTGCTGGCCCAGGAGCCAGTAAGATAGGCAAGCTGTGCGCCGGTGCCGATGATAACTCCGTCGAGCTTCTTGCTCTCGCACAGGCGTTGCGCCTGCTGAATGCGGTTGGCGTACACGGTGGTGGAAAAGCTTCGCATAGCTTTCAAGCATAGGCCAACTAGGATGGGACAACGATGGGTCCTGCGGGATCATCCGGGTGCGGTGGGTTTGTACTGCTCACGCACCTCCCCTCGCGGGCCGGCCCACATCGTGGATGATACGACAAGCTGACACCTCACTATGTCCGCCGCCTATTTTGCTCCTCGCTTGGCGGGGTGACACCACGGGGAAACGAGATTGCATGGGATATACCGACACCGCCTCACACGGCGCATGGCCCCACGATGAGGCCGGCGCCTTCATGGCGTCGCTTCGTTCACCGCGTGGGATGACCTGCTCCGGGTTCCTCTTCGCTCTGCCCGAATGCGATAACACAGGGTGCGATACGGCGGGTGGTCACTTGATGGAGATGCCGATCCGCTATGTGATGACGGTGGCGCACTTTTTTGGCCCGCCGCCCAACGATCAGTTTCGGGTGGGCATGCGCCGGATCCGTTCGGGTATGACGCGCTGGTGGCGCGAGCTTTTCACGCACCACAACGCTGACGACAGAATGGATATGGATTCCAGCCGCGCTGCACTGGCACTGCGGCCGGAACCGATTCCTCACGAGGATACGGAACACCATGCGGAACGCATTTCTGTGCGCATCGGGGGTAAGTATTACTATTCGACCTGCTACGCGCGGGTTCCTGCCACCGACATCGCCATCCTGAAGTTGGATCGGCCGGTATTTATTCAACCCGAGAAGGTGCCGGTGCTCGACTGTGACGGCAGGGCTCGCCTCCTGCCTGGGAGGCGGTTTGCCCAATATGGTTTCGGTGCGAAGCGACTGGTTCACAGGCGCGGTCGGCTCCTGTTTCCCCTCCCATGGGCGGGCTCGCGGGGATTATCAACGAGGGTGCGGCATGCCTACTTCACGCATGTGAACCCTAAGGTGGTGCGCGGTGATTCCGGGGGTCCGATCCTTCGGCTTTCCCCGCCAGCAGGGGAGAACACTTCCCCACGGCTGATCGCCTATGGTGTGCAGTCGATGATTCATGACCCCTGGGGAATCGACGTTGGGATCGCGGTCATCGCCCGCATCTACCCGCACCGCGAAGCGATTGCGCAGGTACTTGGCAGGCTTGAGTCCTTGGACGGATAGATTTCGCGGCGGCATCGATGGATGTCTGTGAATAATACCGCCCAGGCGGCGAGCGTGGCCGCACTAGAGACGTCGGCAAGCACCAGCACCGCGCCGGGAAACGGGCAGGAAGCGTGGGCACATCGAAGACGACGAAAGCGATAAACACACAAGAAAGCTAGAAACAACACCTGTCGCGGGCGACATTCCTCGGTCGGCGATGCTTCGGTGAGCAATCGCCTAGGAGCCGATGGCAACCACTCCCCGGCGAATCGCCTCGATGGCTTGGCGGGCGCGATCGCGGGTGTCATCTTGATAGGCGGTCGAACGCACCTGTTCCAAAAGATCGATCACCTGGCGTGCCTGGCGCACAAAGTCGCCCGGTGTCAGCTCCGCGCCAGACTCCGCGGCAGCTGCCAGGCAATAGCCAAGCGGGGCGCCGGCTGCCCATTGGTGAATGGACAACGCGAAACCCGCCTCCGGGTACTTGGTCACCGGCAGCCGGTAGCGACGCTCGTCAAAGCTCAACTCCTCCCACAAACGCACAGTGGCGTTCATCGCATCGACCATCGCGTCGGTAGCGCCTTCCGGGCTGCCCTTGGTCTCACGTCGGTTCTCGAAGGTGCACATACTCACCACCCCGGCGAGCTCGGCCGGATCGAGGTTGTCCCAGATACCGCGCTTGAGACACTGGGCAACGAGTAGGTCGCACTCGGAGTGAATTTTGGCAAGGCGCTGTCCTTCGTCGGTGACCTGTGGGATCTCACCTTCATACTCCACATAGTCGTATTCGCCGAGCAACCGCAAGATGCGGTCAAAGGTCTTGCCCAACGTGTCGGTAGCGGCGCTGATGGTAGCTTTGAGCCCATCAACCTTGCGTTGGGCGCGCAGAAGTTGCTCTCCCACGCGGACCAGATCCTCCCGGTCAGCCCACGAATGCACCGGATGGGTGCGAATATCAGAACGCAGCTGCGCAATCGTGGCGTTGGTGCGGTGGCGCGGCTGGTGGCGCATTTTCTTCGGGCGCGGATAGTCAGCGCGATCAAACTGCTGCACCACCAGCCCGGAATTCTTGCGGGGGTGGGCGATCGCGGCACGAGGAATACGCATCGTACCCACCTGCTGCGGGGGCATGCCCACCTGATCGGCACCCAATCTGCCAGACCAACCGGTCTCAAACGTAAACCACGGGCGCGGATCGTGATTGTTACCCGCCTGCTGGATCACCACCGCGAGGATAGGCCGCTTCTTCCCGGGCAAGGCCACGACATCGCCCAGGCGCAGCCGGGCGAGGACGGAGACCACTTCCTTTTCCCGCTGCTCGATGGACAACCGTTTCGAACGACGCTCCTCATCGCTCAGTTCCCGGCGCAAGGCCACGTAGGACTCGATATCGGCCAAGGGATCCTCGCTCGCGGGATTCGAGGCCTCAAGCAATCTCTGCAATTGTCCCCGGATGACCTCGGCGTCTTTTTCCGCTTTGGCCACCGCGCGCACCTCGCCGACGATGGAGGCATCCGCCTGGTACTGGGCAAAAGACTGATCCAGCAACCTGTGCGCCGGTTCGAAGCCGATGGTGCCCACGAGGTTGACGGCCATGTTGTAGCCCGGCGCGAAGGTCGAGACCAGCGGATAGGTGCGCGTGGAGGCAAGGCCTGCCACCGCCGAGGGGTCCACCGCCGGCTGCCAGAGCACCACGGCGTTGCCCATCGTGTCAATGCCGCGCCGTCCCGCACGGCCGGTCAGCTGGGTGTACTGGCCTGGGGTGAGATCCACGTGAGCCTCCCCGTTGTACTTAACCAGTTTCTCCAGCACTACCGTGCGCGCGGGCATGTTGATGCCCAGGGCCAGGGTCTCGGTGGCGAAGACGGCACGGACCAGCCCTTTGGTGAAAAGCTCCTCCACGATGTGGCGGAACGCAGGTAACATGCCCGCGTGGTGGGCGGCAAACCCGCGCTGCAGGCCCGCCTTCCACCGGGCGAAGTCCAGCACCTTAAGGTCCTCCGGCGGAATGCCCTCGACGCCCCGGTCAACGATGCGGCCAATCTCCTCGGCCTCGGCCTGGGAGGTGAGCACCAGCCGCGAGCGCATACATTGATACATCGCCCCGTCGCAGCCGGATCGGGAGAAGATAAACGTGATCGCGGGCAGCATCTCGTGCTCCTTGAGCAAGGAGATGACCTCTGGGCGGCCAAGAATCTGACGCTTGTCATGATGGGTGGCGCGCGCCGGGAGCCTGCCCGCTTCGCGCCGGAAGGGCTTGGCTTTATGCATGGACCAATCCGAGCCCCCGTAGCGGCCCTGCTCGAGGCGCTCGATGTGTGCCTCGAGCGTGCGGTTGACAGTGATATCACCCGGTTCGAACAAGGGGTGTAGTTGCTTGCCGACGAGCATCCACTGGTCCAGCGGGACCGGGCGATGATCGGTAACGATCACCTCGGTGTCGCCGCGCACCGACTGCAGCCACTGGCCGAACTCCTCGGCATTGCTGACGGTGGCCGACAAGCCAATCACGCTGACCGAATCGTCGAGGCCCAAAATAGCCTCCTCCCACACGGCGCCGCGGGACTTGTCGGCAAGAAAGTGAACCTCGTCCATCACCACGTGAGAGAGTCGGTCGAGCGCGCCCGACTCGGCGTAGATCATGTTGCGCAGCACCTCGGTGGTCATGACCACCACGTCGGCGTCATGATTGATGGAGACATCGCCGGTGAGCAGTCCGACGTTGTCCTCACCGTGCTGGTGGCACAGGTCGTGGTACTTCTGATTGCTCAAGGCCTTGATGGGTGTGGTGTAGAAGCACTTCGTGCCGCGTGACAACGCCAGCGAGACGGCGAACTCGCCGACGATGGTCTTTCCCGCTCCGGTGGGCGCGCACACTAATACTCCATGGCCCCGCTCTACCGCCTGGCACCCTTGGATCTGGAAATCATCGAGCCCAAATTTTTGCTGGGCGATGAAATAGTCAAGGTGCGTGGCATAAGAGTCAGTCATGGATTCAAGGCTAGTAAAACAAGCGCCAGTTAACACCTTGGGGCCACAACTGGGGATTCCACGAGCCGTTTTCACAACAAAACCGGGCAGGTACCTCGGTGGTACCCGCCCGGTGACAAGGTGGCGCTTGCGTTCAGGCACGCCATTGTGAGTTATGCCTGCGGTACTAGATCACGTCATCGAAAGGATCAAAGCCCGGATCGTTGGCAGGCTGCGTTGGATAAATGCGCGAAGGTGGTGAGATGGAGCTCGGCCCCGAGATCGCACTGGGCCCAGAGCTGGAATTCGGGCCATCGATGCTGCCCGCGGGTCCAACTGGTTGCGGGGCGTCGACCCCACCGGGGGCGGTGTCGAGGGCCGAGGAGGATTCATCATCAACGTCGAGCCAATCGGGACGGGCGTTTTCGACTCGCTTGTCATGCAGGCGCATGACCTGCAGGGCGATCTCGACCAACAGCGCCAGTGCCACACCCAGGGCGGTCATGGAGAATGGATCTTGGCCAGGGGTCATCACCGCGGCGAAGACGGCGAGGAAGACCCAGATGATATCGCGGCGGCCCTTGATGGCCTCATAGGGTAAGACCCCTACGAGGTTCAACGCGACGAGGAACAAGGGAACCTCGAAGCTGACGCCGAAGACGAAGATAAGGGTGAGGATGAAGCTGAAGTAGCGCTCACCCGTCAGTGCTGCGACCTGGGACTGATCACCAATCGTGAGCAGGAAACTCAACCCGTAGGCCAAGACGAAGTAGGCCAGCACGGCGCCCGCAACAAACAGGGCGACTGCTGTAGAGACAAAGCCCAAGGTCCAGCGGCGCTCTTTTTTGAGCAGGCCAGGGGTGATGAATCCCCAGATTTGCTGTAACCAGATCGGCGAGGCCAGAACGGAACCAGCCAAAGCACCCACCTTCAGGCGCAGCAAGAACATTTCGAACGGCGAGGTCGCCAGCAGACGGCACTCCCCGTCGCTTCCGTAAATAGCCCGGGACTCCTCCGGGAGCTTGCAATAAGGCTCGCGCAGGATATTGCCCAGACTGGGGATGCCGAAGAAGGAGTTCTGGTACCAGATATATCCGATGACTGCACCGACCGATAATGCCACCACGCAGACGATGACGCGGCGCCGCAGCTCCTTGAGGTGCTCGACCAGCGCCATCGTCCCGTCATCCGGGCGCTTTTTGCGCCTAGTGGCACGGGTATGTGTTTGACTGCTCATCAGCGACCAAGTCCCCTTCCCACACCCGCTTCATTACTGCTGGCCGTTGTTAGGCTGCTCCTGCAGATTTTGGATGGGGGCTGCAGCCGGGTTCGGAGCCTGGACGCCACCGTTGGTGATCTGCTGCTGTGGCTGGGCCTGAGCCTGCGGCTGATCGTCGTTATTCATCTCCTTGATTTCGGACTTGAAAATGCGCATGGAGCGACCCAGCGAACGTGCGGCATCAGGCAGCTTCTTGGCACCGAACAGGAGCACGATAACTGCAATGATGAGGACAAGTTCCCAACCGCCGGGAAGTGACATAGTAGATCCTTTCAGGAAGAAGCAGCACTAAACCACGATTTGGCTAGCACTGCCGATCTTATCGGCTTGGGTCCGCGAAACATAAGCGCGACCCTCATTATGTACATGGGTGAAGCGCCTTGGGCACGAGACAGCACGCGTTTAGTGGCGCCCACTTATAAGCTCTCTGCTTCTCGGCCATCATACGCCTGAATTGCGATCTCAGCGCGTCGGCGGATCTCGGCTGGAATGTCCGCAGGCGAGACCACCCGTACTCGGTCGGCGTTTTCGAGTGCAAAGCGGATTAGCCACTCCCGCGAGATCAAGGGCACCTCCACCTCATAGAAGTCCTCATCGTTCCAAAATCCGTCGGCGGTGGGAAAAGTATCGGCCAGCCAGGCGGAGTCTTCCTCAAAAAGCAGCACCGCGCGGGTGGCTGCCTCCCGCAGATTAAACGGATCGTTGACGTCGAGGGGCTCCAGCTCAACGCGGGTCGCCGGGACCTCCAATTGGGTGACATCCTGCATGCGGTCAAGGCGAAAGACCCGGATCTCCCCACGGTCGTGATCGAGGGCATGCATGTAGCCGTGCGTGTTGTGGGTAAACAGCCGCTGCACGCTCACCGTGCGCACCGCCACCTCCCCGGACGATTGGCTGGCATAGCGAAACTGAATCTGCTGCCCTTCGCGCATGGCCTTGGCCAGCGCCTCCGCGTTCGGCTCGGGTACCGTATCCCGCCCGGTGGAGTCGGTGTCAAACACGGCCCCGAGGTTGTCGCCCATAACCGCGCGCAACTTCGTCGCGGCGCTGACAACGGCCTCGCGATCGACGAGCCCCGGCACGGACTCGAGGTACTCCAAGGCCATGACCAACGCCGTCGCCTCGGTCAAAGTCAAACGCAAAGGCTTGTCCATCCCCTGAGAATCGAGGATCTGCACGGCGCGGTTGTCCACATCAAGATCCACGAGTTCATCCGGATACATTCCTGGCCCACAGCACAACAGGCGGAAAAGATCCTGCTTTAATTGGCCGATGGGAAGACCCAGATCAGCCGCCGCCGCCATGATGGAGCGCCCCGGATGGGATTGAAAATAGGGCAAAAGGTTGAGCAGTCGCACGAGGTCGCCAATGTTCTCATTGGCTGTGCTGGACTTTGTTGCCTTACGCGGCGAAGAAGAATGACGGCTCATTCTGCAACCTTTCGAAGCCGTGCGGTGATCTCCTCGATGACCTCTTTCGGAGATTCAACGCGCACATGTGGGGCGTGTGCCAGGGTGTGGCGAACAATCCAGTCCTTCTCGATGGCCTCGAGCCGGTAGCGGCCGCCACCAAGCGGGACGGACCTATTGGTGATCTCAGGCGCGAAACCATCGTCGACCGTTAAGGTGACGTCGACGACGTTGTGCCCTATCCGCAGCTGCGTTTCCACCATCTTTTGAAAATCGGTGTCCGGTGCCGGATAGTGGAAGGGTCCATAGCCTGCCACCTCCGGATCCGACATGTCGAGGATCTCCACGTCCGCGATGCGCCGGGAGCGAAAGACCCTAGGGGCTTCTCTGTCGACGTCATAGCCGACGAGGTAGACGGCATCGCGCAGCCCCACCAGTTTCCAGGGATCCATCCACCGGGTGATCGGCTCGAAGGAAGAGGACTTGGTGTAGCTAAAACCGATGCGCCTGTGCTCGAGGCAGGCCTTGACCACAGTATCTATTAAATCCACGCTCAGGGTGTCCCAGTCATTGACCGCAATCAGCTGCGGGCCGCCACGAAGTTCGCGCTCGACGCCGGTTGCGGCGATCTTCGTCCAACCGGAACGGGTGAAACTGGCCAGCTCGCTGCCCAAACCCATGTTTCCGGCCAGCGCCAGCACCGAGGCTTCCTCCGGGGTGAACTCCACCTCGGGCAGCTCGTATTGATCGATCGGTAGCCGGTAGCCCACGGATCCGCCGACCGCGACTGATTCGATGGGTACCCCGGCGCGGATCAATGCGGCCCGGTCGCGTTCGAAGCGCTTTTCCAGCGCGCGCAGCTCCTCGGGCGAGGAAGGATCGAGGTCCTTATAGCCCGGGATATTCCTGGCAATCCATGCGACGGTGAGCGCGCTGCTACCAGACTTTGCCGCCTGCAAGAAAGCAAAGGTGAGGTTGATGCGCCGCTCCAGCTGGGCATTGCCTCTGGTGCCGCCTTTGTTGCCTGCCACCTTGAACATTCCTTTCCCCGCGCAAGCCCGCGGCTTGCCGGTGTGCCTTCGATCTAGCCGTTCTTGTGCACCGCAGGCGTGCCGACGCCTACCAGGCCGCCTCCGTGCCTACAGCGCGGTACCGGCGGCGTGGGCACGCATATAGGCCACCAAATCATCGACCCGCCGGTCGTGGGAGGCAAAGGGGTCGCCTAGCTCCACAATCTGCGGTTCCGGGCGGGTCACCTTCAACCGTAACCAGTCCACCGCGATCGCGGCGTTGAGCTTATTGGCCTCACGCAGGAATGCTCCGCGCAGTGCAGCCCGGGTTGTCGACGGCGCCTGTGTCTTGGCTTCCTCTACCTGATCGTAGGTTACCCAGGTGCTGACCAAGCCCCTAGCCTCAAGCACGCGGAACAGGCCTCGGCCTGCACGGATGTCATGATAGGCCAGGTCCACCTGCGCAAGCTTCGGGTGGTTGAAGTCATCGGATTCCAGCCCGAGGCGAGACTGATACCTGCGCAGAAGGTTGAGTTTGATGGCCCAGTCGATGTCGCCGGCGATGGAGGCGAAGTCCTGGTTTTCCACCGCTTGGACCACCTTGTCCCACAGCTGCACGACGATGCCCATCTCCTCGTTGGTGGTACCCGTGCCTAGGTGCGGGTCCGACTCCGGGCGCTTGTGCAGCCATGTTTTCGCCGCCTCGAGATACGCGCGCTGGATGGCGATCGCGGGCATGGGGTCGTGCTCGGCCAGCGGCACCAGCACCTGCCCAGATAGGTCGCCGGAGATCTCGCGGATGGCGGCGACCTCGTTGGCGAGCTGGATATTCGGCAGCTCAACTCCTGCCTCGATCATCTCTAGCACCAGCAGCGTGGAGCCGACCTTGAGCGCGGTGGTGGTCTGCGAAGGGTTGGAGTCGCCGACGATGACGTGCAACCTGCGATATAGGTGCGAATCGGCGTGCGGTTCGTCGCGGGTATTGATGATCGGGCGCGAGCGCGTTGTGGCGCTGGAGACGCCCTCCCAAACGTGGTCGGCACGCTGCGAGAGGTGGTAGTTGCCGTCCTTGATGCACCCGGCGCCGGCGATGAGCTGGCGGGTGATCAAAAACGGCAGCAGCTGCTTGCCTAGCTTCTTGAGCACGACCTCGCGTCCGACCAGGTAGTTTTCGTGGCAGCCGTAGCTGTTGCCGATGGAGTCCAGGTTGTTTTTGAAAAGGTAGACCTGCCCGTCGATGCCTTCTTTAGCGAGGCTTTCTTCCGCCGTGCGCGCGAGCTCGTCGACGATTTCGTCGCCCGCACGGTCATAGGCCACCAGCTGCGTGAGACTATCGCACTCGGCGGTGGCTACCTCCGGGTGGCTGCCCACATCCAGATACAGGCGCGAGGCGTTGGGGTGGAAGATGTTCGAACTCCCCCACGTGTCGATGACCGGCCGGAACATGTAGCGGGCGATCTCGTCGGCACCGAGTTTCCGGTTGGAGCGATCCATGCAGGTGATCCCGTACTCGGTCTCGATCCCCATGATGCGACGGGTGAAGATGGCCACCTTTTACTGGCCACCCTTCTGCACGTAGGAGCGCACGAATTCCTCCGCGTTGGTCTCCAACAGGCCGTCGATCTCGTCGAGCAGGTCGTCGACGCCGTCTGTGTTGATCTGTGCCTGTCCCGCGGCGCCCTGTTCGATGATTTCGTCGTGGTCCTTGCCGCCACCGGCGTTGACCTGGGAAGTTCCGCTCATTGTCGTCTCCTTAACTATTAAAGATTGAAAAAGCCTCGTGCCCTCGCCTGTCTGTCCGCGTGCACGTGTTTGCAGTTTTTTGCTTGCCGACGCCTTCCGGTTGCTGGCCTTCGCCCACGCGGGAGATGCACGATGGCTACCAACTGCACGGCGAGGGGACCGTGTTCGTGCCTTGTTTAGCCTACGGCAGTCCGACCTCGGTGGGCGCCAGCAACGAAGCACCTGCGTCCAACAACATGTCGACGCTGTCCGCTTCTGCCAGCAGGTGCTGAGTCTGGTCCTTGGTCAACGCCCCGAGATCGGTCAGCGAGATGCGGCGCAGGCGCCTTTGGCCGTCGTAAAGCACGAGCGACTCCCAGCTGGCTGCAGCGACATCGTTGCCGAAACGGCTGGCCACCTGACCGCGGAAAAAGGCGCGGGTATCGGCCGGCGGGTGCCACGCGGCGTGCTCGATCTCCTCCTGGCCAATCAGCGTCCTCATCCTCCCCTTGCGCACGAGCGCGTGGTAGAGGCTCTTTGCCGGATCGATGTCGGCGTATTGAAGATCCACCAGCTTGATCTTCGCGTCGTCGATACCCAACCCCTTGGCCATAAACGACCTAATAAGTGCGTACTTTGCACACCAGTCGAGCAGATGGGCGCAGGCAGCCGGTCCCTGTTCGAGCAAGTCAAGCACCTCACCCCACAGCCGGTGGACCTCCTCATCGACCCTTGTGCGCGGGGTGACCCGCTCGCGGTAGAGACGCAAGATCTCGCTGGCGCGAAGCTTGCGGCCGTCCTTGAGCTGCAGCTTGTGGACCAGATCAAGGTCGTAGCTCACCAAGCGCACCTCGTCGACGGCGTGGGCGAGCTGAAGGTCGGTGAAGTCCACACCTTCCTCTATGGCATCGAGTACCAACGAGGTCATGCCCAGCTTGAGCAGGATCGCAGTGTGCGACATGTTGGCATCGCCGATGATCACGTGCAGGCGCCCGTAGGATTCGGCATCGGCGTGTGGCTCATCGCGGGTGTTAATGATGCCGCGGTTGAGCGTGGTCTCCAGCGAGATCTCCTGCTCGATGTAGTCGGCGCGCTGGCTGATCTGGAAGCCCGGGTGCTCGCCGTGCTGGCCGCGGCCCACCCGGCCCGCGCCGATGATCACCTGACGGGTGACGAAGAAGGGAATCAGCGCCTGCGCCATCGTGTCGAAGTCGACCGAACGGGAATAGAAATAGTTCTCGTGGCTGCCGTAGCTTGCACCCTTGCCGTCGACGTTGTTCTTGTACAGCTTCAACGGCGGGCACGGATCGTGGTGCTCGAGCACCGAGTGATTCCGGGCAGAAAGCGCCTCCACGTCGGAGCGGGCCTTGTTGAGCACAACGTCGCCGGCGAGATCATAGACCATCGCGTCGAAGGCGTTGGTGGTCTCGGGTGCGGAATACTCCGGGTGCGCATGGTCGACGTAGTAGCGACCACCGTTGGTCAAAACCACGTTGGCCACGCCGATTGCATTGGGGTCCACCACCGGGACGGTGTGGTAACGGCGCAGATCAAAGCCGCGGGTATCGCGCAAGGGGTGCTCCGAGGCGAAGTCCCAGCGCGCGCCCGTGGCGCACTGTTCAGCCGCGCCGAAGGCCACCACCACGTGGGTGGAGGTGATAATCGGCGACAACACCGGATTGCTTGGCGTGGCGATGCCGTATTCGGTCTCGGTTCCTACAAACCTGCTCACGAGAAATTCCCCTTCATTTTTGCACCTGACCTTGCCGGGGCCTTTCTACAAGCGCCCGACAGCCAAGCCCTTTCCACTTCCAAACATGCTCATTACTTTGCCAACGGTATTCACTTGCCCTGCCCACGCTTGTATTAGATCAAAGCTCGTTGCCGAGCCTTTTCTCCAAGGTGTGAGCCTGGGCTCGTCTTTGCTAGGAGTGCCCCAGCACTCTCGCGCTTAACACCCGCACCCCGCTGCGGCCGACGATCCGGCTCCACTCATCCGGGTTTGCCGTGTTGGGCAGATCCTCGTTCTCCCGGTTTTCCAGCTCCACGGCATCGATGAGGTCCTGGCGTGAAATCCCCTGTTCGCCGCCTTTGAGGTGGCGCTTGATCGCGTTCTTTTTCGCCCGGTCGACGATGTTGGCAATCATCGCACCGGAGACAAAATCACGGTAGTGCAGGACCTCGGTGCAACCGTTGACCAGCTGCAGCTCCACGTAGGGATTATCCCTAAACAAGGCGTCACAGGCCGCCGAAATCAACTCCTGCGCCGGCGCCAACAAGGGCACGGAATCGTTGAGGTAGAGCCCGAAAATGTCGCGGGCGGCCTTTTCATTGGGGCGCTGCACCCGGATCTTGACATCCAAACGCCCGGGGCGCAGAATCGCTGGATCGATGAGCTCCTCGCGGTTGGTCGCGCCAATGACGATGACATTGGAAATCGACTCCACGCCATCGAGCTCCGTCAAAAGCTGCGGCACCACGGTGGTTTCCATGTCGGAGCTTACCCCAGAACCGCGGGTGCGGAAGATGGATTCCATCTCGTCAAAGAAGATAATCACTGGGCGGCCGTCGGACGCCAGCTCGCGCGCACGCTCGAAAATCAGCCGAATGCGGCGCTCGGTTTCACCGACAAACTTATTGAGCAACTCCGGCCCTTTGACGTTGATGAAATAACTCGAGCCGCCATGCCCCAAGCGAGTAGACAGCGAATTAGCCACCGCCTTGGCAATCAATGTCTTTCCGCACCCGGGCGGGCCGTAGAGCAACACCCCCTTAGGCGGATTGAGGTTGTACGCCCGGTAGAGATCCGGGTGTGCGAAGGGTAACTCGACTGCATCTTGGATCTGCTCGATCTGATCGTCGAGGCCACCGATATCGGAGTAGGTCACATCGGGGATCTCCTCCAAAGCGAGTTTGGCAACCTCGGTCTTGGGGATAACCTCAAAGGCATAGCCGGCCTTGGTATCAATAAGAAGGGTATCGCCCGCCCGTGGGGCGCGTTGCGACGGCGCCTTCCCGCGGGTTGCTCCCATACCCGCGCCGGCGAAGGACTTCGCCTTGAGCAGTGGCTGCGCCAGGCGCACGAGGCGTTCCTCACCGTTGTGGTCGGTGACGAGCGCACGGTCAGTGCCGATCATTTCCGTAAGTACGCCCAAACTTCCCGTGGAGTCAAAATCGGTGACCTCAACCACCTGACTTGCCTCCCCCAGTCGAACCTGCACCCCAGGTACGAGACGCGCCGGATCCACCAAGGGGGAAATCATCAGACGCATCTTTCGTCCGGCGGTAAAGACCTCGGCCGTCTTGCCGCCGGAGGAGAACTCAAGGAACGTGCCGTAGGTCGACGGAGGCTGCGCCATCTCTTCCAACTGCAAGGAAAGAACCTGAAGCTTGTCCCGAGAAGCCTTAAGCAGCTCTGCGAGCTTAGTGTTCCGCGTTGCCAGGTCAGAGGCGACGCGCTTGAGGCGAGCTAGCTCCGCTTCCTGATTTACGGGATCAACGAAGGTATCACGGGAGGTTTCCATGCTGTCCACATTAGCGCCCCTGGCGCGGTGACCGTCACATGCGCCCTAGCGTGGGTGCACACCGCGAGGACTAGGCGCCCAAGCCCTTCCAATAACCGGCTTAAACCATGTTCAAAAATGGAGCTTACGTGGGAAACCACCCTCGCGCGGCATGATGATGGCAGGTGAGGAGCGGGGATCTCGACATCCTGTGGCCAGGCCAACAGGCCGCCTTCGAAATCGCTCAAACATAGGTGAGAGCCGACGCAGTGTGCGTGGCCACGACGCGCGTTGCTGCAACCTGGAGAACAGGGGCGCGGTGGACGTCGGCAAGCCCCGCGATGAACGGAATCGAAGTCCCATTACCCACGGTACGCACGGAAGAAAAAACTGGCTTTGATCCCGGTCGGTGCTCGCTTTATCGTGGCCTTTGGTCCCGCGCCCTCAACTTGCCCACCGCCGTGGTCAAGGGGCTAACCTTCTTCTACTTGCGGGCGCGACGCTGCGGGCGCGGCGGGGTCACACCATCGGAAAGCCGGCGGGCCCAGACCAGGAAGGCGGTGTGTGCATTCATGCGATGCTCCGGGCGGGTAGCAAGTCCTTCTACGCGCCACTCGCGCACGAGTGACTCCCACGCGCGCGGCTCGGTGAAGCACTTTTGCTCACGAATGCCTTCCATCACCTTCATCAGCTGAGGCACCGTTGCCACATACGTCATGAAAACACCGCCGGGAATCAGCAGGTTCCGAACCGTGTCCAAGCACTCCCAGGGTTCCAGCATGTCCAAGATGATGCGGTCGACCGGACCTCCGATGTCATCGACGGTGACCTCCCGCAAGTCCCCCAGGTGCGGTTCCCAGTTGGTGGGGCGGCCACCGAAGAACTCATCGACATTCTTCTCGGCGAACTCAAGGTGGTCCTCGCGAATCTCGTAGGAGATCACGGTGCCCTTCTCACCAACCGCGCGCAGCAGCGTCATCGACAGCGCACCCGAACCGGCACCGGCCTCCAGCACGCGCGCGCCGGGGAAGATGTCGCCTTCGACAAGTATCTGGGCGGAGTCCTTTGGATAGATAACGGCCGCACCACGCGGCATGCTCAGCACGTGATCGACCAGCAGATGACGGAAGCATAGGTACTCATAACCTTGCTCCGAGCGCACGACGGTGCCCTCGTGGGCGCCGATGATGTCGTCATGCTTAATGATGCCCTTATGGGTGTGATACAGCTCGCCGGGCTTGAGCACGATGGTGGCGTGCCTGCGCTTGGGGTCGGTGAGCTGAACGCGGTCGCCGGGCTGGAAAGGACCTGAATATGCCATAAGGGTTTACCCTACCAAATACTCATGCAAGACCTGTTCAAGCTGGTAGAGATCGCGGATATGGGCAAGCTCGCGAGCGGAATGCATCGACAAAAGCGGCACACCCACATCGACGGTATCGATGCCTAGGCGCGTGGCGGTAAGCGGACCGATGGTGGTGCCACAGGGCACCGAGTTATTGCCGGCGAAGACCTGAGTGCTTACACCTGCGCGTTCGCAGGCGGCCAACCACATAGCCTCGGTGACCGCATTGGAAGCATAACGTTGGTTGGCGTTGACCTTCAGTGCCGGACCCATGCCCATGACTGGTGCGTTTTCGCTATCGTGGCGCTCGGGATAGTTGGGATGAATGGAGTGCGCGGCATCGGCGGACACGCAGCTCGAGCGCGCATACATCCTGCGGATGCTGTCGGCGGTGGCACCGAGCGCAGTGGCGGTGCGCACTAGCACGTCCTCCAGGATGGGGCCGGCCGCACCCGTCGTCGATCCCGAACCGATTTCCTCGTGGTCGAAGCAGGCAAGCACGAGGATATCGTCGCCTTCGCTGGCCAGGTCAGAGGCGCGAGAAAGAGCGCGCAACCCTGGGTAGACGCTGGAGAGATTGTCGAGCCGGCCTGCGGCGAGGAAATCCTCGTTGGCGCCAAAGATCTCTCCCGGTTGCGCATCGGCGGTGATGAGGTCATGCGCAACGATGTCCTCGGCGGCAACGCCTGCAGCCTGCGCCACCACATCCATGATGGTGATCTCGGGCTGGCCTGCGGAGAAGATGGGTTGGAGGTGGCGTTGGCGATCGAGCTGCAGTCCGTCATTGACGCTTCTGTCCAGGTGGATGGCCAGATGCGGGATGCGCATCACCGGTGGGGTGGAAACCAGCTTCGTCTGACCGTCAGCGAGCACGACCCGTCCGGCGAGAACGAGCTCGCGATCGAGCCAGGACGGGATAATCGGCCCGCCGTAGACCTCAACGCCTGCCTGTTGGAAACCTGCACTAGACCGGTCGCCGTGCGGCTTGAGCTTGAATCCGGGCGAGTCATTGTGGGCGCCGATGATTCTAAAACCGGATTCCTCCGCGGTGGCGTTGTTTGGCACGAACCATGCCATCAGCGCACCTCCGCGAATGAGGAAGTGCCCGCCCGCGCTTGCATCCCAGGGCTGAGTTTCGTCTTGTTGGCTAAAGCCTGCGTCTTCAAGCAGCTGCGCGCCACTCGCGGCAGCGTGATAGGAGCTTGGTGCAGAAGCGATGAAGGAAATCAGGTCGTAGGCAAAAGAGTTCACGCCTTCTAAGCGTAGTCGCAGACGCAAAGGTGTCGATGTGGACTAGTGTTTTCTAGGTTATGAGTGCAAAGATCGCCCTGTCCCCCTCCCGTGCCAGCGACTACCAGCAATGCCCGCTGCTCTACCGCTTCCGTGCCATCGACAAATTGCCCGAACCGAAGACGGTCGCCCAGGTCAAAGGAACCCTTGTCCATGCCTGCCTAGAAGACATGCACAAGTGGGAGCGCGAGGCGCGTACCTTTCCGGCGGCGGTAAAAAGGCTCAAGCCCAACTGGGCGAAGATGACCGAAAGGGATCCTGAGCTCCTCGAAGTGGTGCCACAGGAAAAGACATACGATTTTCTCGTGGAATGTCGCACGTTGATCCGCGGCTATTTCGAGATGGAAAACCCGCAAGGCTTCGATGCATCCGAGTGCGAGATGTGTGTTGACACCACCTTGCCCAACGGCGTGCCTGTGCGCGGTTTCATTGACCGCGTCGACGTGGCTCCCAGCGGCGAGGTACGCGTGGTCGACTATAAGACAGGAAAGAAGCCCCTACCCCGCTACTCCCACGACGCCCAGTTCCAGATGCGGTTTTACGCTCTGGTCTACTGGCGTTTGTTCGGGGTCATCCCCACCCAACTGCGCCTGATGTACCTCAAGGTCATCGACTCCATGTACCTTGCACCGTCGAAGGAGGAACTGGAGTTTTTCGAGCGCGACGTCGCCGACTTGTGGACCAAGATCGAATCCGACGGCAAATCCGGGGACTTTCGCCCCAAGACCTCGAAGCTGTGCGATTGGTGCCAGCACAAGGCCTTGTGCCCCGCCTTCGGCGGGCAGCCGCCGGCCTACCCCGGCTGGCCAAATGATTAGAACAGGCCGCCGATCTGGCCGTCTTTGACGTCGATTCCCAGGGCAGCGGGCTTCTTCGGCAGGCCCGGCATGGTCATGACATCGCCGGTGAGCGCCACGATGAAGCCGGAACCGATGCGCGGCAGCAGCTTGCGCACGTGCAGGGTGTGTCCGGTGGCAGCCCCCAGCAGGCTAGGCTCATCGGAGAAAGAGTACTGCGTCTTGGAAATGCACACCGGTAAGGTGTCCCAGCCGTTGTCCTTGAGATACTGCAGGTCTTTTTCGGCGCGCCAAGAGTAATGGACCCTGCCCGCCGAGTAGACCTTGGTGGCGATGGTTTCGATAGAGGCCTCGATGCCCTCGGCTGGGTCGTACAACTGCGTAGAATCCTCGCGGAGGTTGTCCATGACGACCTTTGCCAATTCGACTGCGCCCTCCCCTCCCTTGGCCCAGACGTCAACGGGGACGAGTTGCACCCCATACTCAGTGGCCCAGTTGTGCATCCACTCAATCTCGGCGGCGGTGTCTGAAGTAAATCGGTTGAGAGCCACGATGGGGGTGACACCAAACTGGCGGACATTGCGCACGTGGGCCTCGAGGTTGGCCACACCCTTGGCTAGCGCGTCGAGGTTTTCGTCGGTGAGCTGATCCTTGGCCACGCCCCCGTTGTATTTCAGGGAACGAATGGTGGCGACGACGACAGCCCCGTTGACCGTCAGCCCACCGATGCGGGACTTGATGTCGAAGAATTTCTCCGCGCCGAGGTCGGAGCCGAAACCAGCCTCGGTGAGCACCACGTCGCCGAGCTTGAGGGCGGTGGTGGTGGCAATGAGCGAATTGCAGCCGTGGGCGATATTGGCGAAGGGTCCACCGTGGACGAAGGCCGGGGTTCCACCGAGTGTTTGCACGAGGTTGGGGTTGATCGCATCGCGCATGAGCGCGGTGAGAGCGCCTTCGACCTTCAAGTTGGCAACGGTGACCGGCTTGCCTTCGAAGTTTTGCGCAACCACAATGCGTGAGATGCGAGCACGAAGGTCCTCGAGGTCGGTGGCAAGGCACAGGATGGCCATGATCTCGCTGGCGGCGGTGATGGTAAATCCGGTCTCGGTCGGCGTTCCGTGGGCGCGGCCACCGAGGCCGGTCACAATCTTGCGCAGGGAACGATCATTGACGTCCATGCAGCGCTGCCAGGTAATCGAGCGCACGTCGATTCCGAGCTCATTGCCCTGCTGGATGTGATTGTCAACGAGCGCGGCCAGCGTGTTTGTTGCTGCAGTGATCGCATGGAAATCGCCCGTGAAGTGCAGGTTAATGTCTTCCATCGGAACCACCTGGGAATAGCCTCCGCCCGCGGCGCCGCCTTTGATGCCCATCACCGGCCCCAGCGAGGGTTCACGCAGCGCAACGATAGAATTGTGGCCGATCAACCGCATGGCATCGGATAATCCGATAAGTACAGTGGATTTGCCTTCCCCCGCTGGCGTGGGCGAAATGCCGGTGACGAGGATGAGTTTGCCATCCGGATTGCCCGGCACCTTGGCGAAGTCAACCTTCGCCTTGGCGGCTCCGTAAGTGATCAGAGCCTCGTCTGGAATTCCGGCGCGCTTGGCAATCTCGGTGATGGGCTCGAGGGTGTGAGCCTGGGCAATCTCGACGTCAGTAGACATGGCAACCTTAAAGCGTTCAAGGGGCGGTAACGAAAAATACAAGAAATCCATCAATAGAGATTCCTCACAGCCATGTTACCTACTCGGTTTGCACTCCCCTTATGCCACGCCCACGAAGCCGTACTCGACGCTTGCTGCCAAACGCACGCTTCGCCCTTGCGCTTGCCGACGCGTGCCAGGCGCCACACGCACACGGTATCCGTGCCGCGTGCGGTGGAAAAAACCCGTACCCCTCGGCCGAAGGGGAAAAAGGATGCCGCACCCAACGAGAAGCTGGAAGCGTCGGCAAGCAAGAAGGCCGCAAAAGGGCACACACGTCGATCACGTGCGTGCCCTTCGGTATACAGGCCTTACCAGGCGGCGACTTTTATGGCCTCATCACAGCAGATAGCCCCTTGGAAAAGGCCCGGTTGGCCGTCTCGAGGATTGAAGCTTTGAGGCCAGCTAGCGCATGCTAGTTGTCGAGGTAAAGTTGGCCGCGAAACACCGGGTGCATGAGGTTTTCGGTGGACAGAACCTGATTTAGGGTATCTTCGTCCATCAGTCCCTTTTCTAGCACGAGCTGTTTGACGGACTTGCCGGTGGCAGCTGCCTCTTTGCCGATCAGATCACCGTTGTGGTGTCCGATAAACGGGTTGAGGTAGGTGACGATACCGATGGAGTTTTCCACATAGGCGCGGCACACATCGGCATTGGCGGTAATACCCACGACGCACTTTTCGCGCAGGGTGTCGGCGGCGTTGCCGAGGATGCGAATCGATTGGAACAAGGCCTCACCAATGACCGGCTCCATGACGTTGAGTTGAAGCTGACCGGCCTCGGCGGCCATCGTCACGGTTAGATCATTGCCGAAGACCTTGAAGCACACCTGGTTGACAACCTCGGGGATGACCGGATTGACCTTCGCCGGCATGATCGAGGAACCGGCCTGACGCGGCGGGAGGTTGATCTCATGCAGGCCTGCGGTCGGTCCGGAGGCCAGCAGGCGCAAATCGTTGCAGATCTTGGACAACTTCATGGCCGCGCGCTTGACCGCCGAATGCGCGAGCACGTAGGCGCCGGTGTCGCTGGTGGCCTCGATGAGGTCACGGGCGGACTTGATTTCAAGGCCGGTGACCTCAGACAAGGTGGCAGTGACCTGGTGACGATACCCGGAAGGGGTGTTCAAACCGGTACCGATGGCGGTTGCACCCAAATTGATTTCGAGTAGGCGGTTGGCGGCCTCACGCAACACCGACTGCTCCTCGGCGAGGTTGTGCGCAAACGCCGCAAACTCATCACCAAGCGTCATCGGCACCGCGTCTTGCAGCTGGGTGCGACCCATCTTCAAGATGTCCACAAACTCGCGAGCCTTGGCATTAAAGGCCGCCTGCAGAGCCTCGATCTGGGTGATCAGGGTTTGCATGCAGTCGTATACGCCGAGGCGGAATCCGGTCGGGTAAGCATCGTTGGTGGACTGGCTCATGTTGACATCGTCATTGGGGTTGATGATGTCGTAGGCACCCTTGGGGTGACCAAGGTATTCCAAGGCGAGGTTGGCCACGACCTCATTGGTGTTCATGTTGAGGCTGGTGCCAGCTCCTCCCTGAAAGACGTCCAAAGGGAACTGATCCATGCAGCGACCTTCGACCAAGATCTGGTCGCAGGCCCACACGATGGCCTCGCACTTCTTGGCAGGCAGGGTGTGCAAACGCCGATTGGCAAGCGCGGCAGCCTTCTTGACCTGAACCATGCCCCGGATGAACTCTGGGATCTGGTTAATCGTCGTGCGCGAGATCTGGAAATTGTCGATGGCACGCAGGGTGTGAACGCCATAGTAGACATCGTTGGGAACCTTCATCTCCCCCAACAGATCGACCTCAATGCGATAGCTGCGATCGGAATCGAGATCTTTGACCACCTCGGGGGCATCGACGGGCTCGTCGGTTGTCACCACCTCGACAGGATCGGAACCGCCGTGAGCCTCCTCCTTCTTCTTCTTTTCGGAGTCGGCCGCCTTTGAATGGGACTTTGCCATTGCTTCTTCCTTCATCAATCAACGAGAAATCTGAAATATCTACCTTCAAGGCTAGACACGTCGTTGTTATGCCCGCCACAGAATTCTGTGGGATTTTTTAACAATCAGACCGAGTCCGCAGCTCGGGGTGGCACACCTGCTACTTCTATCAGGTGAGAGTTATTCAAAGGCGCAAGCTGTGCCGAAACACAGACGCACCGAGGTGCCCTTTCGGGGGTAGTTTTGTTAGACGAACAGTGGGCCGATGAGGAATCCGAGCGCCACAGAGATGGTGATGCAGACCGTGCCCGGAATAATAAACGGGTGGTTGAACACTGCCTTGCCGATGCGGGTCGAGCCGGTATCGTCCATCTCCACGGCGGCTAGGAGTGTCGGATAGGTGGGCAGGATGAACAACGCTGACACCGCTGGGAAGGAAGCGATCGCCGTGAGCGGGGACACCCCGATGGCAAGCGCTGCAGGAATGAGCGCCTTGGCGGTAGCCGCCTGCGAGTACAGCAATGCGGCAGCGAAGAAGAGAACGACGGCGAGCATCCACGGATAGCTGGTCAACAGGTCGCCGGAGAACGCCTGAATGGGTTCGAGGTAATGATTGATGAGCGAGGTACCCAGCCAGGCAACGCCGAGCACACACATCGCGGCCGACATGCCCGAGCGAAACACCTGGGTGGTGAGAATGTCGGCGGCCTGAATCTTGCACATCATGGTGATCGCAACCGCTGCGGTCAGCATCACAGTCATGATGGCCTCATTGCGCGGCAAGGTTGGATCCGCGATGATCCCTAGCTGATCGGAGATCAAGGTTGCGTACACCATGACGGCGACAATGGCCACGAGGAAGATAATGACCGAGCTCTTCGCCCCTGAAGTTGGGGTGTATTCGATCTTTCCCTTCGGCGGGACGATAACGCCACGCTTGAGGCGATCGTTGTACTCCGGGTCGTCTTTGAGTTCCTTGCCCAGGCGCTGGCTTAGCCACGCCGTGGGGAATATAGCCAGGAAGGTCGCGGGAATACAGATCATGAGCAGATCTAGATAACCCACTCCATATTGCTCAAGCTCGTCTGCCATAAACACCACCGCAGCCGAGATCGGCGAGGCGGTGATAGCGAGCTGGGACGCGACCACTGCCACCGACAGCGGACGCGAGGGGCGCACTCCCGTCTCCTTCGCCACCTCCACGATGACAGGCAGGGTGGAAAAGGCCGTGTGTCCAGTTCCAGCGAACAGGGTCATGAGATAGGTGACCACGGGCGCGAGGTAGGTGATGTGCTTGGGGTTTTTGCGTAGCACCACTTCAGCGAGGTGCACCAGATAATCTAAGCCACCGGCACGCTGCATCGCCGAGATCGCCGCAATGACGGTCATGATGATGCCGATGACATCAAAGGGAATGTCATCGCGGGTGATCGGGACGCCTGAAAGCCCCAAAGCCATGACGCCCAGCCCGCCGGCGAGGCCGATTCCTATCGATCCTAGGCGCGCGCCAAGGTAGATCGCCACGAGGATGATGAGGACGTGGACGATGGCCATAAAACCCCCCTTTAGTTTCTATATAAACATAGAAATGTGGCAATTTGTTTGATTACTTCCGAGTTTTCTGTACTTGGCCGACAAAAGCAAGTGTTTCCCACAGCATCAGCCCGGCGAAAAGTGAACGACGTGTGAATTTAACAAGCACTCGCCCCAAAAAGGTGAGCAAACACACGAAACCCTAGACCCGAACGGGGTCTAGGGTTTCTCTATTTTCGCTTAACGACGATTCCTGCCGATTCACAGCCACACCGGCTCATCGTGGTGGCTTCTCTATCTCCAGCCTTGAATACCGCGGTGTTAAGTCATCACTCCTTGCGAAAGCGGAAGTTCAGCGCTGAAAAATTAGTAACCACGAGCGATATATTCATCCAGCCGCGCCGCTTCGGCCCCGATGGTGGTGGCATCACCGTGACCAGGCAGGACGGCAGTTTCTCCAGGAAGAGTAAAGACCTTTGTGCGCAGCGAGTCGATAATCACCTCGAAGCTGGAGTACTTGCGGCCAGTTGCTCCGGGACCTCCGTTAAACAGCGTATCGCCGGACAACAGGGTCTTTTCCGCGGGAAGGTAAACCACCACACATCCGGGCGAGTGGCCGGGGGTGTGAATGACCTTGACGGTCTGACCTGCCACAGTAAACGTGTGACCGTCGGCAAGCGGGATAAATGGGGCATCCCCATTGCTTTCTTCCCACAACACTTGATCATCCGGATGCAGGTAGACGTCAACTCCATAATGCTGCGCTACCTCCGGAGCAAGCTCACAGTGGTCATTGTGAGCGTGCGTCAGCAAGACAAAAAGCACCGTGCGTTCGCCAACTGAATCGTAGATGGCCTGCGCATCATGCGAAGGATCGACGATGATGACCTCATGACCCGTGCCGATGAGATAGACGTTGTTGTCAACGTCCCACTCCCCGCCGTCAAGACGGAACTTACCGCTGGTCACAAGCTTTTCGATGGACAAGTGAGGGCTCATAGGTGATTCCTTGGGTCTAAGATTGATCCGACTATTCGACCGACCCGAGCAGTGGGGTGTCCACGGATAGACACGTGGCCGCCTGAAGGCCGGATGGGAAAGGGATTAGAGTTCCACGACCGAACGTAGCACCTTGCCGGTCTTCATGGTGGCGAATGCCTGTTCCACATCCCCCAAGCCCACACGCTCAGAAACGAAGTCGACCAGCGGGAACCGGCCCTGGAGGGATAGATCGACATACATGGGGAAGTCGCGCTCCGGGAGGCAATCCCCATACCAGGATGACTTCAAAGAACCCCCGCGGCCGAAGAAGTCGATCGCCGGAACGTCAAAGCGCGCCGAAAGGTTGGGGACGCCGACCAGCACCATGCGCCCTGCGAGATCGCGGGCATAGAAAGCTTGACGGCTGGTAGACACAATCCCCACGGCATCGATGGCCACATCGGTTCCGAATCCGCCAGTAAGCTCCCGGATCGCCTCAATGACCTCTTCCTCGCTCTTGCCAGCGCCGCAGACGGTGTGGGTGGCGCCAAACTGGATGGCGGTCTCAAGCTTGTCTGGGTCGAGATCGACGGCGATAATCGTGCTTGCACCTGCGAGCTTGGCGCCGGCGACGGCAGCCATGCCGACACCACCGCAGCCAAAGACGGCCACCGACTCACCGCGCTTGACGTCGCCGGTATTGACTGCCGCACCCAAGCCAGCCATGATGCCACAGCCGAGCAGACCGGCTGCGGCCGGATCGATAGTTGGATTGACCTTCGTGCACTGTCCCTCGTGGACTAGGGTCTTTTCCGCAAATGCGCCTATACCAAGCGCTGGGGTCAGCTTGGTGCCGTCCTCCAAGGTCATCTTCTGCGAAGCGTTGTGGGTGTTAAAGCAGTACTGTGGTTCCCCCTTCTTGCAGGCACGACACTCACCGCACACGGCGCGCCAGTTCAGCACCACGAAGTCCCCCACCTCGACATGGGTGACGGCCTCGCCGACAGACTCCACCACGCCGGAGGCCTCGTGGCCAAGCAGGAATGGGAACTCATCGGCGATATCCCCCTCGCGATAGGCAAGGTCAGTATGACACACCCCGCAGGCTTGGATCTTGACGACCACGTCGTGGGCGCCAGGGTCAGGAATGACGATGTTAACAGCCTCAACGGGGGCGCCCTTGGTACGGGCGATGATTCCGGTTACGATTTCGCTCATACCGGTCAGACTACAGAAAGTTTTTGTCGATGCCCACTTTTCAGAGGAGAATTCTATAAAAAGAACACTATTGACAATATTGTGCAATTCTATTCATGACGAAAAGCGGGACTTAGCTGCACATACGTATCCCCCTTCGCCCAGCCAAAGGGGACTGAGAAAAGGGGGATGCGAATGGCGGTTTTTATGCAGAGCGACTATATACGAGCGATCCGGATCTCGGATGCCAAAATCGCCTGGGCACCAAGGGCGGCCAGCTCGTCCATGATGTGATTGGCCTTCCCGCGCGGCACCATTGCGCGCACGGCCACCCAATTCTCCCTAGCCAGAGGGGATACCGTCGGGCCAGAGATGCCGGGGGTAATCGCCTCGGCCGCCTCGAGGTTGCCGCGATCGATGTTGTAGTCGAGCATGAGGTAATTCTGCGCGTGAAGTATGCCCTCCAGACGGCGCAGGAAAACCCGCTGTTCGTCATCTACTTCGACACCCTTGCGACCAACAACAACGGCCTCAGAGTCACAGATGACCTCGCCGAAAGGCTCCAATCCTTGCTTGCGAAGTGTGCGTCCAGTCGAAACAACGTCGGCGATAGCATCAGCCACACCGAGGCGAATAGAAATCTCAACCGCCCCGTCGAGACGGATCACTTTTGCATCGATGCCTCGACGCTCCAGATCGGCGCGCACGAGGTTCGGGTATGACGTGGCAATACGCTTTCCCTCCAACATGTCCACGCTCCACTGTTTATCGTTGGGAGCAGCATAGCGGAAGGTGGAGGCTCCGAACCCCAGCGGCATGACCTCGGCCACGTCGGCCTTGGAATCGGCGGCCAAGTCGCGTCCGGTGATGCCAAGGTCTAGTTGACCACCGGCGACATAGATGGCGATGTCTTTCGGGCGCAGGAAGAAGAATTCAACGTCGTTGGCCGTATCAACGACGTTGAGCTGCTTAGACTCGCCGCGGCCGGCATAGCCAGCCTCTTTCAAGATTTCTACGGCGGCCTCGGACAATGAACCCTTGTTGGGGATCGCGATTTTCAGCATGAGTGTGGCAAAAACCTTAGTTTATGAGGGGCGAGAGTTCTAGAGGTACTTGTAGATATCTTCCGGGGTCAGCCCGCGCTTGAGCATGATGACCTGGCACCAGTACATGAGCTGGGAGATCTCCTCAGCGAGCTCCTCTTCGGACTGATACTCCGCGGCCAGCCACACCTCGCCGGCCTCTTCGATGACCTTCTTGCCCAAGGTATGCAGCCCGGAGTCCAAAGCTTTCACGGTGCCAGAGCCCTCAGGACGGGTCTCGGCGCGCTCACGGAGTTCTTCAAACAGGCTGTCAAAATTCTTCACGGAAAATAGTATGGCACACCAGCCATGACTAGGCGCTGATGACCTCGTACCAATCGCGCAGCTTCTGCGCGCTCACCCCCGTAAATTCGACGCCACCGTGCAGTTTACGCATGGGATATACCCCGTCAGGCAGCTTGAGGGTCGACGATTCAGGAAGCCCGATGACCCGACATCCGGCGGCGACGGCGCCTCGCATACCAGCTGCGGAATCTTCAAATACCAGGCACTTGCTTGGATCGACGCCGATCACCTCGGCGGCCTTGAGGTACATGTCAGGAGCCGGCTTAGGAGTCTCCACCTCGTCGCCGCACACGGTGGTGGCAAACAACTGCTCACCGATGACTTCAAAAGGTGCTTGGGCAACGAGTCGTTCAGTGTTGGTGGCGATAGCCATCGGCACCACCTCGGTGTGCAGCTCGGTCAACAACTCGCGCACGCCAGCGCGTAGCACCAGCTTTTCTCGCATGAGCGCAATGACGCGGGTGTACAGAAAATCGCGCCAATAGTTGCGATCCAAGGTGGCTGGATCGTGCCCACCGTTGCGGGCTGCCAGCTCGAAGGTGAAGTCGAAGTTGGTGCCAACTGTGGTAGCCCGTTGTTCCACGGTGAAGCGCTTGCCCAGATGCTCGCTCATCGCGTAGGTGGCTTCGCCCCACAGCGGTTCGGAATCAACGAGGGTTCCATCCATGTCCCAAATAATGGCATCAAACATGCCACCTACCTTAGCGCCACGTGCGCCGAACCCATCTCCATGGCGTCGACTCCGCGTTGCAGCCTGGCGATGCTTGATCACCCGAGTGCCTTGTGCGCTAAGCCCTACAGCGCTGCCAAGGGTGCGATCGCTTAAGCAGATACGGTGAAAACGGTTGTTGGGCCAGACAAGCAGTAAAGAGATTGCTATTCCCGACCAGACGGTTTCGGCCCGCCCACCTGGCCTTGTGTGCACCGTTTGGCTAGTGGTGGGCTGCATCGTCAAAATCGGACAGAGACTTGTTCGTCATACCCACCCGTGCCGCGTTCGAGATGGCCAATACATCGATGAGTTCTTGTGCGATTGCTCCCATGAGTGGAGTAAATAGGCCAAAGACAGCCAAGATCATGCCAAGAATAGACAGCCCCATGCCGCCGATGACGCTTTGTAGGGCAATCCGCCGCATACGGCTGCCAATGTGGAGCAGGTCGTCGAGGCGTTCAAGGGAGGAGTCTAAAACCACGGCATCGGCAGCTTCGCTGGTGACATCGGAGGTCGCGCCAAAGGCGATGCCGGCAGAGGCGGCGGTCATCGCCGGGGCATCATTGATGCCATCGCCGAGGAATAGAGTGGGACCGAGCGTGGTCTTTTCCCGAACGATCGCCAGCTTGGCCTCCGGGCTCATGCCCCCATGCACTTCGGTGATGCCTACTTGCTCAGCAAGGTGACGCACCTCGGCTTCCCGGTCGCCGGACAGAATCATCATCTCTTCAACTCCATGCTTGCTGGGCAGATGCTCGATAAAGCTGGCTGCAGACAGCCGTGGCTCATCACGAAACTGAAGGGTCGCGGCGTAGCGGCCGTCGATGAGCACGACCGATTCCATGCCGGTTGCACCGGGCGGAAGCAACGCGGTCGAAGAAGGGTCGATTTTCTCGCAACCGACCCGGTTGGTGATATGGATTTCGCGCCCGGCCACCGTGGCGGACAGGCCTTGGCCTGGATGTTCAGATATGGAGTCTGTTTCCGGAATGGCTAGCTTGAGTCTTTCAGCCTCGCGAACAATCGCCTGCGCCAGCGGGTGCTTGGAATACTTCTCAACCGCAGCGCATAAGGTCACCACTTCGTCAGCGTCTCTACCCGGTGCCGTGAAGACATTGGTCACCGATGGACGCCCATATGTCAAGGTTCCAGTCTTGTCAAACATGACGATCTTGACACGTCCAACGTCTTCGAGCATGGCCGGGTTCTTGACGATGATTCCGCGCTTGGCCGACAAAGAAATCGCGCCAATGATGGCAACAGGTACGCCAATGAGCAATGGGCAAGGCGTTGCGATGACCAACACCGCCAGAAAGCGCGAGGGATCGCCCGACATAAGCCAGCCAATTGTCGCCAGCGCGAGAGCAATCACCGTATACCACGCACCGAGCCGGTCGGCCATACGCCGCATCGGCGGGCGGTTATTCTCAGCCTCCTTAAGCACACCGACGATCTTGGCGTAACGCGAATCCTGTGCCGCCGCGGTGGCCTCGATGACCAGCGCCACCTCTCCATTGATGGCACCAGAAATCACCGCCGAGCCCTGAGATTTGGGCACCACGTACGGCTCACCGGTCAAGTAAGACTCGTCCATGGCACCGCGGCCTTCCATCACCTCGCCATCGACCGGGCACAGTTCATGCGGTAAAACGACCACCCGATCACCCACGAGAACCTGATCGGCGTGTACATCATCCGTGCCCGAACTCAAGGATTCTCCCCTGAGCCGGTGCGCCACGGTCGGACTGCGCTTGGCCAAGGCGTCGAGGGTGGCGGAGGCACGTTTACTGGCGGCATCCTCGAGAGCCTCACCTCCGGAGAGCATGAGCACAATGATGGCGGCAACAAGCCACTCACCCATCGCCACCGCGGCGATAATCGACATTGCCGCAAGCAAGTCCGCACCGCCGCGCGCCTTGATTGCTCCTTTGATCACATCGATGGTCAACGGCACGCCACCGATGACAACCATGACCACCAGTGGCCAGTTGCCCGACCAAGACTGAAAGTCAAACCCAAAGCGCAGCACCACATGGATGCAGATGGCAAGCAGCGTGGCGGTGGCGATCATTCCTTCGGAAGAAGTGAGAAACTCCCGCACACCCCGTGAGGAATTGTTCGTGGCGTTCATGCCTTCAATTGTGGCTCATTTCCACTAGGAAATCACCGATGCTTAGGCTATATTTCCCAAGGTGAGATAGAGTACCGACACCATATTCAAGCACAGCCTAACCAAATTTTGATTCGCTTAGTGAAAATAAGAGGGAAGCTATCTTTTATGAATCGAAGCGGGTCTGTCCGATGTCACGATTGCCTGTGTCAGCGTCACAGCAAGGATGGAAAGTTGCTTGCCGACGCCACCAGCGCGCCACCGCTTGCCGTTTCTTTGTCCCTTCCGATTGCATCTGAGCACGAGAAAAGGGACCGACCGTTTCACAATCGATCCCTCCATCCGCAGCTTAAAAGCTAGACGTTAAAGTACTTCGCCTCCGGGTGGTAGAGCACGAAGGCATCTGTGGACTGCTCCGGGTGCAGCTGGTACTCCTCGGACAGGGTCACGCCGATGCGCTCGGAGTCAAGGAGCTTGACCAACGTTGCACGATCCTCGAGGTTCGGGCAGGAGCCATAACCAAATGAGTAGCGAGCACCGCGATAGTCCAAGTCAAAGAACTTGGACACATCGTGAGAATCCTCATCTCCGGCATGGTTTCCGTCGGAAAGCGCAAGCTCAGCGCGGACACGCGCGTGCCAGTATTCGGCAAGCGCCTCTGTAAGCTGGACGCCGACCCCGTGCACCTCCAGATAGTCACGGTAGTTATTATCGGCGAAAAGCACGTTCGCGAAATCGGCGATGGGCTGCCCCATCGTGACCAGCTGCATGGGGAAAACATCGACCGTGCCGGTCTTTTCGGCCAATTCCCGGGAACGGATAAAGTCCGCGATGCACAAGAACTTTCCGCGCTGCTGGCGCGGGAAATGGATCCGCGCAATCTCGTTTGCTTCTGGGCGTGGCTCCTCGAGCAGGATAACGTCATCGCCCTCAGATACCGCCGGGAAGTAGCCGTAGACGACCGCAGCGTGATCGAGAATCCCCTCGGACTTGAGCCTATCGATCCAATAGCGAAGGCGCGGGCGACCGTCGGTTTCGACGAGCTCCTCATAGGAAGGACCCTCCCCGCCGCGGGCGGACTTCAGCCCCCAGCGCCCCATGAACAACGCGCGCTCATCCAGCAGCGGGAGGTACTCATTCAAGTTCAAACCCTTGACAATGCGGGTTCCCCAGAATGGCGGTGTGGCTACTGGAACATCCTCGGCAACCGCGGAGCGGGCCGGAACCTCTACCGGCTCGGCGGCGGCCTTGCGCTCAGCAGCGATGCGCTTGGAGCGCTCGCGACGAGCTTTACGCTCCTGCTTCTTCTTCTCCAGCTCGATCGCTTCCGGCGAAAGGGGATCCAAGCCCTCGCCGCGGGCGGCGGCCATGAACTCGTTCATCAGCCGCAGGGACTCAAAGGCGTCCTTGGCGTAGTGAACTTCACCGTCGTAGACCTCGGTGAGGTCATCTTCGACATAGGCACGCGTGAGCGCCGCACCACCGAGGATGACTGGGTATCCGGAGTCACCGGAGGCGTTCATCTCCTGAAGATTTTCCTTCATGATGACCGTCGACTTCACCAGCAGGCCCGACATGCCGATCGCATCGGCGTTGTTTTCTTTCGCCGCCTCCAGGATGTTCGAGATCGGCTGCTTGATGCCGATATTGACCACGTTAAAACCGTTGTTGGACAAGATAATGTCCACGAGGTTTTTGCCGATATCGTGGACGTCACCCTTGACGGTGGCGATGACGATGGTTCCCTTTCCGCCGGAATCGTCGGAAGCCTCCATGAACTGCTCAAGATAGGCCACGGCCTGCTTCATGGTCTCGGCGGACTGCAGCACGAAAGGCAGCTGCATCTGGCCGGAACCAAACAAGTCGCCGACGGTCTTCATACCGTTGAGCAGGTCGTCGTTGACGATGTCTAGCGGGGACTTCTGCCTCATGGCCTCGTCAAGGTCGTCCTCGAGCCCATTCTTCTCGCCGTCGATGACGCGCTGAGCGATGCGATCGAACAAAGGCATCGCGGCCAGCGCCTCTGCGCGGGCGTCCTTGGCCGATGCCGCGGACACGCCCTCGAACAGGGCCATGAAGGTCTGCAACGGATCATAGTCGTCGGTGCGCCGGTCGTAGACCATATCGAGGGCGACCTTGCGCTGCTCCTCCTCGATCCGATTCATCGGAAGGATTTTGGAGCTGTGCGCGATCGCGGAATCCAGCCCGGCCTCGATGCATTCGTTGAGGAAAACTGAGTTGAGCACCTGGCGGGCAGCAGGGTTGAGGCCAAAGGAGATGTTCGACAAGCCGAGCGTGGTGTGCACGCGGGGGTGACGCGCCTTGATCTCGCGGATCGCATTGATGGTCTCAATGCCGTCGCGCCGGGTCTCCTCCTGGCCGGTAGAGATCGGGAAGGTCAAGGTGTCAACGATGATGTCAGACTCGTCGAGACCCCAGTTCTGCGTGATATCGGTGATGAGTCGCTCGGCGATCTCGACCTTCTTCTCCGCGGTGCGGGCCTGGCCCTCCTCGTCGATAGTAAGCGCGACCACGGCCGCCCCGTGGCGCTTGACTAGGCGCATGATGCGCTGATAGCGGGAATCGGGGCCGTCGCCGTCCTCGAAGTTAACGGAGTTGACCGCGCAGCGTCCGCCCAGGTGCTCGAGTCCGACCTGGATGACGTCCGGCTCAGTGGAGTCGATCATGATCGGCAACGTGGAGCTGGTAGCCAGCAGGGAGGCAAGCTTCCCCATATCCTCACGGCCATCTCGACCGACATAGTCCACGCAGAGGTCGAGCATGTGGGCACCATCGCGGGTCTGCTGCTTGGCGATCTCCACACAGGTGTCCCAGTCACCCGCGAGCATCGCCTCGCGGAAGGCCTTGGACCCGTTGGCGTTGGTGCGCTCACCGATCATGGTGATGCCCGTGTCCTGGGCGAGGTTCACCGAGGTGTATAGAGAGGACACGGCATCGTCCTCGGCGGGGTGGCGCGGTGCCTGCACGGCGGCAGGTTCGGTGTCGCTACCAACAACCGCATCCCGAACGGCGGAGATGTGTGCCGGGGTGGTGCCGCAGCAGCCACCGACCATGGACAGGCCGTAGTCCTGCACGAATCCGCGCAGCGCCACGCCCAGCTCCGCGGCCGACAGCGGGTACTCGGCGCCATTCTTGCCCAGCACCGGAAGGCCAGCGTTCGGCATGACCGAAACCGGGATCTGCGCATTCTGGGACAGGTAGCGCAGGTGCTCGCTCATCTCCTCAGGGCCGGTGGCGCAGTTCAGGCCGATCATATCCACCCCTAGGTGTTCGATGGCGGTCAGCGCAGCGCCGATCTCGGAGCCTAACAGCATGGTTCCGGTGGTCTCCACGGTCACGTGGCACACCAGAGGCAGGCGAACGCCAAGCTGCTCGAAGGCTTCCTGACAGCCGTGCACGGCGGCCTTGACCTGCAGCAGGTCCTGAGCGGTTTCGATGAGGATGGCATCCGCCCCACCCTCGACCATGCCTAGGGCAGCCTGGGTGTAGTACTTCTTCAGGTCCGTGTAGGGGGCATGCCCCAACGAGGGAAGTTTGGTCCCCGGCCCCATCGAGCCGAGCACAAACCGACGCATGCCATCGCGGCCAGGACCCATCTCATCGGCAACCTCTCGGGCGATCTTGACACCCTTGTAGGCCAGTTCCCGGCAGCGATCGGCGATCCCATAGTCGGCGAGGTTCGGAAGATTGCAACCGAAAGTGTTCGTCTCCACGAGATCGGCGCCGGCCTCAAAATAGGCACGGTGAATAGAGGCGACGACGTCTGGGCGGGTGTCGTTGAGGATCTCGTTGCAACCCTCAAGTCCCAGGAAGTCCTTGTCTACGTCCAAGTCGAAGCCCTGAAGCTGCGTGCCCATGGCGCCGTCGCCGATGAGAACGCGAGCCTTCATCGCGTCGAGGAATGCGGATTTGAAATCAACAGTTGCGGTAGTCATCGACTAGACAGCTTAGTATGTCTGTCAATGCTGGCCGAACTGACCCTCACACCATGAATAAAAAGGTCCCCCCTTTTGCCTTCTGACTCGGTGCCGACTTTGCCGTCACACACCCGCGAGCCGCGCTTGCGCTGCAAACCTTTGACTCAGCTGGTACTGATAAAAAATACGTGCCCGTCACCCGCAAACTATAGGCGCAACGCAACATGCATAATACTTTCACCACTTCCCTCTTTCGTCGAGCCTTCCACCCACGCCCACACCGCACAGCACCCATCATCAGCGAATGGGACGCTCACGAATGCGCGGGGCCCGCAGCTTAGCGACGCACACCGGCGCGCTGACCGTAAGCGTGGCCTGCGCCGCGTATGGCGTCATCGCGCCGGCACAGGCGGCGAGTGCACAAGCCAGCCCACTCGTCTCCCGCTATGCCTGATCGTCCCTTCCGCCTGTCGATCACGAGGGAGCACCACAACCAGAGCCCTTTGGGCCGGACTACTTCTTCGGCTACATCTCGGACGTAAGCTCCTACCCTGGCGGCATCTATTACAGCGTCGTGAGGGGGTTCAATGACCTGCGCGACAACCACCCTGAGTTGATGCAATCCAACCTGGACGGCGTGATCACCATCAATAATTCCGCAAGCAAGCAACGCATCGCCGAAGCCTAGGCCGACGCGCGTGTCAGCGCTGGCGATTTGTTGGCGCAGTTCTCCGATGCCTTAGGGCCGACGCTCGGCGCATATGTGCGCCAATCCATTGCCGAAAACAGGCTGCCCAAAACGCACGCTCTGCTCGACTCTGGCTTCCTCTCCCGCGCCCAAGGTCCGGCAGCCTCAACATGGGTGGAGAAGTCCTTGTTCAACAACCCACGTCCCTTCGTCGTTGCCCCAGACTCCATCCAGCGTTATAACACCGACGGCGAGGATTTCTACGACTTTGGCTCATCGGCTTCCTTTCCCTCCGGACACGCCAATCAAGCCGCCCTCATGACCACCCTTCTAGCGGTGGTCCTCCCTGAGCTTGGCCCACAGCTGCTCGCCCGCGGCTCGGTTGCGGGCCAATCACGAGTGGTTCTTGGGGTGCACTATCCGCTCGATGTTATCGGTGGCCGCATGACCGGGATGGCGGCTGCCGCCGATCGTTGGAACGATCCCAAGATGCGCGACGCGCTGACTCAGGCTGGCGCGGAACTGCGCACGGAACTTCAATGGCGCGCCGGGATGCCGTTGGCACAGGCGGTGATCGAACAAGAAATGGCGGGCACTGGCTACCTCAGCGATGCCGAAGCCAGCACCATCTATGCGCAGCAGGCAACCTATGGTTTGTCCGCCGCCTACGATCAACAGGCTCCCATGATCGTCCCGCAGGCGGCCCCTGACCTGCTCATCAACCGATTCCCGCAGCTGAATTGGGAGCAACGCGCTCGCGTCATTTCAGCCACCGCGTTGCCGGAGGGAAGTCCGCTCGACGATCAGACGGCTGCTGGCTCGTGGCAGCGCATCAACCTCGCCGCTGCCTTCGCAGCAAGCGTCACGCTTGACGCCGAAGGCGGGTTGGCAGTCAACGGCCAAGCCGTCTAGGGTCGGGCTACTGCTCGTCCTCGATGTCAACGAGGTACTGCTCCCACGTAATAAGCTTGGACGTTGCCTCTGCGGGTAGCCCAAGCTGCGCGAAAGCGGCCTCGAGAATCTCCCACAGGTCGTGCATCTCCTCGACCTCGACCACGGGTTGCTCGCCTTGAGCATTGAGATCTACCACGGTGGCGTAGAAGTCGCGCAAGTGACCTTCGACCTGCTTATCCACAACCTCTGGCTCGAGACCATCGAGGGCAAAAAGCAGCCTGTTAAACGCGACGCGCAACGCAGGCAGCAACTCGGCATTCATCGTTGGGTCCCAGTTTTCCGAATCGGAATAGGAACCGTCTGCAAACGTCTCGAAAAAACCGAAAACCTCATCCACCTTGCTGGCCAGGCGAACTGGCAAAGTCGATGCTTGCTCGGCCACAATTATCTCCTCAATAGACTGACGCCAAGCAGAGCATCAACGGCATCTCGAACTAACTGACCCGCCTCAAAAGAGGTATCTTCGGCGGACTGTGCGTCCTCGGCCGTAATCGCCTCCGCCCAGGCATCGATGAGCCCCAGCGCACGAGGGGTGTCGAGGTCGTTGGCCAAACAAGAACGCACTTGCTGGATCAGCTCGGCCGCCGCTGTCAGGGAGGAGGAACAGCTTGCCGCCAGACTCCACTGATAAAGGCGTGCTTCCGCCTGGGTGAGCACCTCAGTGGACCAATCGCGCGCCTTGCGGTAGTGACCGGCGTAGACACCGAGACGGATCGCCGAGGGGTTATGTCCACCCGCAACCAGCTCGGAGACGAAGACGAGGTTGCCTAGGGACTTGCTCATCTTGACCCCATCGAGCGAGATCATGCCGGTATGGACGTAATGGGATGCCATGCGGTCGTGACCGTAGGTGGCCTCGGCGTGGGCTGCGGAGAACTCATGATGCGGGAAAATAAGGTCGCTGCCGCCACCTTGAATGGCAAAGTGCGAACCCAAGCGATTGGTGGCGATCGCCGAGCACTCGACGTGCCAGCCTGGACGCCCAGCACCGAAGGGCGCCTCCCAGCGTGGTTCACCAGGGCGAGCTGCCCGCCAAATCAAGGCATCGAGGGGATCCTTCTTGCCTGCTCGCTGCGGATCGCCGCCGCGCTCGGCGAAGAACTCTTCCATGAGCGCGCGAGAATAATTGGACTCGTAGCCAAACTGGGAGGTCGCGCTAATAGATGCGTAAATGTCCGGGAACTCATCGTCGTCAACGACATAGGCCGAACCGTTGTCCAACAGCTTTTGCACCATGTCGATGACTTCATTCACGCTCTCCATCGCGCCAACATATTCGCGTGGCGGGATGACAGAAAGGTTGGTCATGTCTCCGCGGAAACGATCGATCTGGCTGGTGCCAAGCTCGCGCCAGTCAACCCCGTCCCGTGCGGCGCGCTCGAACAGAGGATCATCAACATCGGTGATGTTTTGGACGTAGTGAACGCTATGCCCGTTGTCGAGCAGCTGCCTAAAAATAAGGTCAAACGTCAGATAGGTAGCAGCGTGTCCGAGGTGCGTTGAATCATAAGGGGTAATGCCACAGACATACATCCCCACCTCTTGTTCAGACACCTCGACAGGCTTGATGACCTGATCGGCGGTGTCGAAAAGATTGAGCGCCACGGGGGCGCCGCTGACAGTAGGGATCGTCGGTTCGGGCCAAGAATGCATAGCAACTACTCTAACCCGATTGTTTTTTCTTGCACACTGCAGGCACGGTTAAGCAAGAAATACTCCCGCATCTGCTCCTTTCGATCCCTTCTACTGTCGGCACCTTCTTTCGGCGCTGAGTGTGGTTTCGGGCGGCGAGTATGGCTATCAAAAAAACCCAAAAGGCACCGGCTTTCCACCACTCTCGTATGCGAGCGAGCAATGTGCGGAAAATCGATGCCTCCACAGGCTGCGCCAGAATCTTAGGCCGTCATAACACCCGCAGCCAGCAGTGCCATGACAATAAGTCCGGCCGGAATGCGGTAGGCAGCAAACCAGCTAAAGGAATGATGAGACACAAACTTCAGCAGCCACGCGATTGAGGCGTAACCCAAAACAAAGGCAATGGCGGTACCCACGAAAAGCTGAGCGCCGCTAGCCGCCTGACCAGCTGCCGGGTTGAAAGCGTCGGGAAGCGAAAAAAGGCCTGAAGCCAGCACCGCAGGAATGGCCAAAAGAAAGCTGAAACGGGTGGCCACCTCACGATCCAAACCGAGGAACAAGCCAGCGGAAACCGTACCGCCGGAACGCGAGACGCCTGGGATCAGTGCCAAGCACTGGGCAAGACCCATCCAGATGGCGTCACGCATGGAAAGTTCATCGAAGGAACGTTCCTTACTGCCCCACTTTTCGGCGGCAATGAACACAAAGCTAAACAGAATCAACACCGTCGCGGTGATCCACAGATTGCGCAGCGCATCGCGGATGTAGTCTTTGGCAAGGAAGCCGATGATGGCGACCGGAAGCGTGCCGACGATCACCATCCAACCCATGCGATAATCAAAACCGCGGGCGTCCCTATTAAATAAGCCCTTGAGCCAACCCGTGAAAAACTTCCAAATGTCCTTGGCGAAATAGACCAAAACGGCCGCCTCGGTACCCAGCTGAATCACGGCAGTAAACGATGCGCCAGCATCTTCCCCCCAGAAAAGCTCGGAGATAATACGTAGGTGTCCGGAGGAGCTGATCGGAAGAAACTCGGTCAGCCCTTGGACAATGGACAAAACAATTGTCTGCGCCCAAGACATCGATTCCGTGCCGCCTTGAGCCAAAGTGGAGGTAAACATCACTCGCACAACGCTACTACGCGAGCGCCACCTAGGGGGTTATACACCCTGACCGTGGTAGATTGTGAGCTTGTGAAACTAGCCTCGCGTACCTTGAAATCAGCCCGCGTTCCGCTTGTCGGTCTCATCGCCACCTCGCTCATCACCTTAAGCGCCTGTGGCAATGACGCCACCTCTTCAGACATCGACACCTCTTCCATGGGCAACGCCACCGCTGTGGCATCACCGGCATCGCCCAACCCTGATGGCACCGTCATCACGTTGGATCCGGCCTATGCAAATGTCGAAGATATGGAGCGAGTCGGCGATATCGTGGCGCTGCGTTCGGGGGACCAACTCGCCGTGGGCACCGTGAAAGAATTCGCGGACTCGAAGGCGCCCACATTCAAGGTTTCACAGGAATGCGCGGACATGACCGCTTCCACTGAGAATTTCATCCTCGCGTGCCCGGAAGGGGTGTATCGCATTAAGGCTAGCGACCCGGACCTAGACGACGTAGTCACAAGCGAGCACAACCTCTCCACGGCGGTAGAAACGTCCACCGGCGAGATTGTCGCCGGAATCAAAGATAAGGCCGAGGTCGTCGTAATCAAGGACGGGGAGGAAATTGACAACTTCCCCGTCGAATATCCCACCGACGAAATGAAGGCTGTCACCGTGGAGGGCAAACCCGACGCCATAATCCGCACCAACAGCAAATACACCATCGCTCAGGATATCGACTGGCACGAAGGCTCGGCAGGTGCCATCTTGCGGGTGGGCAAAGGCGTCGGGCAAATCGCCTCGGCCGAAAAGGGGCTATTCCTCGCCTCCGACAACACGGGCAACCAGCTTGCTTTGTACTTCGCCGACGATGTCATTCGACTCCAAAAGACAATGGGCGTTCCCGACAGCCCGTGGGCGGTGGCCTGGGACCACTCCAATACCCTGGCCTGGGTTTCGACCACCAAGGACAATCTAATCATCGGCTACGATCCCAGCAACGCCGACCTAGACGAAGTGTCCCGCTATAACTCGGTCGCCGACGTCCGCAACATGGAAGTCCTCGATGACGGCACCATCATCGCTGCCTCTGCCACCGGCGAGGGCCTGCAAGTTATCGAGGCGCAAAAAGGCTAACACCACAAGGCTGAAATACCACTACACACCGCTACCATCGACCACAAGCAAAAGGGCACCACACGATGAGCACTCTCCCCCCGCATCCACTCCGCACAAAGGCCTACAACCTCGCGCTTCAGGCCATGTTCACCATGACCCCCGAGCGAATTCACGGAATCATTAGCCAAGGACTTGGACTACTCAACTCCGTCTATCCAGTCAACCGTGCAATGGGCACGATCGTGGGCGTTCATGATCCCATCCTGCGTCAAGAGGTGTTCGGCACCGTCTTCCCGGCACCACTTGGTCTGGCAGCAGGATTTGATAAGAATGGCACCGCCCCCGATGCATGGTCAGCGGTGGGCTTTGGATATGCCGAGCTCGGTACTGTCACCGCCTCCCCGCAGCCGGGCAATCCCACCCCGCGTCTTTTCCGTCTGCCTGAGGATAAGGCCATTCTCAACCGCATGGGCTTTAACAACCTTGGCGCTGCAGCTGTGGCTGATAACCTGCGTCGCCGGCGCAGCAACGACGTCATCGGCATCAACATCGGCAAGACCAAGGTGGTTCCGGCTAGCGAGGCAGTGGAGGACTACCGCCGTTCAGCCTCCCTGCTTGGTGACCTAGCCAACTACCTCGTGGTCAACGTTTCCTCACCAAATACGCCGGGATTGCGCGACCTGCAGGCGGTCGAGTCCTTGCGGCCCATCTTGAAGGCGGTACAGGAGTCGACGAAGACCCCGGTGCTGGTCAAGATCGCCCCCGACCTCAGCGATGAGGACATCGATGCCGTGGCAGATCTCGCCCTAGAACTGGGCATCGCTGGCATCGTGGCAACCAATACCACCATCTCCCGCGAAGGTCTCAAGACCGATGCACACAAGGTGGAAGCTATGGGTGCTGGCGGTATTTCGGGCGCGCCGCTGACCGAGCGCTCCCAGGAGGTGCTCAAACGGCTGTACGCCAAGGTCGGCGATCAACTCGTACTCATTGGCGTCGGTGGCATCACCACCCCGCAGCAGGCGTGGGAGCGCATCGCTGCAGGCGCCACTTTGCTGCAGGGCTACACCCACTTCATTTACGGAGGTCTCGACTGGATCCGTGATATCCACCTGGGCATCGCCGCGCAGCTTCGCGCCTATGAATACTCGAATATCTCCGAAGCTGTTGGTTGCGGCAAGCCGTGGACCCTAGGCTAACGGTCCCCAACTTCTACCCCGTATCGCGGAGTTGCACAAGAAAATCCATGAAAGTTGTTTTCAGACTCCAGATGCGGGGTTAGTATATTTCTTGATGTCTTCTCATAAACTTCTTCGCTCCGGGCGCACCGCGATCGCCTCCGTGGTTGCGACAGCATTGCTTAGCGCCGGAGTAATTGCGCCTGTACCTGCCTCCGCACAATCTAGCCTTGCTCAGATGACCTCGTCCAATTACAACGGCGAATGGCTGGGTGACACGCCGTTTATCACCGGCAAGACTCAGGTGGACGGAAACTTCTGGGTTGTCGATGTGTGGTCACCTGCCAACGCAACCATCGTTTCCAATAATGTCTTGCTTCCTTCGACCAACACACCACGGAGCACGGTCTACCTGCTACCCGGAATCGCCGGTGGCACCTCTGGCATGAACTGGGTGACCAACTCCGATATCAAGTCGTGGGCACAGGACAAGAATGCGAACTTCGTCATGCCGCTCGGGGGAAAATTCTCCCTTTATACCGACTGGGAGGAATCCGATTTCATCCTCGGCGTGAACAAGTGGGAAACCTACATGATCCACGAACTACCACCACTGATCGACGCCGAGTTCAATGGCACCGGCCGGGATGCGATAGCTGGATTGTCCTCCACGGGTGGCGCCGCCCTAGATATCGCGGGTCATGCTCCTCATCGCTTCCGCGCAGCTGCCTCCTACTCGGGCTTTCCGGTACGCTCCGGCCTCACCGGTGGAGCGTTATCTAACTTGCTGATTTCCTCCGGTGGCGGATCCTCAATGAATGCTTTCGGCGTTCCGGGCTCCTCCGATTGGGCCGAACACGACCCAGCAGCGCATCCGGAGCGTTTGATTAACGTCGCCGTCTTTGTCGGATCGGCCGCTGGATTTCCCTCTGGAACCAATCTGACAACTTTTGGCCCTTCGGTTATCGAACGCCTGGCCAACGATAGCTCTAATGAGTTCACCACCCGCGCCCGTGCAGCAGGCGTCACCGTCAACAGGTACGTTGCGCAAAGTGGCAGCCATGATTTTGGGCTGTTTTTCAATCAGCTCGCGGTGTCTTGGGATCAGACCATCCGCCCCGCCATCGGGGCATAAGAAAAGCGCCCCTCGGGGCGCTTTTTCGTGGTGTCTTGCCCTGACTTGCTAAGCCGATCGATGTGCCACAGTACGGCGGAGGATGATGCCACACAAGGCGGCCAAGACGGCATAGCCGGGCAGCCAGTACTGCTCCCACGTGGTAAGTACCGTATTCGGTACAAACCGTGAACCCACGGCCAGCAGCAGGGCTAACGCCAAGGCCACCACCTGCACGGCCGAAGGTTTCTGCTGCTTATTGACAGTGGCGAAGGAGCCGAGCACGGCTGCGGCCAGCAGGATCAGCACGAACCGAGAAGTCACCTCGAACGGCACCATCCAGCCATTGGTAAACACCTCAATCGCCGTGTAGATAAATAGCACCACGGCCAGCGCCATGAACGCACCACCCACACGAATGGCGGGTGGGATGTGCACGAACGCCGGCTGAGCCTGCGTCTGCTTATTACTCATTTTCGTACCAGCCCCACGTGATCGCGCGCCCCAAAGAATGGAAGTTTAGATTAAAGCCCAACACCGTCGCGGTTGCCTCTGGGTCAATGTCGAGCTTGTCGACGGCCACAGCATGCACGGCGAACAGATAGCGATGTGGCCCGTGCCCGCTAGGTGGTTGCGGCCCATAGAATCCACGAATGCCGCTATCACCTTTGAGCGTCACCGCGCCCGGGATCCCCGCGTCTTCCAAGCTTCCTGCCCCCTGCGGCAATCCGGAAACATCGGCCGGAATGTTGAATACCGCCCAATGCCAAAAACCACTGGCTGTCGGTGCATCGGGATCGAAGCAGGTTACTGCGAGGGACTTGGTGCCCTCCGGAAGCTCACCCCAGGAAAGCTGCGGGGAGACGCTAGAAGGCGCGGCGATCTCATCGCTTAGCCGGTGGCCGTCGGAAAAGTTCGCCGAGGAGACGTCAAAAGCTGGAAGCTTGGTCAGTGGCGCGTAGGGATCTGGGCCGGGGAAACGTGGGTCATCCGCATAAGTACTCATAGGCTTTTTCTACCATCTTTGTTGTGAGCATGGCCACTCGATTGTTAAAAAAGTAGCCCATGTCTCCCCCCACTGGAACCACATCGATGTAAGCCCCAAAAATGCCCCACGAACTGCGGATTTGCAAAGTTTTACTTATGCCCATATAGTTTAACGAGTGCCCAGCAGAAAGGCTGAAAGCACAAACACCCAGCCCGGGTGGCGGAATGGCAGACGCGCTAGCTTGAGGTGCTAGTGTCCTACTAACGGACGTGGGGGTTCAAGTCCCCCCTCGGGCACAAGTTCAAAGGCTCCAGCTTTTATGCTGGAGCCTTTCGTGTTTTCGCAATCTACCTTCAAGCGACGATTTTTCCTTCCTCAGGACCTCCTGCTGAAATAGAGATCGTGAGCGACAAAGAACCGATACGCATCGATCCTGCCGAATTAGAAATAGCCCTCAAAGTCCTTACCGAGGCCGGCGACCTGCCCGCCGAGCACCCGGATTCGGTCGCTGTGCAGCATGCGGTTTCCAAGCTTTTTAAGGAAGTCAAACGTAGCCGTCGGAAAGCGGCAAAGAGGGCGCGCCACGAAGCCGACAGGCAGGTGTTGGAGGCCACGGCTACGGCGAACCCCTCCCGCGTCGATGACGAGACCGCTGGCCTACTCATCGCGCCGCTCGGACAACAACCGGTGGCACTCGAAGTCGGTGCCGTAGCGACCCCGCACGGGTTCGCCGGGAAGCTGCAGCGTGCGCAGAACTGTTATGTCTGCAAGAAGCCCTACACGCTCGTCGACTCCTTCCACCACCAGCTATGCCCCGAGTGCGCGGCGGATAACCGCGCCCGGCGCACCGCCCGAGTGGATCTGACCGGCCGACGCGCGCTGCTGACCGGCGGGCGCGCCAAGATAGGCATGTATATCGCCTTGAAACTGCTGCGCGACGGCGCGGATCTCACGATCACCACCCGCTTCCCCAAGGATGCGGTGCGCCGCTTTGCGGCCATTGGTGACAGTATTGAGTGGCTCGATCGCCTGCACGTAGTAGGCATCGATCTGCGCGATCCGGCGCGCGTAGCGCAACTGGCAGAACGGTTGGCCGACAAGCCGCTCGACATCCTCATCAACAATGCGGCCCAAACCGTACGACGCTCCCCCGGCGCCTACTCAGGGCTTGTCGATGCCGAGAATGCGCCCCTGCAGGGCATCGAAAACGACGTGGCCCTCCTTCAGCTCGGCGAGTCCGGCCACCGGCACCCCCAGGCACTGTCCGGAGCCACCGAGTCGGCACTGGAGGCCATCGCACTGGTACAGCAGGCGCTGGTGGCCGGCGGGCTCGATCGCGTGGTCGACGCGGGCGGATTGCACCCGGACCTCGTCAGCCACAACTCCTGGGTCGCCAAGGTCGGCGAGGTGGACCCAGTGGAAATGCTCGAAGTCCAGCTGTGCAACGCCACCGCACCGTTCATTCTCTTCAACCGGCTGCGCCCCGCCTTGGAGGCGGCACAAGCTCGCCGGAAATACGTGGTCAATGTCTCCGCCATGGAAGGCGTGTTCGGCCGTGGGTACAAAGGTCCGGGCCATCCGCACACGAACATGGCCAAGGCGGCTTTAAACATGCTCACTCGCACGACCGCCACCGAGATGTATCAGCATGGCGTGCTGGTCACCGCCGTCGATACCGGGTGGATCACTGACGAACGCCCGCACACGACGAAGACGCGGCTAGCTCAGGAGGGCTTCCGCGCACCACTCGACTTAGTCGACGGCGCGGCGCGCGTCTATGACCCCATCGTGCAGGGTGAAAACGGCGTCGATCTCTACGGCTGCTTCCTCAAGGACTACCGCCCGCACCCGTGGTGAGCGCGCGTTTGACGGCTTTCCGACGCCTACGGTTCCCGACCGCCCGGCCGGGGCCGAAAACTGTGGATAACTAGCCACAGGAATCGTCACTTGTGTCCCGTTTTCCACAGAAAATGACGCCTCGGAAAAATGGGATGAAAAATCTTGCACTGCCCCCTAGCCTGCAAGGCATGGACGAGATCACCAACCACATCGCGCGGATTTTCAACGACCCCTTGCCGCTTTTGCGGTCAATCTTCTATTTGCCTAAGGATCACCTCATCCACCTCGGGATGGACAAGGCGGCGACGAACAAACTGCACACGCTGTCCAAGCTCTACCACGGCAAAACCAAACATCCCCAGATGCGTGCGAAAACGTTAGCGGCCATCGCCGACAACGACCTGCCCTACGCGGCGCTGGCGATAATGGAAACGCGCGCCCGAACCATCCGCGGGCAGGGCGCGAAATGGAGCTTTCGTTTATTCATGGCGCGGCTGAAGTATCGCCGTAAGCGCACGCAAGGCCTCAACTTGGAGGAATTTACCCAGGCTGCCTATGAAGAGGCCGAGAGGCGTTCATCGGCGGCGCGGGCACCGAAAAACCCGCTGCGCATCACCCGCCGCGCCGCCAGCGATTGGTCACTGACACTTACCGGCGAAAAAAACGCCGTGAGCCTTTTGTATGAAGCCCTCCGCGAACTCGATGACCCGATCGGGAAGTTTCTCAACGCAGGCCGGGTGAAAAAGATACTTCGGCCCGTCGTGGTAATTCCGCTGGCGGAGGTCACCACGGTGCTCGACGGCACAAACGATGAAACTGTATTTAGGTGCTCCGACGGCATCACCAAAACCTCCCGGGAACTGGCGGCAGCGGAGCTGGATTCCGAGTGGGGCTTTGCGCTCCTGCATCCGGTTAAAGGGCCGGTGGATCTGTTGCGATCGCAACGCTTCGCCAACGACAAGCAGCGCACGCTGGCGATGGTGGAAAACCCCACCTGCGCGTGGGATGGATGCCGCATGCCCGCCGACGAATGCCAGGTGCACCATATTCATTCGTGGGCGCACGGTGGGCAGACGAACATGTCCAACCTTGCCACCTGCTGCCGCTATCACAATGGCATCAATGACGACGACCCGCACGCACCTACGGTCTATGGCAGGCTCGAGCGGGTCGACGGGAAGGTGCAGCGTATCTTTCGTCCCTGATAGGGTCTAGTCTTCGTCCTTGTCAACCTTGTCGAATGCGCGCAGGATCTTCTCGGCTCCCAAGGTCGGGGTGATCTGCGCGTGGCGCAGCTGATCCTCGACGAGCTTACGCACGGCGATGACGTCGGGGTCGCCGTTGAGGCGCTGCAGGATCGTCTCGTGCACCATTGACCACATCCACTGGACCTGTTGCTCGCGTCGATTGTGCTCGAATGCGCCAGACTCCAGCATGGCCTGGTGGTGATCCTGGACGATCTGCCAAAACTCGTCCATGCCCTCGTGCTCGATGGCGGACATGGTTATCGTTGGCGGGTGCCAGTCGTCGGATTCGGCGCGCACCATACGCATCGCGGCGGCAAGCTCGCGGGCGGCGCGCTTGGCGTTTTTGAGGTTGGGTCCGTCCGCCTTGTTAATCGCCACGAGGTCGGCCATCTCCAGTACGCCCTTTTTAATGCCCTGGAGCTGGTCGCCGGCACCGGCGAGCGCAAGGAAGGTGAAGCAGTCCACCATCTGCGACACAGCTACCTCGGACTGACCCACGCCGACGGTCTCCACCAGGATGACGTCGTATCCGGCGGCCTCGAAAACAACCATCGACTCGCGGGTTGCCTTCGCTACGCCGCCGAGGGTGCCCGCAGACGGCGAGGGGCGGATAAAGGCGTTGTCCTCGCGCGCGAGCTTAGCCATACGGGTCTTGTCTCCCAAGATGGAACCCCGCGTCTTGGTCGAGGAAGGGTCGATGGCCAAGACTGCGACCTTGTGGCCTTCCTTAATCAATTTCATGCCCAAGGCTTCGATGAAGGTGGACTTGCCCACGCCGGGCACACCGGTAATACCCACGCGCAGCGCCTTGCCGCTAAAGGGCAGCAGCTTGACCAGCAGTTCTTGGGCGAGCACTCGGTGTGCCGGTGCGGTGGACTCGAGCAAGGTGATCGCTCGCGACATGAGAGTTCGATTGTGGGTGCGCACGCCTTCAAAGAGTTCGTCGACGTCGATGCGGCGACGGGCTTTCTTGACGATCTCAGGGGCAACAGCGGTCACCTCGCCCAAGTCGGTTCCGGCGGTCGTCATCAACGACCCGAGGTGGTGTTCTAGGAACTCATTGCCGTGGAAACTACTGGTCATCAGTGGGCACTCCTTATGTCGTGCGCGTTGAGCTTGCCCACCGGTAGGCGTCGGCAAGCAAGAAAAGGAAAAAGAAATCAGTAATATGCGCATGCACCGGCCCGAAGAAGCCTCCGGGCCGGTGCACTAGGTGCTGAACTTAGCCTTTAGGCCTCGACGTCCAAGTCGATGCCCAGGTTGGCAGCGAGCTTGGTCAGCATGTCGATTGCGGAATCGGCGATGACAGATCCCGGCGGGTAGATGGCAACCGCGCCGTCATCGTAGAGTTCCTGGAAATCGCCCGGCGGGATGACGCCGCCGACGACGATCATGATGTCCTCGCGTCCGAGCTTGGCCAGCTCTTCCTTCAGCGCAGGCACCAGCGTGAGGTGGCCTGCAGCCAAGGAGGACACGCCGACGACGTGGACGTCGGCATCGACAGCGGCCTGTGCGGCCTCTGCCGGGGTCTGGAACAGCGGTCCGACATCGACATCCATGCCGAGGTCCGCGTAGGCGGAAGCGACAACCTTCTGTCCACGGTCGTGGCCATCCTGGCCCATCTTCGCGATGTAGATACGCGGGCGGCGGCCTTCCTGTGCTTCAAAAGCGTCGGCCATGGCGATGGCCTTCTCGACATTACCCACGGTGCCTTCCTTTCCAACCTCGTCCTTGTAGACGCCGGAGAGGGTGCGGATCTCTGCCTCGTGGCGGCCGAAGACCTCCTCGAGGGCATCGGAGATCTCGCCGATGGAGCACTTGGCGCGGGCGCAGTCCACAGCCAGCTTCAGCAGGTTGTGCTCCAGATCGCCTGGCTCCTTGGTCTCCATGCGAGCGGCCTCGGTCAGAGCGGCAAGGGTGCGCTTGACCTCCTCCGGGTCGCGCTCGGCGCGCAGCTGCTCAAGCTTTGCAATCTGCTCGGCGCGCACCTTGGTGTTGTCGACCTTGAGGACCTCGATCTGCTCGTCTTCCTCAACGACGTACTTGTTCACGCCGATCAGGGCCTGGCGGCCAGAGTCGATGCGGGCCTGGGTGCGGGCGGCGGACTCCTCGATGCGCAGCTTCGGGATGCCCTCGATGGTGGCCTGAGCCATACCACCGGCTGCCTCGACCTCTTCGATGTGCTTGCGAGCGCGCTCGGCGAGCTGCTCGGTCAGCCACTCGATGTAATAGGAACCAGCCCACGGGTCGACCGGGCGCACGGTGCCGGACTCCTGCTGCAGCAGCAGCTGGGTATTACGGGCGATACGTGCCGAGAAGTCGGTCGGCAGCGCCAGCGCCTCGTCGAGGGCGTTGGTGTGCAGCGACTGGGTGTGACCCTGGGTAGCACCCATGGCCTCAATCGCGGTGCGGGCCACGTTGTTGTAGACGTCCTGGGCGGTAAGCGACCAACCGGAGGTCTGGGAGTGGGTACGCAGCGAGCGCGACTTCGGGTTCTTCGGGTTGAACTTGGCAACCAGCTCGCTCCACAGCAGGCGGCCCGCGCGCAGCTTGGCGATCTCCATGAAGGTGTTCATGGAAATACCCCAGAAGAAGGACAGGCGCGGTGCGAACTTGTCCACCTCAAGGCCCACGGACTCGCCGGCGCGGATGTACTCGATGCCGTCGGCCAGGGTGTACGCCAGCTCTAGGTCGGCGGTGGCACCGGCTTCCTGGATGTGGTAGCCGGAGATGGAGATCGAGTTGAAGCGCGGCATCTTCATCGAGGTGTACTCGAAGATGTTGGAGATGATGCGCATCGATGGCTTCGGCGGGTAGATGTAGGTGTTACGAACCATGAACTCCTTCAGAATGTCGTTCTGAATGGTTCCGGCCAGCTGCTCTGGGGCAACACCCTGCTCCTCGGCGGTGACGATGTAGAACGCCAGGATCGGCAGCACGGCGCCGTTCATGGTCATCGACACCGAGACGTTGCCCAAGTCGATGCCGGCGAACAGTTCACGCATGTCGAGAATGGAGTCGATTGCCACACCTGCCATGCCGACGTCGCCAACGACGCGCTCGTTGTCGGAGTCGTAACCGCGGTGGGTAGCCAGGTCGAAGGCGACCGACAGGCCCTTCTGGCCAGAGGCCAGGTTGCGGCGGTAGAAGGCGTTGGACTCAGCGGCGGTGGAGAAGCCAGCGTACTGGCGAATGGTCCACGGCTGGTTGGTGTACATGGTCGGGTATGGGCCACGCATAAACGGTGGCATGCCCGGGAAGGAATCCAGCTGCTGCGCTGCAACGGTCTCGTTGCGATCCTCGCGGGTAAACACGCGCGGGACATCGATGCCCTCTGGGGTGTTCCAGACCTGCTCGCGCAGTGCCTTGGTGTCGCCAGCAGAGGTGGCCTCAGAGGACACAGCGTAGTCAGCGAAATTAGGAATGGTGCTCATGAGTGCTTATGCTCCCAACTTCTCAAGCAGGTCAGACAGGGTCTGAGCCGCATCGATCTTCATGTTGAGGTAGCCGTCCGCCTCAACACCGGTGCCCTCGGCACCAGCAAGCAGAACGGTCTGTGCGCCAGCCTCGCGCAGGGCAGCCAGCGCCTCGGCGCCGGATGCTGCGTACTCTTGGTCGGTACCGCAGATGACCACGATCGGGGTGGCCTTGGCCGCCTCGGTGAACTCAGGGGTGCCGGGTACGACCTGCCCTGGGTTCAAGGCCTCGATGCCGCCGGAAGCCAGCAGGTTGGAGGCAAAACCGGTGCGGATGTTGTGCTTGGCCAGCGGGCCGAGCGGAATGAGGGCAATCTGCGGGCGCTTGCCGTTGACCTCGAAGAAGTCATCGGACCGGTTGCGCAGCGCCTCAAATTGAGCTGCCCAGCGCTTGACGGAGGTCGGCTCGACGCGCAGGTCCTTCGGCAGCGGGGCTTCGTTGAGGTTCGGGAACTCGTTGATAGCGGTGATCTTGCGGACGCGGTGTGCAACGGCGTCGCGGATCTTCTCGTAGCTCTCCTCGAGCTTGGAGGTGATAATGCCTGCCTTAAGCACCTCAGAGAAGCCACCCTTGGCCTCGATCTCCTGGAAGACGGCCCACGCCTTTTCTTCGAGCTGGGAGGTGTACTGCTCAACGTAGTAGGAGCCACCGGCCGGGTCGACGACGTGACCGAGGTGAGACTCCTCGAGCAGCAAGAGGTTGGTATTGCGGGCGATGCGGTGCGCAAAGGTGCGCGAAACACCTGGCAGACCGCCTGGGATTGCCCAGTCGAAGGTGAGAACCTCGACGTCTGTTGCGCCACCCACGCCTGCGGCGAAGGCGGAGACGGTGCTGCGCAGCATGTTCACCCACGGATCGCGCTGGCTGAACATGGCCGGAGCTGTCAGGGCATGCAGCGGGCCGGACCCCTTCTCGGCGGCGCCGAGGATCTCGGCGACGCGAGCCCACAAAGTGCGGGCTGCACGCAGCTTTGCGATCTGACCAAACTGGTCATCGGTAATGGCGTAGCGGAAGGACAGCTGATCGAGTGCCTGCTCGACAGTCAGTCCGGCGTCGGTCAGGCGACGCAGGTACTCAACGCCAGCGGCGATGGTAAAGCCCAATTGCTGGGCATAGCTGCCACCCTGGTTAGAGAAGGAAACACCGTCCACCAAGATCGCGCGGGTGTTTTCACGGGCGGCGGCTTCCTTGGCCAGCTCCACAGCTGTGTCGATGTCGACGCTAGCGGAGCCATCCACGGCGGAGGTCAGCGGGGAGGCGCCCAGCTCGATGCGAGCCGGGGTCTTGCCCTGCTCATCGACGAGAGCGTACAGCGCGGCGGCTGCCTCCTTTGTGCCGGCGCCTGCGTTGAGGCGAACCGGAGCAAGGTCAAGGTAGACACCCTTAAGCAGCTCGGCGACCGGTGCATCTCCGTAGATCACTAGGTCAGTGGTGCCGTTTTCGAGTGCGGAAAGAACCTGCTCATTGGTGGCGGATGCGCCGAAGGACTCGGTGACACCCCACCCCTTGCCGGCAGCGCCAGCGCCCTGGGCACCACGAGTGAACGGGAATTCACCTGGAACCGGGACCTCTGGAAGTTCATCCTGACGGGTGTACAGCGGATTAACGTCGATCCCGTCATAGGTGGTCTTGATAAGTTTGCGCCAGATATCGAGCGGAACGTCTGCAACGTCCTTCTTCTGTACGCGTGCGAAGACTCCAGCAACGGCCTTGTACCAGGCCTGCTGTTGCTGTGGGAAGTCTTCGATTAGGGAATTCCGTGCATCACTCACGTAAAACCCACTCCCCTCGCATAATCGGCGCGGCCCAAGGTGGGCGCGCCTTTAGAGCTGTCAGTAAAAGTGCGAAATCGCAACGCCGTCTCATTACCCTGACGAAGGCATTGCATTTCACAACCGCTACCTATCCTAGTACGCATCACAGTGGTTTTTTTGCTTAGCGTGGGTGGTTGTGGGAAATCTTGCACCCCCAACCGGCTACCCTAGTCCGTGTGGGAACCGCAATGGGATTTTTGTTCGGACTTTTTCGCGACGCCGTAGCCTCGATTCGCGGATGGTCTGTTACTCGAAAAACTGCCGGCCTAGCAGCGCTTATTCTGCTGGTTTACATGCTTGTTGGTTTCGATGTTCCCCCATTGTCGAAGTTGCAGGAATGGTCCCGAACAATGGGCGCCTGGTTTCCGTTTCTTTTTGCAAGTTTCTACGTATTTGTAGTTCAGTTTCCGGTTCCCAGGACCTTCTTTACCTTAAGCTCCGGCGTGTTGTTTGGTCCCACCCTTGGAATTTTCGTGGCCTTGACCTCAACCACGCTCGCGGCCGCGTTGAATGTGTCCGTCATTCGGTACTTTCTCGGTGATTGGATGCGGCCTCGGCTCACTCATCCCGCGGTGGCCGGAATCAATCAGCACCTGGCCCAACGCGGCTGGCTTGCGGTGGCCTCCTTGCGCATGATCGCCGCAGTTCCATTCTCCATCCTTAACTATGCGGCAGCCCTGTCGTCGGTGCCTGTTTCGAGTTTTACCCTTGCGACGCTGATAGGTTCTGCCCCAGGCACCATTTCCACCGTTCTTCTTGGCAATACGCTCACTGGAGATATGGATCCGAGATTAATTGCCGTCGCCGTAGCACTTACCTTGCTGGGGTGCACTGGTTTGCTTATAGACGCCAAGGCCCCCCTCAAAGGTCAAGACTCAAGCATGGATTACTGACTTAGGCTAAGGTGGGTGCAGTAATACGGAGGAGAGTCCATGATGTTTGCCATTCACGCTCGTTATCGAGGTCGCGAGCGGCGTCGCGCTGACTTTGTGCGTCAGTCGGCGCGCGCATTATCCACGCTTCCCGACGTTTCCGAGTTCGATGTGGTCGGGGTCGAAGACATCCGCGCCATCATTTACACTCCGGAGGCCATGTGCGACACCACCATGGCGCTTCTTGCCGCTGGAGATTGGGCCGTCGGGCTCGCCGTTTTGGTCGACGATGGGCTACCTGACAAAGCCATCGCCACCGAGCAGGTCCTGAATCTGGCCAGCACCACTCTCGGCGCGCATGCGCGCAGCGGTCAGGTCAAAGTAGGAGTCAAGCGCGGCAACCGGAAGGATCCCGCGTGGAGTGCCGACATTCAGGCTGCTTTCACCATGTTGGCCCATATATTGTCAAAGCGCACCGCCGAAGGCCGTGAGGCTACTTCCTTGGTGCGCTCTGGAATGAATCAAAACGAGGCCGCCGCCGAGCTGGGAATTTCCAAGCAAGCTATGAGCCAGCGTCTTCAGGCCGCCGGTTGGCAGGCGGAGATGGCCGGTTATCGCTTGGCCATCTCCTTGCTCAATCGAGTGGGCACGTCTTAGGCTGGGTCTTCCACCGGCTTGTTTGCCACGGCGTTGGCCGCGGCCACAGCGGCTGCGATCTCCGGATCCGATTCGGTCTTAAACCAATCTTCGTGGTTGTCCTCCTCAAGCGAAACCGCGGCGTGCTTAGGTGCCGGTTCGTAGCGGAAGACCCCGTCGGCACCCTTGTCGGCAAAGGACCGAGCAAACTGCTCGAGTGAGTCGGAGAACTGGCTGGGGATCATCCACATTGTGGATGCCTGCCCCTCGGCCATCTTGGGCAATTTATCCAGGTACTGGTAGGCCAATACCTCAGGCGTAAGATGCGAGGCCGCGATGGCTTCATTGACCTTCTGGATCGCTCGGGCCTCACCTTGAGCCTGCAGGTATTTTGCTGCTCGCTCACCTTCTGCCCGCAGGATGGTTGCCTGGCGCTCGGCCTCGGCGGCAAGAATAGCCGCATGCTTTTCACCTTCGGCGGCCAAAATCTTTGCTTGTTTTTCGCCCTCGGCGGTGCGAATGTCCGATTCCCTGCGTCCCTCGGCGGTCAGGATCATGGCGCGCTTTTCGCGGTCGGCTTTCATCTGCATTTCCATCGACTGCTGAATCGATGGTGGCGGATCGATGGCCTTGAGCTCTACTCGGCTGATGCGCAAGCCCCACTTGGTGGTCGCGGCATCGAGCTCGCCGCGAAGGCGTCGGTTGATGACTTCTCGGGAGGTCAGGGTTTCCTCGAGCGTCATTCCACCGACCACGTCGCGCAGCGTGGCCACGGAGATTTGCTCAACACCGACGATGTAGTTGTCGACACCGTAGATGGCCTTCGCAGCATCATTGATCTGGAAGGTGACAACCGTGTCGATGGCGACTGTCAGGTTGTCCTGGGTGATGACCGCCTGAGGTGGGAAGGACACCACGCGTTCGCGCGTGTCCACCCGCTGGCGGACTCTGTCGATGAACGGGATGAGCAGCGTTATGCCGCCTGAGACCGTCCGGGTATAGCTTCCGAGGCGTTCGATAACGGCCGCCTCTCCCTGGGGAATAAGGACAATCGTGCGCGCCACGATGGCGACAATAAGTACGAGCAACGCCACAACGGCGATCAAGCCAAAGCTCATCGGCTCTTATGCTCCTTTCCACACAACCGCAGTTGTGCCATCGATTTCAACGACTTGGACGACCTCGCCGGGTGCGAAGTTGTCGGTGTGGGATAAGGCTCGTGCCGACCAAATGCTTCCGTCGAGCCGGACTTGGCCACCGTTGAAGTCAGTGCTTTCTAGAACCTGCGCCTTCGTACCAATGAGGGAGTTTGGCGAGGTGTCTAGAACCTTGGTGGTGTGCATACGCTTGCGTAGTGCCGGTTTGAGCAATGCGAGAGTACCCAGGGAGGAGACGCCGAAGATCACGACCTCCGCCCATAAGGGGATATCAAATAAAGCCACGCCGCTGACCACGAGCGCTGCCACGCCAAGCATGAGCAACGTCAATTCACCGACGAGCAACTCCGCAGCCGCAAGTACTAATGCAACGATTAACCAAATAAGTGCTCCCACGTCCACAGGATAGCGAAACAACACTACCCCCGCAGAGTCACAACCTAATCGATATCAAATCGCAACTTATGGAGCATCCTTGAGTTCATAGGTTAAGAGAGGTTAAGTGATGGGCTGGGAATCAGGTCTACAGTCTTAAAGGAGATCCTCTTTGGACAGCTCCGGGGTGGTGACGAAGTCGACGAGCCTTTCCACGGCGCCAATGAGTGTGGAATCGAGATCACGGAAGCTGGTGACTGCGTTGTAGACCCGGTTCCACCCCTCCCGGGTATCCCCCCAGCCCAGGCGCTGACACATTCCCGTCTTCCAATCCTGCCCGTAGGGGATCTCCGGCCAGGCGCGCAACCCCAATCGCTCCGGCTTGACCGCCGCCCAAATGTCGATGAAGGGGTGTCCGGTGACCAACACGTCCGGCCCCACCGATTCGGTCAGCCGAGTCTCTTTCGAACCCGTCACCAGGTGGTCAGCGAGCACCCCGATGCGGCGACCTGGTCCGGGCTGAAATTCCGCCAGCCGGGCTGGCAGATTGTCGAGACCTTCGAGATATTCCACGACGACGCCTTCCACCCGCAGGTCATGCCCCCAGATTTTCTCCACGATGGCAGCGTCATGGATGCCTTCGACCCAAATGCGAAACGGCGCGGCAACTTTTGCCTCCACGTGCGCAACTCTTCGAGAACCGGACTTCGAGCGCTGCTGCGCCGGGTCTTTTGTGGGCACATAGCGGGTCAGCGTGACCCTTTGGCCGTCGATGAGAAAGGCACCCTCGCGAAGCTTGAACAGTCGCTGAGTTCCGTGCCTGTCTTCAAGCCGAATGAACTCGCCGTCGTAGGTTTTCTCGAATCCCACGACAGCGCCAACGTAGCCGTCGGCAAGCACTTCGGCAACGAGGCCGGGTTCGGCCGGAACCTTGGGGTAGGTTGCGGGGACATTTCGGGCATGTCCTTTGAGGATGTCGCCGGAGTATGGGTCGCGAAAAGTCATAAGTAACCAGACTACTTCGCTTTTTGACTGTTCTGGATTAGGCTTGCCCGAGTTATGGATTTCAGGAGACACGTCTATTCGCCCATTCAGAACCAGGCGCTGTGGTTGGCGGCCAACCTTTACGGGCACGAATCCTTTGATGACACCGAATATGCCTTAACTGAGCTCGGCGGTGCGCAGCATATGGCGGGTAATCCCTTTGGTATCGCGCCTGTGCTGAAGTTGATCCGTAATTACACGGCGGGTTTTAGGCAGCAGTTTTCCGCTCAACCGGCCCTGGCGATTACCCTTGCGGGGCCTGGAACCCCCGTGGGTCTTCCGGCAGGCACGCCCGCAGCGCTGGCAGCTACCAATTCTGGTGGCGCCATCATCGTCAGCACTGACGACGCTCGCGCCTACGGGTGCCTGGTGCCCACGCCGCTGCCTGAAGGCACGCAGTGGCTGTGGTTCGAGTTAGACGGCTATCCCCCAGCACCTGCCTATCTCCTGCCAGGTGAAGCTGATCAACTCTTGACTCAGGCAACCAACGAGGCCGCCACCCTGATCGACGACGGCAGGCGCTATCTCGGCGTTCAGGTCACCAGTGAGCTTTCGAATCCACGCCTGACGGTTGGAACCTTGACCGACTACTACGAAGCTCCCGGGCTTCCCGATTCCATTGCACCCCGGGCAGCAAAGCTGATCTCCCGCGCAGATAGGGTCTCGGCGATCGTAGAAACGGTCACATCAACAATCGGAGATCACGTGTTTGACCCCCAGCTGCTGGGGCTTGGCCGCCACATCCGTCAGGCCCGCATGAGCGCGGTGACCTATGCCACCGTGGAATGGGCCAGGGATTGTACTCAGCGCGCACACGATGCGAGTCGCTAGCCCTCTGTGTGCCAAATAGGAAACCACCCCAGGAAGGGACCTGTGTGGTCTCGTCACTGGGGCGGTTTTCTTCGTTGTTGCCCTAGGCCAGCTTGCGCGGGCGGGTGGGACAGCATCCCGGCTCGCACACATTGCCGTTGAGGCTGCAGCCCTTAGAAACGACCATGCCTTCGTGCCGTGCCGACGCGGGTTCGAGGGACTCCTCGATCAAATCCACCACCATGGCAGCGAAGCTGGGCAGCGGGCCAACGGTTGCCGCACGTTCGACGACCATGCCGTGCCGTCGAGCCTGGTCAGCTAGTTCATGATCCAGATCCCAGACAACTTCCATGTGGTCAGAAATGAAGCCGACCGAGCAAATGACCATCGCCTTCGTCCCCGCCGCATGCAGCGCGTCCTCGTGGTCAAGGATATCCGGTTCCAGCCACGGCACGGAACCATCCCCGGAGGCCGACTGCCACACGAGGTCATAGTCCTCAATGCCGGCTTGCTTGGCGACGAGACGCGCCGCCTCGGCGACTTGCCTCGAGTACAGCGTGCCATCCGCTGGCGTACCGGAGGCCTCGTCGGCACGCACGGGGATCGAGTGGGCGGTAAAGACGAGTCGAGCCTCGTCACGCAGCTGCGCGGGCACACGAGCGAAGGCCTCGCTGACTGCGGTGGCATTGTCGGCCACAAAAGTCGGGTGATCAAAAAACTGGCGCACCTTGAAGAAGTCCGTCGGCTCAAAGCCCGCCCCACGCTGGGCCTCCCGCATGGCAGCGATGTCTTCGTCATACTGCTTGCATCCCGAGTACCCGCCCCAAGCGCTGGTGGCAAACACAACCGCGCGGCGAACGCCGGCTTTGGCCAACTCGATCGCCACATCGTTGGCGTAGGGCTTCCAGTTGCGATTGCCAAAGTAGACGGGCAGCTTGATGCCACGGCGGGCCAGTTCCGCCTCGACGTTTGCGATGATCTCGCGGTTAAGTTCGTTGAGCGGGCTGAGGCCATCAAAGTGGTTGTAATGCTTGCCGACCTCATCGAGCCGCTCCGGCGGGATGCCTCGGCCACGGGTCACGTTTTCCAAAAACGGGCGGATGTCCTCTGGCCCCTCGGGTGCGCCGAAAGACAAAACGACAAGCGCTTCAACATCGGCAAGCGCCCAGCCAGGTGCTGTAGGGGTGTAAGTGCTTCGTCCACCATCGGTGTGCATGCAGGCTACCGTATCACTTCTTATCCCAAAGGCTGAAAACGACCCTACCTCTCTTCGTCACCACAAAGTTGGACGATTCTCTTGCGAAAACTAGGCCAAGACGTTAGCAAAAAGGGGCATATCCTTCTCCATCGAATGGAGGAGATATGCCCCTATAAGGGTTTATAGGTCAAGCCACTTTAGTTAATCAGGCGCACGGCATACGGGCTCATGCCGGACCAACGAACCGGAGCAATGCGCACCGTCGACCCCGAGTTCGGGGCTTCGATCATCTGGCCGTCTCCGAGGTAGATTGCAACGTGGTTTTCGGCGTTGGGACCGTAGAAGATAAGGTCGCCGCGCTTCATCTCCGACGGGTCAATCTTGGTACCCTTTTGATACTGGTAACCAGTGTAGTGTGGCAACGAGATGCCAACTCCGGCGAAGGCATACAACACGAGGCCAGAACAGTCGAAGCCGACCTTCGAATAGTCACCATAGCTGTCCGCAACGCCGCCGTCGCGGATGCCTCGCGTCGGACCGTTTGCATCGCCGCCACCCCAGGCATAGGGCACGCCGATCTGGCTCATGGCGCGCGCAATGACAGTCTCGGTTTTTTGGCTTGCCGAAGCGTCAGAGACCAGCTCCGAGGCCTTCGAGGTTACCGAGTCGGTCGAGTCAAGCTTGACCACATCAAGGTCGGCGAGGACAGAGTTGGCATTATCCGCGGTCTCAGTGGACTGAACTGCAGCAATTGGGCCCTGCGTGGTGGACTGAGTTTCCTGTGCCGCGTCGGCCGCAGCCTGCAGCGCCTCGCTGGAATTCTGTGAAGACTCATCTGGGGTTTGACCATCAGCGGTTGTGGCCACATAGGGGTCATCCAAGCTTGTGTGATCAGCCTGGGAAGCGCCGACCAAGGCTGCTGCCGCAACAGTAGCTGCGGTAGCAGCGGCCGCCTGCGCGGCCTGAGCTTGCTGCTCATTTTCTGCCTGCTTGGCAGCCTCCTCTTTGGCAGCCTGCGCGGCTGCAGCCTTCTCCTCGGCCTCCTTTTGAGCCTGCGCGCGGTTAGCCGCGGCCGCTGCCGCGGCTGCAGCAGCGGCGGCCGCCTCCTCCTGGGCCTTCTTTTGTGCCTGCGCCTCAGCCTCCTTACGGGCAGCCTCGGCAGCGGCAGCTTCTTCCTCGGCCTTCTTGCGGGCAGCCTCGGCCTCTTGGTAGGCCTCAAAATCCGCGCGCTGCTGGTCCAGGCCCGCAGCTGTTGCCTTAGCTGCGTCGAGGTCGGACTGTGCCTGGTCACGACCGGCGACGAGGCTTGCATACTCGGCCTGCTTCGTCTCCAGCTGCGCGGAGGCGTCATCGATGGCCTGCTGCGCCTGCTTTTGAGCGTCCGCTGCAGCAGCTTCCTGGGCCTCGGCGTAGTTGCGAGCCTCACGCAGGCGCGATTCCTCGTTGGCCTGCTGGGTGCGCAGGCGATCAAGGTCATCGATGACCTTGCGTTGGCTTTCGGCAGTCGTTCGGAGATAGGTCTGACGATCCAGGGAGTCGTCGCTGTTGGCATTGCCCGACACCCCTGCGACACCGGGTGAAGTTGCCCCCTGCCGGTACGCGCTGCGCGAAACCTCGTCGAGCTTTGCCTGCGCCTCGACCATTTCGGCCTGAGTCTGGTCGAGAGCCGCCTTTGCCGCGGTAACACCCTGGCGGGCCTGTTCTGCTTGCGCCTGGGCATCGTGGAGATCGACCAGCGCCTTGTTGACCGCCTCCCGAAGCCCGCCCATCTCGAGCTCGAGGTTGTTGATCTCGGAGTCCTTCTCCGACAGCGACGATGCCATCTGAGCCAGGGACTGTTCAGCGGTTACTACCGCACCGTTGGCCTGTGCGATTTGTTCATCGGTTGGGTTGACCGGCTGTGCGACCACTGGAGTAACTCCAGCTACGGTGGCTGCTGACAGTGCCACGCCCATGAGCGCGGTGACAGACCGCAGGGCGACCTTTCGTCGTAGGTTGACGTTGCGCACGCATTCTCCTTTTGCCATTGACCAGCCTCGTGACTTGACTTTTACCCGCGCGCGTTCGCCTATTTGCTTTCCGACGTCGCCAGCACCATCTCGGTACGACTTCATCTGCTAGGCAACTGACCCCAGTCACAACTGGGATGAGTCACCCGCCAAAGCACTATGAGTGCAAAAACGCAGGCCCCGGGTCAAAACCTGTGGGGCGTACTCGCGGGCAAAACTGCCCCGGGTACGCGTGACTTATGGGTCGACCCTTGTTGGCTTTGGCACCTAATCTCCGACCAGGCTCCCGATGCGTGCTTCCCCACATGCCCGAGGCCTCGTGAAAATCAAGTTTCAAGAATCGACTCATAAGTCGACAACAGAAACTCTAAAACACCAACACACCAATGTCTGCATTCTTTTAATTCTTGACCCGTAAACCCCACTGGTCACATCAGCAACTCAGGCGCGTGACCTGCGAGTTATGCGTTACATAACGTGTATGTGAATTAGCTCACAACTCAAATAAATTTCGGCACGTCGGCGGAATCCGACGTTAATCAAAGTGTTACAAAATTCCGCGCGAAGCAAAAGCCGGTAGAAGTCAAGTCTTGGTGCTTGCATTTTGTCATCAACCTGCACGCAAGGCCTAACGTCGTTTCTTGAGTCAATCCTTAGGACTTGATTTTCTCGGGTGTTTGATTGAGTGGGCTACCATGGTTGCCCCGCACCTAGCTGACTGCACAAGTTGCATGAGCTCCCATGGGCACTTTCGTTATCGAATGCGCTTCTGGATAGCGAGGTCATCACAACGCGTTGGCTCGCGGGATAGTTGCCCGGATTTTGCTAACTGTCAGGTTGACCGAGTTTGCCATAGGAGTAGAACGACGCCTTTTTTACAACGCCAACACAAAGTGCCGTCGATTGCTGTTTAGCAGATGCGCCCATCGGCCCCTAATGGCAATCACCACAAAGTCCGCAACACCCCGGTTCTTATCCCTCCGGTGGGGCGATCATGCTGACAGCGCCTCCGCACCTACGCGCGCTCAGCGAGGCGTCCCGGAGCGCCCAGCCTGCGAACCAGACTCAGGGTGAGGACAACGCCAAGAACGAGCGTGGCGATGAGGGTGACAACGATTCCTTGATCTGCCACGGTGTCGTGAGTGATCGTGTCGACGAAGGCCTTTGTCGCCGCCGGATAATCGGCGGTGGCAAAGAACTCTTGTTGGGCCGCTTCAATCTCAGCCCGGCTATACAGATCACTGACGATGGCCCCATTGCCGGGCGCGCGCACGATCACGGTATCCAATCCAGTGTCGTCGAGAAGCACTTGGGCGATGTCGCGGACATCCGCATGCTGACCTGGATCCGCGTCAAAAGCAACGAATCCCAGGGAACCGAAGTCTTGAGCTTGCGCGTAGGCGATTGCCTCTTTCAGGCCAGATCCCATGCCTGCTGCCACATCAGGGTTCATCGCGGCATCGATCGCCACTTGATCGTCGGAAAGCTCGCCAACGAGCGCAGCCACATCAACAGACTCTGGTACCACGAAGCAACCTTGCCTTTCTGCTAGACATGTTTGTCTGTAGGCCACAAACAGATGTGCGTCACATAGCTGGCGTCTTAACCATTGTCACGCGATCAACGGTTCCACAGAATTTCGCAGGCACTGCGCCTCCACAATGTCGTGGCCACGCCAGATTCCTGGAGCCCAACCTTCCTATTCTTTACGCGGTAGCGTTGAAAAACACCCACGCCGCAGTATCAGCGCCACAGTGAAGGATCCGCGGTTGCACAGCCCCCGGAGCCGACAGGGCACTAGAGACAATAGCTAATGTTGGACACTGTAAATTTGGCCTACCCGGCTCAACGCTACCGTACCTTCGTCTGATTCAAGGTCCGGGGGCACCGTTGCGGTGGGGAAAAGAAGGCAGCTTTCGGCCTGCATTGTTACCGTCAGAAAGCAACTTTGCCGACCAACAACGACAAGCGGGGGTAGCGCCACATACCCCTCCATGGGTTTGTAGTCACCCGACGCACAAAAGTTGCCGTGTCGGGGGTGAAACCGCATACAACAGAACGCCCGTACTGTTAAACTTGGCGCCAGGCGACGTTTCGCGTGCCATTTACGCAAACGAGGCATATTTCTGCGTGCGAACACCAGCCAATGCAAGCCTTTTCGCACGTGTGAACAGATTCCCAACTGATCACCTATATCCAAATGGAAAGTGGAGCTCACTGTGACTGAAAGCAAGAACTCCTTCAACGCCAAGCAGAAGCTTGAAGTTGGCGAGAAGTCCTATGACTACTTCGCCCTCAGCGCTGTTCCCGGCATGGAGAAGCTGCCGTACTCCCTGAAGGTTCTCGGCGAGAACCTCCTTCGCACCGAGGACGGCGCCAACATCACCACCGAACACATTGAGGCTATCGCGAACTGGGACCCGACTGCAGAGCCGAGCATCGAAATCCAGTTCACCCCTGCTCGCGTTTTGATGCAGGACTTTACCGGTGTTCCTTGCGTGGTTGACTTGGCTACCATGCGTGAGGCCGTCAAGACCCTAGGCGGCGACCCGGAGAAGGTTAACCCTCTCAACCCTGCAGAGATGGTCATCGACCACTCCGTTATCGTCGAGGCCTTCGGTTCCACCGACGCCCTGGCTAAGAACGTTGAGATCGAGTACCAGCGCAACGAGGAGCGCTATAAGTTCCTGCGCTGGGGCTCCAAGGCGTTCTCCAACTTCCGCGTCGTTCCTCCGGGAACCGGCATCGTCCACCAGGTCAACATCGAGAACCTGGCACGCGTCGTCTTCGACAACGAGGGCCTAGCTTACCCTGACACCTGTATTGGTACTGACTCCCACACCACCATGGAAAACGGCCTGGGCATCCTGGGCTGGGGCGTGGGTGGCATCGAGGCCGAGGCTGCCATGCTCGGCCAGCCCGTCTCAATGCTCATCCCGAAGGTGGTCGGCTTCAAGCTCACCGGCGAAATCCCTGCTGGCGTGACCGCCACCGACGTGGTTTTGACCATCACCGAGATGCTGCGTAACCACGGCGTTGTCCAGAAGTTCGTCGAGTTCTACGGCAACGGCGTGAAGTCCATTCCGCTGGCTAACCGTGCCACCATCGGCAACATGTCCCCAGAGTTCGGCTCCACCTGTGCGATCTTCCCGATCGACGAGGAGACCACCAAGTACATGCTGCTGACCGGTCGCTCTGAGGAGCAGGTTGCCCTAGTCGAGGCCTACGCAAAGGCACAGGGCATGTGGCTGGAGCAGGATGCTCCGGAGGCTGAGTACTCCGAGTACCTCGAGCTCGACCTGTCCACCGTGGTTCCTTCCATCGCCGGCCCGAAGCGTCCTCAGGACCGAATCCTGCTGACCGAGGCTAAGGCTCAGTTCCGCAAGGACCTGTCCAACTACACCACCGACGAGGTCTGCATCGACGAGTCCACCGTTGAGGCTCGTCGCATGACCAGCGAGGGTGGCAACGTCACCCCTGAGTCCGGTGACGTCACCGGTGGCCTCAACGGCGCCCGCCCAGGCCACGGCGAGTCCGCAGCCATCGGCTCCACCGGCCGTCCTTCCAAGCCGGTGGTCGTCGAGTCCGCAGCTGGCGGCGAGTTCACCCTCGACCACGGCATGGTTGCTATCGCTTCCATCACCTCCTGCACCAACACCTCTAACCCTTCCGTCATGATCGGCGCTGGCCTGATCGCCCGCAAGGCCGCAGAAAAGGGCCTGACCTCCAAGCCTTGGGTCAAGACCATCTGCGCACCGGGTTCCCAGGTTGTCGACGGCTACTTCCGTCGCGCTGACCTGTGGAAGGATCTGGAGGCGCTGGGCTTCTACCTCTCCGGCTTCGGCTGCACCACGTGTATTGGTAACTCCGGCCCGCTGCCGCAGGAGATCTCCGCTGCTATCAACGAGCATGACCTGACCGCTACCGCAGTCCTGTCCGGTAACCGCAACTTCGAAGGCCGCATCTCCCCTGACGTGAAGATGAACTACCTGGCCTCCCCGATCATGGTTATCGCCTACGCCATCGCCGGCACCATGGACTTCGACTTCGAGACCCAGGCCCTTGGCCAGGACCAGGACGGCAATGACGTCTTCCTCAAGGACATCTGGCCCTCCACCGAGGAGATCGAGGCCACCATCAACCAGGCTATCTCTCGCGAGCTCTACGAAGAGGACTACAAGGACGTCTTCCTGGGCGACGAGACCTGGCAGAACCTGCCGGTTCCGGAGGGCAAGACCTTCGCTTGGGATGAGTCTTCCACCTACATCCGCAAGGCTCCTTACTTCGATGGCATGACCCTCGAGCCGCAGCCGGTCACCGACATCAAGGGCGCACGCGTCCTGGCTAAGCTGGGCGACTCGGTCACCACCGACCACATCTCCCCTGCTTCCTCCATCAAGCCGGGCACCCCTGCCGCTCAGTACCTCGACGCCAACGGCGTTGCGCGCGTGGACTACAACTCCTTGGGTTCGCGTCGTGGTAACCACGAGGTCATGATGCGCGGCACCTTCGCCAACATCCGCCTCCAGAACCAGCTGGTTGACGTTGCCGGTGGCTACACTCGCGACTTCACCCAGGAGGGCGGCCCGCAGGCCTTCATCTTCGATGCTTGCCAGAACTACAAGGCAGCCGGCATTCCGCTGGTCGTCCTGGGCGGCAAGGAGTACGGCACCGGTTCTTCCCGTGACTGGGCCGCAAAGGGCACCAACCTGCTGGGTGTCAAGGCAGTCATCACCGAGTCCTTCGAGCGTATCCACCGCTCCAACCTCATCGGTATGGGTGTCATCCCGCTGCAGTTCCCTGCTGGCGAGTCCCACGCATCCCTCGGCCTGGACGGCACCGAGACCTTCGATATCACCGGTATCGAAGAGCTCAACAATGGTGTCACCCCGAAGACCGTAAAGGTCACCGCAACCAAGGTCAACGGCGATGTCGTTGAGTTCGACGCGGTAGTCCGCATCGACACCCCTGGTGAGGCTGACTACTACCGCCACGGCGGCATCCTGCAGTACGTGCTGCGCCAGATGGCTAACTCCTAAGGAAACGCTTGGGAGCGTTCCCTCCACGTGGACGAGCCAATGCAAGACACCAAAGGATAACCACCGATCACCCTAGTCTGTGACCGGTGGCCTTCGGTGTCGCTTTTGAGGGGTCGAACCGCCGTGTTCGGCCCCTCAAGCCATAGGGTTTTCCCACAGGAATTCCCTTTTCAGACTTGATTTCTAACTTCATTCGAAGCAGTACTCATGCTTCACCCACTCACATATCCACCGATCGAAGCCATCGAAGGGAGCACTCATGCCGGTTGTGAGCAACGCCGAGCTCAACTCACGTCGCAATGAGATCCTAGAAGGTGCTCGTAAATGCTTCGCGGAACACGGATTCGAGGGGGCTACCGTGCGCCGGCTGGAAGAAGCAACCGGCAAGTCTCGCGGTGCTATCTTTCACCACTTCGGCGACAAAGAGAACCTCTTTCTGGCGCTTGCCCGCGAGGATGCTGCTCGTATGGCCGAGGTGGTCGCCGACAACGGCCTCGTGGAAGTCATGAGGGACATGCTTGCCCACCCAGAACGCTATGACTGGCTTGCCACCCGGCTTGAGATTACGAAGATGCTGCGCACCGATCCGGTTTTTCGCGCAAAGTGGCAGGCCCATCAAAAGGTACTCGACGAGGCCGTCATGCGCCGCTTGGAATCCAACGCTAAGCGCGGTTCCATGCGCAGCGATGTACCCATCAGCGTCCTGCACACCTATCTCGAGGTGGTCATGGATGGCTTTATCACCCGTCTCGCCTCAGGCGCGCCCACCGAGGAACTAGAGGCAGTACTCACTCTGGTTGAAAGTAGTGTTCGCGCAAGCGTTCACTCCTAGCGAGCCACTGAGCACAAGACACCTTCCTCGAACAAGCTGACGGAATTATCCCCAGTATCAGGTTTCAAAAAACCACACCACAAGCGAAAACATCAGTTTTTCATGCTGCCCTCTTTACCTGCATAAAGGCAGCGAACACGTTCTTTTGTGCCAATTTTCACAACTTTAGCCTTTATTACTAAGATTTCTCTTTATGGTCAATATCCTGCTTGTTTCTCCTCGCACCGGCGAGGATATCGCTGCTGCTGAATACGCTGATGTCTTAAAGGCCACCGGCCTTTCCGCTCACCAGCTCACCCAGCGAATGCTCGACGATGAGACCAAGCAGGTGGGCAATACCGGCGAGTTCAGCGGAATCATTGTCGGCGGCAGCCCATTGCTTGTGACCAGCGAAGAATACTCTGCGTGGCAACACAAGGTCCACGAGGAGCTCAACTCCCTGCTGGAGATCCCAAAGCCAACCTTCTTCCTCTGCTTTGGCAACACGCTTGTGGCACATCTGAATGGGGGCCAGATTAATCGGGAATTTGCCGAAGATTCTGGAGCAACCGTGGTTCAGTTGACTGAGGCTGGCAAGACCGATCGCCTCACCAAGGGCCTTCCTGACGAATTCCTTGCTTTGACTGGACACACGGAAAACGCCGTGACCACCGGGCGCGGTGCACAACTGTTGGCTTCGGGTCCTTCGTGCCCAGTGCAGATCGTGCGTGCCAATGAGACCTCATGGGCATGCCAATTCCACGCCGAGATGGATGCCGCGGCTATGAAGACCCGCATGGATTTCTATTTTGACTACGGGTATTTTTCTCCTGACGAGTACGACTCCATCCTGTCTGAGATCAATAAGCACGATTATGATCCAGCCCACCAGGTATTACGCAATTTCGTCGATATCGCGGCTGGTATCCGTTAGCCACCTGCCACGGATTGATAGGCCCGCAGGTAGCGCGCGGTGATGATCTTTTGCCCCAGTCTAGCCACCGGGCTTAGCAGTCTGGCTGGCCGCCAGGCCGTATTCGAAATGGATGCCACACAAACTTCGACGCGGTCATCGCGGTCGAGGCTGATGATAAAGGCTTCTTCCCCGTTTTCGATGTGACGCCGCAGGGTGCCGTAGACGAATACGTAGGCCGCCTTGAGGCCAAGCCCCAATTCGCTCAACTTCGTCACGTGACTATCCAAGGGCGCCACCAGCGCCATCTGGTACGCGCGACAACTCTTCTTTCGCACCCGCCAGGCAATCGTCGTAAAGCAAGGTATCGACGGGGATGCTGCACGCATTAAAAATAGGCCCCCACCGCAGCCGAACCAGGCTGCCCTCCCGTGATGCCTGGAACCCGGCGCCGCGGTGCACGTCAAGACGCCGGTGCGCCGCCACCACCCGCAGGAAGCAGTCACGCCCCCCAGCCCACCTCTATGCGCGAGATGGCACTGGTGTACTCTGTGGCCGGCAGTGGCAAATCCAGTGCCACAGCAAGACTCGACAACACGAGTTCCCGTGGGTAGGTCAAGGAATAAAAGGGGCTCACCACACCAACCTTAAGTCTCCGACCAACGCACCGCACCCATTCACTTGCCATTTTGTCCAAGAAAGCAACTAACGCCTGCACAGTTCGCTCAGGGTCTGTCATATGGTCACGCCAAGATGAATCACTTGCCTGTCGTGGCGTAACATGAGAAAACATGTTTGCCATTATGACCGTCACGGGTGTTGACCACACTGGAATCATCGCTGCCGTATCCACCGCATGTGCGGAGCTGAACGTTAATATTCACAACGTCGCCCAGACACTGATGGGTGAGTACTTCACCATGATCCTGCATGTCGCCTTCGATGAGAAGGAAGTCGATATCGCGACAATCCAAAAGCGCATGGACGAGGTCGGCGAGAAGGAAGCGCTGGTCATCCGCATCCAATCGCAGGCCATCTTCGACGCGATGAACGTCATCTAAGCGAGGCCAGCGAAACCAATGACGATTCAACACTCCACCTCGAACATCCTCGAGACCATTGCGATGATCGAGAAGTATCGCCTCGACATCCGCACCGTCACCATGGGAATCAGCCTGCTGGACTGCATCCGCGGCTCCCTGGAAGAAACCTGCGACGCGATCTACGACAAGATCACCACCAAGGCGGCCAACCTCGTGTCCGAATGCGAGGGCATCGAGCGCGAGCTCGGCATCCCGATCGTGAACAAGCGAATCTCGGTGACCCCGATCGCACTTATCGCCCAGTCCGTCGAGGGCTCACCCGTCGAGATCGCCAAGGCGCTTGACCGCGCGGCCAAGGCCGTGGGCGTGAACTTCATCGGTGGCTACTCCGCCCTCGTGGAAAAGGGCATCACCCCCGGTGACGAGCGGCTCATCCGCTCCATCCCCGAGGCACTGACGGTCACCGATGTGGTCTGCTCCTCGGTCAACATCGGTTCCTCGCGCGCAGGCATCAACATGGACGCCGTACGTACGATGGGCCAGGTTATCAAGGAGGCCGCCGAACTCACCAAGGACAACTCCGCCATCGCCTGTGCGAAGCTCGTGGTCTTCGCCAACGCCGTGGGCGATAACCCGTTTATGGCCGGCGCCTTCCACGGCGTCGAGGAGGCCGACTGCGTGGTCAGCGTCGGCGTCTCCGGCCCCGGCGTGGTCAACCGCGCACTCGGCGATCTCGATGGCGCTTCCCTCAACGAGGTGGCCGAGGCCATCAAGAAGGCCGCCTTCAAGATCACCCGCGCTGGCCAGTTGGTGGGCACCATGGCCTCGGAGCGACTCGGAGTGCCTTTCGGCATCGTCGACCTCTCGCTGGCCCCCACCGCGGAGCTGGGTGATTCCGTTGCCCACATCATGGAGCACATGGGCCTTGCCCAAGTGGGCACCCACGGCACCACCGCGGCTCTCGCGCTGCTCAACGACGCCGTGAAGAAGGGCGGCATGATGGCCTGCTCGCGTGTGGGCGGCTTGTCCGGCTCCTTCATTCCCGTCTCGGAGGACAAGGGCATGATCGACTCGGTGCGTGCGGGAAATATCTCCATCGAGAAGCTCGAGGCGATGACGGCGATTTGCTCTGTCGGCCTGGACATGATCGCCATCCCTGGGGACACTTCCGCCGAGCTCATCTCCGGCATGATCGCCGACGAGGCGGCCATCGGTGTGATGAACCATAAGACTACCGCGGTGCGTGTCATCCCTGTGCCCGACACCAAGCCCGGCGACGAGGTCAACTTTGGCGGCCTGCTTGGCTATGCCCCAGTCATCCCCGTTTCCACCGTGGACAACTCCGAATTTATCCACCGTGGCGGCTTCATCCCCGCCCCCGTGCACGGCTTCCGCAACTAGCGCAGCCTTGAAGCTTCAAAGGCCCTGCGCCACACCTTAGATTTGGTGTGTGAGGCAGGGCCTTTGAATATGCCGCCAATGCAGGCAGCCTAGCTTATATCTTGCGAAGGCAGCGTCCTAACGTGCTGAATTCCTTCAGCTCGGCGTGTTCGCTGCTTGCCGACGTACCTACGGTAGCGGTAGACCAGCCAAACCAGGGGCGCGACCGCTATTACCAGCACTGCGATTACCAACGCCGGGGCAAACACCGCCGCAAAGCTCAGGGACGCCGACACGACATCTTCCGCCGTTGAGACTACCGGGGCGCCCACCCCAAGGGTTGTGGCATTGACGGCCGGGCGGGCGGTGGTCTTCAGCAGGTGCATCACAAGGGCCATGACGAATCCAATGCCAAGCATGAGCCAGGTCTTCGGTTCGGCAAACACACTCGAGGAGTTTACGGTCTCCTCCGCGAAGGCCGATGCGAACATGAGCCCGCCAGAGGTCGGCCTAATGAGGGTCTGGATGATGTCGTTGACTGAGTCGATGGCGGGCACCTTGTCCGCAACGATCTCGATGAGCAATAAGACTCCGACGATGCCAAGCAGGATCGGATCAGTCAGCCACAGCCACCCCTCGGGCAGGCTGACAAAGTCCGTGTACCGGGCCAGCAGCCCGTACACAAGCAACGGAATGTAGGCGTTGAGGCCGGAGGCAGTGGCCAAACCGATAGCGGTTGAGATTCCCATAAGGAAAGTCAATCACAAGTCCCCTGCATAGACCTACACCCGCATAGCTTCGGTGGAGCAAGCTACTGAGCGTGGTCCTTCTTCTTGATGCCGCCGACGAGGAATGCCAGCGGGCCGAAGGTACCAACGACGCTGGTAACCACGCCCCATACTACCTTCGAACCGCGGATGCGTTCCTTAGGTAAGTGGTAGAGGAAATGCCAGGCCGTTGCCTTCAGCGCCAGATCGATCGGCACCGCCACGGTAATGATCTTCCTTTGGCGATCGGTCAGGTCGCTCCACTTCTTGTGGCCGCCCTTGTGGCGACAGTGGCACTTGCCCCCGCAGCACTTATTTTTCTTATTGCCAGCAGATTTTTTCGAACACTTCATGCCACCGATTCTACACCGTGACCACTCCGAAGATTCGGGAACTGCGCCAGCATGGACAGCACGTCAACTTACGTGGGTCTCCGCCCTTCACACCTGGTGTGCTGGTGAAGGTCGTGCTAAAGGCCACGAGACACGCGAGTACTTAAAAAGCGCCCGACACCTCCCCGCGCTAGTGGCCCTCGGCGCAAGATATGGCGTGGGCGACGATTGCAGGCGCTGCGCGGGTTATTGCGGGCAAAACGGCTGAAATTGGCGCCGATTAGCTGCGCTTTTGTAGGTTGCGTTAGGCAAGCTCGACGATTTCCATATAGGAGTCATTCCATAGATCCTCGTCGCCGTCGGGAAGCACGATGACGCGCTCCGGCTCGAGAGCGCGCACAGCGCCGGGATCGTGAGTCACCAAAACGACGGCACCCTTGTAGGTACGCAAGGCATCGAGGACCTGTTCGCGGGAGACCGGATCCAAGTTGTTGGTGGGCTCGTCGAGCAGCAGGACATTGGCGCGCGAGCTCACCAGCGCAGCCAGCGCAAGGCGTGTCTTCTCACCACCGGAGAGGGTGCCAGCGGGCTGGTCGAGCTGTTCCCCAGAAAACATAAACGCACCCAGCAGGCCGCGCAGGTCCTGCTCACCTGCCTCGGGGCAGGCTTCGATGGTGTTTTCCCACACGGACTTGTTGGGGTCGATGGTGTCGTGTTCCTGGGCGAAGTAACCGATTTTGAGGCCGTGGCCGGTAACGATTCCGCCTTCGCCGTCGGTGCGTTCCACGCCCGCCAAGAGCTTCAGCAGCGTCGTCTTGCCCGCGCCGTTGAAGCCGAGCACCACCACGCGCGAGCCCTTGTCGATGGCCAAGTCGACACCGGCGAAGACCTCCAGCGAGCCGTACATTTTGGTCAGCCCCTTGGCAAAAAGCGGGGTCTTGCCGCACGGAGCCGGCTCCGGGAAGGAGATGTGGGCTACGCGATCGGCCACGCGGACCTCATCGAGGCTGCCCATCATGCGTTCCGCACGGGCGAGCATCTGCTTGGCGGCGGCGGCTTTGGTGGCCTTCGCACCCAAACGCGCGGCCTGGTCGCGCAACGCGGACGCTTTCTTCTCCGCGTTGGCGCGTTCCCTGCGGCGCCGTGCCTCATCGGTTGCGCGGGCGTCCTTGTACTTAGCGAAGCTCATGTTGTACACATCGGCCTCCGCACGCACGGCATCCAAGAACCACACCTTGTTGCACACGGCGTCAAGCAGTTCCACGTCGTGGGAAATCATGATGAGCCCGCCCTCGTGCTTGGAAAGGAAGTCGCGCAGCCAGGTGATGGAATCGGCATCCAGGTGGTTGGTCGGCTCGTCAAGCAGCAAGGTGGTCTGGGACTTTCCGGAACCGGCCGAGGCGGCAAAGAGGATCTGGGCCAACTCCACGCGGCGGCGCTGTCCGCCGGACAGCGTCTTGAGTGGCTGGTCCAAAATGCGCGCGGGCAAACCCAAATTGTCGCAAATCTGGGCGCATTCGCTGGCTGCCTCATAGCCGCCGAGTTGGTGGTAGCGCTCCTCCAGCCGGGAGTACTTCTTGATCGCGGCGTTGCGCTTGCGCTCGTCCTCGGTGGTCTCCATAATTTCTTGCTGGCGCTCCATATTGCGCTGGATGGAGTCCAGCCCGCGGGCGGAAAGCACACGGTCGCGGGCGGTTTGCTCAATGTTTCCCTCGCGAGAGTCCTGGGGCAGGTAGCCGATCTCCCCGCTGCGGGTAACCGAGCCAGCATACGGTTCGGTCTCCCCCGCCAGGATGCGCATCGTTGTGGTCTTGCCTGCACCGTTGCGGCCAACGAGTCCGATGCGATCGCCTGGTTGCACCCTTAAGTGTTGCCCTGGAGCATGAAGGAGGGTGCGGGCACCGACGCGAACTTCGAAATCATTGGTCACAATCACAAACAGCCACCTTAGCAGATACAACTTCGGTTCTTTTGCTTGCCGACGCCCACAGGTTGCAGGCCGTTAGGCGTCGGAAAGCACGGCGGTAGGCACGTTGTTCGGCGCCTGTAATTACCCGGATAGACGAGCCAGCGCGCTGCGGATCTTTGCCACATTCTCTGGCTGCGCCACCAATTGATGGGCAAGCTCGGCGCTGCGCCGATACAGCTCGGGCTCGGATGCCTGCGGCTTGGATACATCGCCGGTAAAAAGCCGCGCCAACGCCATCACGCTTCCGCGATCGGCGCCGTCGAAGCCCTCGGCGAACCACCTGGTGGCTAGCTTTGGCGCCGAACGCATGTCCAAGGCTACGACTGCAGGTTGTGGCGGGCGATAATCAATGCTTAAGTCCCAAGCAAGCCGCACGGCCGCTTCGAACACCAGCTGCCCACTTGCCACGATCTGGTCGGCGTCGGTCAGCAGTCCCAACTCCCAGGCCGGATATGCCCCGCGCGCCGGGGTGGCCTCGGCCGAAAAGGCAAGGGCCACCGCAATGGCATCCGTTCGTCCCTGCTGCTGCTAACGGATGACCTGCTGGATGGGCCCGCCCCACCCGGCAAACAAACCAACCTCACGCTCGGGAAATCCAATCTTGGTATCCCACTGCACCACCGCGGCATCGCAATGCAGCTTCAGCTCCGCTCCGCCGCCCAAGGCAAATCCTTCGAGCGCGGCGACCACCGGCACCGGAGCATATTTCAGCCGCTGCAAGGCCGCGATGCCCCGCTCGATGAATCCGGATTCGCCAGCTACCTTGGGTGCGGACGATGCTGTGGTGCCGGCAGCAGGGGTGGACTTCGCTTGACCGGTGCTGCCACCGGCCGCAATCTCCCCAAGAATCTTCAGATCAGCACCGGCGGAGAAAACCCCTGGCCGACGGTTGGCAATGACCAGCGCCCGGAAGCGGCCTTCCTCGGCAAGCTCACAAGCAGCCTCGACGGCGCTGAGAACCCCCGCGGTGATGGTGCCCAGCTTCGTTGTGAGCAGGAGTATTCCAACCTCTCCCTCCAACACAATGCTCGAATCCTCATTCATGTACAGCGCATCGTCGACGGAGAGCTGGGCTGCGCTGCGCACCTGGGCACCGGGAGATCGCGCGCTCACCTCACCTTTGGAGCTGAGGACAGAACTAGGCTCGGGATAAAAGCCGCCGGCCTTCATAGCCTGTGTGAGCAATGGCGGCATCGCCAGCTCCCGTTCGCCGGGCTTTGTTTGGTTGTAGTCGTTGATCAGTTGAGCCACGGTATCTAGGCCGAGGCCATCTGCTAGGGCAAAAGGCCCCTTTTTCCAGCCATAGCCCAGCTGCAAGGAAACGTCGATGTCCTCGACTGTAGTGGCGATTTCTTCTGCGACTTCGCAGCAATACACCAGGGTGGTGAGGAATACGTCGCGGGCACACCGGCCAGCGACAAAGTCTTCTTGGAGCAGCTCCGAGAGCTGTTTTCTTCCTTGGCCCGCATGGCGCTCATCGACGCGCCGATAGTGAAGCTTATCTGGGGTACTAAAGTCGATGACTTCCCCGCTGCCACGGTAGAAGCCGGAATCTCCGGTGCGTCCGGTGAGGCCGCGTTCGATAAGTTCAGCAAATATTTCGTTGTTTGCTATGTTGAATCGCCGGTACGCATCATGGGCACCGACTGCACTGGGGGTTGAGCCCCACACGTCGGGGACGAGCTGCAATCCAACGTAGTCGAAGAGCCCAAAGTTCCGGTGCGTGGAACCCCGAATGGTCGCGCGGCCACGGCGTCGGAAAGCTCAAGGGGAATGCCCTCGTCGAGGGCGATCGACGCCGCCGCGGCCATCCATAGATTACCGACGCGATTGGCGATGAAACCCGGGGTATCGCGGCACACGAGCGTGTGCTTACCCAATTGCTGGTCAAGCACCGTTCGAAGCCAGGCGCCAACCGCTGGATCATTGTCAGGGCCCACGACGAGCTCGACCAGCTTCGTGCCCCGTGGAGGATTGAAGAAGTGTGTGATGAAGAACCGTCTTTTCATCGACGCACCCATCTGACTATTCAGGGTATCCAATGGGATTGTGGAGGTGTTCGAGGAGATCACCGTGCTTTCGCCCAGGTGAGGTTCGAGCGCGGCGTAGAGGGCGAGCTTGGCGTCCACATTTTCATAAATGGCTTCAATCACCCAGTCGGCATTGCTAACCGCCTCGAGGTCGTCTTCCGTGTTTCCCACCGTGATATTGTCGGCGAAACTCGGGTGGGTAAAGCCCTTTCGCTTGATTTGGATATCACGCCCCGCCGCAGCACGGGCATTGCGATCGGGAGTAGCGCTGGCCACATCCAATAGACAAACCTTCGCCCCCGTGCTGGCGAGCAATGCCGCGATTCCGGAGCCCATTGAGCCGGACCCGATAACCACTGCCTTTCTCACAGGCTTTTCAAGAAGAGGCACTGGAACTGGTGCTGTTGGAGGTGTCACGGCCTAAACCCCCTCAATGACAAGCGCAATGCCTTGACCCCCGCCGATACACATGGTGATCAGTCCGTAGCGGATGGAGTTTCGCCGCATGTGGTGCAAAGCCTTGACTGTCAGGATCACTCCCGCCGCGCCGACCGGGTGCCCGAGCGCGATCGCGCCACCAAGCGGATTGACGATTTCCGGATCGAGGTTCAGCGCGCGGGAAACCGCCAACGCCTGGGCGGCGAAGGCCTCGTTCGATTCGATCACCCCGATGTCCGAGAGCTGAAGGCCGGCTGCCGCCAATGCCTTAGGCACCGCCGGGATGGGCCCGAGTCCCATGAGGTGAGGGGGCACGCCCGCTACTGCCCAGGAGACGACACGGGCCAGCGGCTTGAGCCCTTCGCGCTCGACCGCCGAACGAGAGGCAAGCAACACCGCTGCAGCACCGTCGTTGATGCCCGACGCGTTTCCTGCAGTCACCGTTCCTTGGCTTTGAAAGGCCGGAGGCAGCGCCGCGAGCTTATCAAGTGTTGTCGCGCGCGGGTGCTCGTCGGTATCAAACACCGTCGTGCCGTTCTTTGTGTTCAAGGTAACGGGAGCGATTTCTTCGGCAAATAGTCTCGCCTCGATCGCTTCTAGTGTCCGTGACTGACTCGTGGCTGCGCACAGGTCCTGATCTTCGCGCGAGATTCCGTGCTCGCGGGCGATGTTTTCGGCGGTGACACCCATGTGACCGCTTCCGAATGGACAGTGCAAGGTTCCCAATAGCCAGTCACTGACGGTTCCGTCACCCATGCGCTTTCCGCTTACCCCGGAACAAGCTAGGGATAAGCCTATCGAAATTGTTCGTCTGCGCGATAAAGTCGATCACTCCACAGAAACTAGGGCCGCGCTTCTCCGCGAAGACGGCAAGGGATGGAACCGCATCGGCATAAGCGTTCGTGCCGCACAAGAATTGCGGGATGGTGAATACGTCAACCTTGGTGTGGGCATTCCTACCGAAGCAGCCAGCCACGTGCCAGAAGGAATTAGCGTTGTGCTGCACGGTGAGAATGGAATCCTCAATATCGGCCCGTTCCCTACAGAGGAAGAAGTCAATGCCGATCTCATTAACCCAGGTAAGGCCACCACCACCCTGAAACCGGGTGGTGCCACATTTAGCTCCTCAACGAGCTTCTCCATGATCCGCGGCGGACACGTCAACACCGCAATTCTTGGGGCCTTCCAGGTCTCCGAGCGCGGAGACATCGCCAATTGGGGCATTCCCGGCCGCAAGATGAACGGCATGGGCGGTGCGATGGACCTCGTCAAGGGAGCACAACGTGTCATCGCCGTTCTCGAGCACACCGAGAAAAACGGCACCCCTCGCCTCCTGCATGAATGTACCTATCCGCTCACCGCAGCCGGAGTCGTCGAAAGAATCATTACCAGCGCCGCGGTTTTTGATGTCACCGACGATGGCCTGAGACTCGTCGAGCTAGCGCCCGGAGTCACCCTCGAGACATAGCCGCGAATACCGAAGCACACTACTCGATTGCTGAAAACCTCATCCGACACTAGGACAGGCTCGTTGAGCAAAAATTCAAGCGCCCCTTCTAAAAAGGGGGCGCTTATCATTTCCTAGACGCTAAACCCGAGCGCGCGTAGCTGCTCACGTCCGTCTTCAGTGATCATGTGCGGACCCCATGGGGGCATCCACACCCAATTCAGCGTGAGCTTGTCCACCACGCCATTTCCAACGACAGCGGACTGAGCCTGATCCTCGAGGATGTCGGTCAGTGGACAGGCCGGAGAGGTCAAGGTCATGTTGACCTGCGCCTCGTTGCCGTTTTCGATCCAAATATCGTAAACCAAACCGAGGTCTACGACATTGATGCCGAGCTCGGGGTCGATCACGTCGCGCAGATACTCTTCAACATCTGCAGCCTTGGCGAAGTCCTCGTCGGACTGGGGCGGACGCTGAGGCAACGTCTCTTCGGCGGCGTCGCCGAGCGAGGAGGTTACCTGCTCCTCCACCGGGGTGTTTTCTTCACTCATTTGTTCTCCAATGCTTCGGAAGCCGCTGCTTGGAACGCCTTCCATCCAAGCAACGCGCATTTCACGCGTGCGGGGTACTTCGACACGCCGGAAAAGGCGATGCCGTCGCCGATCAAATCCTCGTCACCATCGTATTTGCCACGAGAGGTGATCATCTTTTCAAAGTCGCCTAGCTTGGCCATGGCATCGTCCACAGTCTGGCCAATGATCTCCTCAGCCATGACAGAGGTTGATGCCTGACTGATGGAACAGCCCTGGGCCTCATAGGAAACGTCTTCCACCGTGGAACCATCCTCCGACAGCTTCACTCGAAGAGTCAGCTCGTCGCCACAGCTGGGGTTCACGTGGTGGACCTCGCAGTCATGCGGTTCACGCAACCCCGCATACTGCGGGTTCTTATAGTGATCCAGGATAACTTCCTGATACATGGACTCGATATTCATGAATTAGTCCTCGATCCCCCAGAACTTCTTTGCCGCTATGATCGCCTCCACGAGCGCGTCGATCTCCTCAGTGGTGTTGTAGAGGTAGAAGGACGCACGCGCAGTCGACTGGGCGTTAAGGCTGCGATGAATCGGCCACGCACAGTGATGACCCACGCGGATGCACACACCGTAATTATCGAGCAATTGGCCAAGGTCGTGCGGGTGGATGCCATCGACGACAAAGCTAATGGCACCACCACGGTTGTCTGCTGTGGTGGGACCGATGATGTGCAGCCCCTTGATGGCACCGAGCTTTTCTAGGGCATAAGCCGTGAGTTTATGCTCGTGTGCAGCAATGTTGTCCATGCCGATTTCCTGCAAGAACGTCACGGCTGCGCCGAGTCCCACCACCTGAGAGGTCATCTGTGTCCCGGCCTCGAAGCGTTGCGGCGGGGCGGCAAAGGTGGTCTTTTCCATCGTCACCACCTCGATCATGGAACCTCCGGTCAAAAACGGTGGAAGCTGATCGAGGAGCTCGGCTTTACCATAAACGGCACCGACACCGGCTGGACCAAGCATCTTGTGCCCCGAAAACGCGGCAAAGTCAACGTCAAGCTCATGGAAATTCACCGGCATGTGTGGCACGGATTGGCAGGCATCCAAGACAACGAGGGCGTTGACCGCACGGGCGCGACGAACCAATTCCGCAACATCGGCAACGGCGCCTGTAACGTTGGACTGGTGTGTAAACGCCACGACCTTGACCGAGGAGTCAAGCTCCAAGGAGTCGAGGTCGATACGTCCGTCGGCGGTGGACTTGTACCACTTGAGGGTGGCTCCTGTACGCCGGCACAGCTCCTGCCACGGGACAAGGTTCGCGTGGTGTTCAAGCTCAGTGACAACGACCGTGTCACCTTCCGTAACCTTTAGGGCACCCGCTCGATCATCACCTAAGGTGTATGCGACAAGGTTTAATGCCTCCGTGGCGTTTTTGGTAAAGGCCAACTCGAAGGGGTCGGCTCCGACGAACGCGGCAATCGCTTCGCGTGCATCTTCGTAGGCATCGGTGGCTTCCTCAGCGAGCTGGTAGGCGCCGCGGTGTACGGGGGCGTTGGTGTGGAGTACGAAATGCTCCTCCGCGCGCCAGACCCGCTCCGGGCGTTGCGACGTTGCTCCGGAGTCGAGGTAGACCAACGGCTTGCCATCGCGCACCGTGCGAGACAGTATGGGAAATTCCGCACGGATCTTTGCAACGTTGAGCTCACCGTTGTCGAGGAGGAAAGAAGTCTGCGTATCTGACATGTAGGTGTCGATTCAAAAGTAGTAAACGAAGGTGGGATACCTTCCCGTTACTCACGCATAACGCTTGCCTTACCCGGAAAAATTCCGCAATGACAAGGCAAGCGAGAAGTGATGCGAAGGCCGGTATCCCAACGATAGTGCCGCAGCGGTCGCTGTAGCCGACAACCTAGCGGCTCAATTGTCTGCTTGCCGAAGTACTACTTCAGGAAGCGGTCGTAGCCGTTGGCCTCCAGCTCATCGGCGAGCTCTGGGCCACCGGAGGTGATGATGTGGCCGTTGGCAAAAACGTGTACGAAGTCAGGCTGGACGTAGTTCAGGATGCGCTTGTAGTGGGTGATCATCAAGATTCCGCCATTGGTTTGCTCCTGGTAGCGGTTGATTCCCTCAGAAACGATGCGCAGGGCGTCGACGTCGAGACCGGAGTCGGTCTCGTCCATCACCGCAAACTTCGGCTTCAGCAGGTCTAGCTGAAGTACCTCGTGGCGCTTCTTCTCGCCACCGGAGAAACCCTCGTTCACGGAGCGCTCGCCGAAGGACTTGTCGATGGAAAGCCGATCCTGGGCCTCCCGGACCTCCTTGACCCACTCGCGCAGCTTCGGTGCCTCGCCACGCACGGCGGTTGCGGCAGAGCGCAGGAAGTTAGCCATCGAAACGCCCGGGATCTCGGTCGGATACTGCATGGCCAGGAATAGGCCGGCGCGGGCGCGCTCGTCAACCTCGAGCTCAAGGATGTTCACGCCGTCGAGCAACACCTCGCCCTCGGTGACTTCATAGCGTGGGTGGCCAGCCAGGGTATAGGCCAGGGTGGACTTTCCGGATCCGTTCGGGCCCATGATGGCGTGAGTCTCACCGGAATTGATGGTGAGGTTGACGCCCTTCAGGATCTCCTTCGGAGCGGCATTTTCATCGTTTGGGATGACCTGGGCGTGCAGGTTGCGGATTTCAAGAGTGCTCATCAAAGTTCTTTCAAGTCTATGGGTTAGCGGTGGGCTTGAGTCGTGCGCTTTTAGTTCTTTGCCTGCTTACCCTGCAGGCTGGCAAGCTCGGCGCTGACGCGGTTTTCCAGCTCTTCGCGGATCTCCGCAACGGGGATGCGGCCGATGACCTCGGAGAAGAAGCCGCGGACGATCAGGCGACGAGCTTCCTCTGGCGGGATGCCACGGGACATCAGGTAGAACTCCTGCTCGTCGTCGAAACGGCCGACGGTGGCTGCGTGGCCGGCGCCGACGATCTCGCCGGTCTCGATCTCAAGGTTCGGCACGGCGTCGGCGCGTGCGCCTTCGGTGAGCACCAGGTTGCGGTTGGCCTCGTAGGTGTCGGTGCCCTGTGCGTTAGAGCGGATGAGCACATCGCCCACCCAGGCGGTGCGGGCTTCCGGCTTGTCAGAGTCCGGATCGGCCTGAAGCGCACCCTTGTACAGTACGTTGGAACGGCAATTCGGGACAGCGTGGTCGACGAGGAGGCGCTGCTCGAAGAACTGTCCATCGTCGGCGAAGTAAACGCCGAGCAGCTCCGCGTCGCCGCCGGGGGCGGTAAATTGCACGCGCGGGACCAAGCGCACGATCTCACCACCGAAGACGGCGGTGTTGTGGCGCAGAGTGGCATCGCGGCCCAACTGTGCCTGCTGGCCAGACAGGTGAACTGCGTCGTCATTCCAGGAGGCGTCGACGATGACGGTGAGCTTGGCATTGTCGCCCACGACGAACTCCACGTTGTCGGCGTGGGTGCCAGAGCCGGTGTAACGCAGATCCACCACGGCGCTGGCACCTTGCTCCACTTCCACGACCAGGTGGCCGAAAGAGGTAACCCCTACACCCTTGCCCTCGACGGAGATCACCACGGGCGCGGAGTTGACGCTGTCCTTGGCGAAGCCAATGTAGGTCGCCTCGCTGGCTGAGCTGAAAGCCTGTGCGCCTGTGCGATCGATGGGGGCGCCGGTGCGTCCCACGCGCGGATCGTTCAGCGCGACGGTCTCGGTGGTGACACCTTCGGCACCGCTCGGGACGGTGACGGACACTGCCGGAGTGGTGGCTTCGGCGAAGGTGCCGTCGTGAAGCCCGCGCAGGCGACGCAGCGGGACGAAACGCCAGACCTCATCCTTGCCGTGCGGGACGGCGAAGTCCTCGACGTCGAAGGAACGGAACAGGTCACCCTTGGTGTTGTGGACCGTTGCGTTTTTCGGTTGTACGGAGGTCATGAAACTAGCCCACCGATCCTTCCATCTGCAGTTCAATTAGGCGGTTGAGCTCGAGGGCGTACTCCATCGGAAGCTCCTTGGCAATCGGCTCGACGAAGCCGCGGACGATCATGGCCATGGCCTCGTCCTCGGCGATGCCACGCGACATGAGGTAGAACAACTGCTCCTCGGAAACCTGGGAGACGGTCGCCTCATGTCCCAGCGAGACGTGGTCATTGCGAATGTCGTTGTAAGGGTAGGTGTCCGAACGAGAGATGTTGTCCACCAGCAGCGCATCGCACTCGACGTTGGAGGTGGAGTGGTGGGCGTTGGCGTTGATGCGCACCAAGCCACGGTAGGCAGCACGTCCACCGCCGCGTGCCACGGACTTGGACACGATGTTAGAGGAGGTGTAAGGAGCCATGTGCACCATTTTGGCGCCGGTGTCCTGGAACTGGCCTTCGCCGGCGAAAGCGACGGAGAGCACCTCGCCCTTGGCGTGCGGGCCGGTCATCCACACGGCCGGGTACTTCATGGTGACCTTGGAACCGATGTTGCCGTCGATCCATTCCATCGTCGCACCCTCTTCGCACTTGGTGCGCTTGGTGACGAGGTTGTAGACGTTATTCGACCAGTTCTGGATCGTGGTGTAGCGGCAGCGGCCGCCCTTCTTGACGATGATCTCGACTACCGCGGAGTGCAGGGAGTCGGACTTGTAGATCGGAGCGGTACAGCCCTCCACATAGTGGACGTAGGCATCTTCGTCGACGATGATGAGCGTGCGCTCGAACTGACCCATGTTCTCGGTGTTAATGCGGAAGTAGGCCTGCAGCGGGATCTCCACGTGAACGCCCTTGGGCACGTAAATGAAGGAGCCACCGGACCACACGGCTGAGTTGAGCGCGGAGAACTTATTGTCACCTGCCGGGATAACGGTGCCGAAGTACTCCTTAAACAGCTCCTCATGCTCCTTGAGGGCGGTGTCGGTGTCGACGAAAATGACACCCTGGGACTCCAGGTCCTCACGGATCTGGTGGTAGACCACCTCGGACTCGTACTGGGCGGCGACACCTGCAACGAGGCGCTGCTTCTCGGCCTCCGGGATACCCAGCTTGTCGTAGGTGTTCTTGATGTCCTCTGGCAGCTCTTCCCAGCTGGTGGCCTGCTTTTCGGTGGAGCGGACGAAGTACTTGATGTTGTCGAAGTCGATGTCGGAAAGATCGGCACCCCAGGTTGGCAGGGGCTTCTTTTTGAACAGGCTCAGCGCCTTGAGGCGCTGCTCCAGCATCCACTCGGGCTCATTCTTCTTGGCGGAAATGTCACGGACGACATCCTCATTGAGGCCACGACGGGCCGCAGCACCGGCGGCATCCGAGTCATGCCAACCATAGTTGTAAGGACCGATGGACTCGATGATCTCGTCGTCGGTGGAAGGTGCAGTAACACCAGGGTTTGTAGTCGCCTGAGTCATGAACCGCTCCTTTCTTCGGGAGTTCTGGGTGAGTTTTTCACGATAGGAGTGATGGGAATATTCGTAGTGCAAATGCCGTGTCCGTCGGCAATGGAGGCCAAAGGCTGGACATGATGGCCCAGCAGGCTGGCGATGACCTCATGTTCCGCCTCGCACAGTTCGGGGAATTCCGCCGCCACGCCGGCTATCGGGCAATGGTGTTGGCAGATTTGCACACCCTGGCCAGCGTTGGTGACGGTGGCTGCGTAGCCGTTCTTGCTAAACGCGTCCACCACGGCCTGCGCTGCTTGTTCCAGAGAGTCCGCGTCCTCATCGGCTGGCGTTTGCACCCCTGCTACTATCTGCGCTGCGCGTTTGCGGGCAAAGGCCTTGACGGCCTCATCCCCGCCCGTCTCTCGAAGCGTAGACAGTGCTTGGGCGGCAAGCGAATCGTAGTTGTGTCCGAAGTGGCCACGACCCTGATCCGTGAGCCTGAAGGCCTTGGCGGGACGTCCGCGCGCCTTTTCTCCTGCCACTTTTCGCGGCGGGGCTACTTCGGCGAGGCCTTCGTCGACGAGGATGTCTAGGTGTCTTCTGATTCCGGTGGCTGAAAGCCCCAAAACCTGGGAGAGATCAGTCGCTGAGCTTGCACCCCGTTGAAGCAGAAGCTGCATGATGTGCTTGCGGGTTTCGCCGTCGGTGGTGCGCGAATCGCCTGCATGGCTCTTGGCACGCCCGGCCACAGCTCCACCACCAGTCTGGTTGTGCGTTCGCGCTACCTGCGGTTTCGTATTTGCTGTCATATCGGGGATCTTCACCTCCTGCACTACTCAAGTCCTAACACCTTTAGACAACACTAGTGTTCCTTAAATCTATTCCGCCTATCAACCCCCCATTTGCGCCAACTTTTCACACTCACATTTTTGAAACCACATTCCACCCCTGTGGCACCACTGCCTTTCAGCAGGTAGACGGCACCTTCCTTAGCGCGAGCCTTACCCTGCATGCCCCGTTTGAGTTCGAAAGTAGCCGTCGTTTTTTTGCTTTCCGACGCCTACGGTTCGCACTCCCCAATACAAGAATTCAAGACACAGAGGGCTCAGACGTTTCCCTGGACTTTGTCGTTAAAGAAAATCCGCGTCGTGAAGACTCGTCGCGCCACCGGGAAGCAGTTGGCGTCGGCAAGCAGCAAAAATGCGGCGAAAGACCGAAAGTGGAGTGGAAGAATCCAGCACCGCAGCAAACAACCCTCCTGCCCCTTGGATTGGAGCGTTGAACAAACGAAGCGTATGCCACGTACCGATAGAAGGCTGCCCGTGAGGCGCTCGCCGTGCAATAACAGGTTCCTCGCTAGACTTGACCCTCGTGAAGTATGGTCCGAAGGCTTTGTGGAAAGCCCTAGTTGGGGAGCTGCCCCGCATGGGGCGGGCCGGTTCGCGCAGCTCCAGCCTGCACGCCTCCGAGGAGGATCTACTCTTTGTCACCGACCAAGAATCGGCTCGTGCCACCGAGGCTGAACCCGCCGCCGAGCAAGCCACTCGCACCACGCGCGCCCCTGAGGCACAGTCCGGGAGATCCCCGAGAAACGAGGCATTCGGCACAGGAGTAGCCTCCCCGCCTTGTGGCGAGGACGCACAAGCCCTCGCGGACAGTGCAGCCTCCCCCGAAAACGGGCCAGTGAAGACCCCTTCCGGCGCGGATGCCGAAGCCCACACGCGCACTCGTGACCATTCAGAAAAAACTCCATCCGAGATCCAGGTAGTCACACTTTCTCCATTGGCTTTCGGGCAATTGCGTCGATTCGCCTTTCTTCGGTGGACCGGCACCGTCGGGGCTTTACTCCTTGGAATCGGCGGGCTCGGCGCGGGCGCGCTACCGGTTGTTGATAACCCTTATACCCATGCCCCCTTCGGCTCCATCATGGGGCGCATGCTGCAGACATCGATGATGCTGTGCTTTATCGGCGTAGGCCTGTTGGTCCTTGCCTGGCTTGGCATGTCGGCCTTTTGTGGCGTGCAGTTTCGCCACAGAAGCCGCATTGATTCCGTGGTCAGCGTATCCATGCTGCGGCGAACCTTTATCGCGTGGACGCTGCCCATTGTGGTCTCGGCGCCGATGTTTACCCAGGATATCTACTCCTATCTCGCCAACGGCAAGATCGTACGGCTGGAAATGGATCCCTATTCCGGCGGACCAGTGGACCTCTTGGGTACCGATGATCCCCTCGCGCGCAGCGTTCCTTTTATTTGGGCGCACTCCCCCTCGCCCTATGGGCCGGTATCACTGGGAATCGCGGAATGGATTTCGATTGCGACCGGCGACTCCATAGCGCTTGGGGTCATCGCCCATCGACTCGTCTCCATCGCGGGCGTGTCCATCGCCGCGTGGGCCATGTACCGACTCGCCAGACGATGCCGCGTACTTCCCCAGGCAGCGTTATGGCTGGGCATACTCAACCCCCTGACGCTGCTGCATCTGATCGCAGGCATCCACAACGAATCCATCATGCTCGGCCTAGCGCTTGCTGGCTTCGAGGTCGGCCTCATCGGCTGCGATCGCATTCGGCTCGAGTTACATCGCAGCGGTTGGCTTCTGGTCGGCGCATCCGGGTTTCTCATCTCGTGCGCAGGCATGGTCAAGGTGTCAGGGTTTATCGGGCTTGGCTTCGTGGGCGTGGTGCTTGCCCGAAGCCTGCACGCGCGAGGCCAGCGTCGAGGCATAGCACTCATCGTCGCCATCGCAGTCCAGGCTGTCGTCTTGGTAGCCAGCATCGCGATCGTCACGATTGCCAGCGGCATCGGCATCGGCTGGATTACCGGACAAGGCGGAGCGGCGACAATTAGAAGCTGGATGTCGCTGTCAACCTCGGTGGGTGTTATCTCCGGCTGGTGGGCCATGGTACTGGGCCTAGGTGATCACACGGAAGCCATCCTTTCATTCACGAGGTTGATCGGCGTCGGCATCGCGGTCGCTTTCATGCTGCGCATGCTCCTTGCCAGCTTCGCCGGGCGCATCAACGCCATTGGCGCGTTGGGGGTATCCACCTTGGTTTTGGTGATCTTCTTCCCCGTCGTACACCCCTGGTACATCCTGTGGGCCGTTTTCCCAACCGCGCCGTGGGCCAACCGCCTGTTTTTCCGCTTCGCCGTCGTGGTGTACTCGGTGTTTGTATCCTTCATGGTGCTGCCCCGCGGCATGGGGCTGCCGCCGGGCACGGTTGTCTCCATCTACGTCGGTTCACTCGCCGGATTCCTGTGTCTTATCACCTTCGCGATGTGGATTAACCGCCGTCGGGGAATCATGTCCTAAACTGTTTGTTCGTGACGCACGAGAACTTTAGCCCAGCACCAAGCGGGCATCGTGGGCAGATTCCTGTGGATTCGCGTGACAGCAATCAACTCGCACCGGCCCTGGTAATCAAAGACCTAGTAAAGACTTATGGCAACAAACAGGCCGTCGCAGGCCTGAGCTTAAGCGTCCAACGAGGCGAGATCCTTGCCTTTCTCGGCCCCAATGGCGCTGGCAAGACCACCACCATCGAGATCTGTGAGGGCTTTACTAAGGCAACGTCAGGACAGGTTCGCGTCCTTGGCATTGATCCCAGCCAACACCCGGATGAGGTGCGGCGCCGCATCGGCATCATGCTGCAAGGCGGTGGCAGCTATTCCGGAATCAAGGTCGGTGAGATGATCAAGCTTGCCGCCTCATACAACGAGAACTCGCTCGATCCTGAGTGGCTGCTCAAACTTGTGGCGCTAGAAAATGTTCGCAACACCACCTACCGGCGCCTTTCCGGTGGCCAGCAGCAACGCCTCTCGCTTGCACTAGCTCTGATCGGCCGGCCCGAATTGGTGTTCCTCGATGAGCCAACTGCTGGACTAGATGCCCAGTCCCGGCTTTTGGTGTGGAAGATCATCGAGAAACTCCGCGAGGATGGGGTCACCGTGGTGCTTACCACCCACCTCATGGACGAGGCTCAAGCTCTAGCCGACCGCGTGGCCATCATCGATCACGGCAAGCTGGTCGCCTGGGGAACCATCGATGAGCTTCGCAATAGAGGCGCAAAGACCCACCACCTCAACTTCTCCACCGCCACCGCGCTCGATCTCTCGCAGGATTTTACTTTCGAAGGTAGCTCCATCGCCGGGCTTCACACGCTCGGCGTCGCGGAGAGACGACCGTTGACCTACACGAGCAACAAGCCGGCTACCCCTGCGCTTATTACTGCCATCGCCACGGCCGCGAAGGCACAGGACGTGCTCATTACCAATCTCGATTCCGAAACCAGCTCGTTGGAGGATGTCTTCTTAGACATCACCGGCCGCAGCCTGAGGAGCTAGATCATCATGAAAAAGACTTCTGAAAGCTTTACCGCCGACGAGACCCTCGACCCCACCGAGTTCACCTTCGCGCCAGGCACGTTTTCACCCAACCCACAGCGAGCCTCGGTTGGTGCCATGCTGCTGGCACAGGGAAAGATCGAAGCTACCTTGTTTCTGCGCCACGGCGAACAGCTCTTGCTCAGCTTTATCATTCCGCTGGGGATGCTCATTGCCGTTGCCACTTTGCCCATCATCGACGATCCGGATCCGTTACACAAGGGATTCCCGCTGATGTTGGCGATAGCTGCGATGAGTTCCGGTTTTACCGGCCAGGCCATTTCTTTGGCCTTCGATCGTCGCTATGGTGCACTGAAACGCACCGGCGCCAGCGGGGTGCCCAGCTGGACGATTATCGTCGGCAAGATCCTCGGCGTGGTTGCGGTCTCGGTGCTCCAGCTCCTCGTGCTGGGTACGGCTGCTCTCCTTTTGGGTTGGCACACCACAGGCAGCGGGGCTTTCTACGTGACATGCGTGTTTTTTCTCGGAGTGGCCGCGTTTACGTCGCTCGGCATGGCCATGGGTGGCACGCTTTCTTCCGAGCTTGTTTTGGGGCTTGCCAACCTGATGTGGATCGCCTTGATTGGCGCTGCGGCCCTTTTGTTGTTCCGCGCCCCGGACAATCCAAGCCCGGCTTTCCAAATCGTGCCAAGCATTTCGCTTTCCGACGGCATCCTCTATGCATCAGAAGGCAACTGCCCGGGAGTGCAACTAATCATTTTGCTTGGCTGGCTCATTGTGGGAACCGCGATCGCCACGAAGTGGTTCCGCTTTTCCTAGTCTTGTGGAAGATATGCTCTTCCGGCGCCCATTGAACACCCACACCCACCCAGCCTGTACTTTAGGTTTTAGAGGCAAAAGCACAGGCCACATGTAATTTTCGGCCCGTTCCAAACCTTAGTTGGGAGCGGCTCTCCCACTTTCGTGGGATATGCCACGCCCGTTTGGGGAATTCGGACACCGGTTTTTGGTTGGTGCTCCATTAGTATGGGTATTCGTGACTACTACACCAACGACTCCCTCATCCGGACTCCTTGGGCGTTTTGCCCCGGCCATGTCCACGCAGAAGAAGCTCGCGCTGGCATTGCTGATCGCGCAAGGCGCCATCACCATTACCGGCTCCATCGTTCGTGTTACCGGTTCCGGCCTGGGCTGCGATACGTGGCCGAACTGCCAAGAAGGATCTCTGGTGCCCGTCCAAGGGGCTGCACCCGCTGTGCACCAAGCCATCGAGTTTGGTAACCGCATGCTGACCTTCGTCCTGGTTGCCCTCGCCGTCTCCGTCCTCATCGCCGTACTTTCTGCACATCGCCGCAAGGAAATCGTCAACCACGCCCTTTTCCAATGCTTCGGCATTGTCGTGCAGGCGGTCATCGGCGGCATCTCGGTTCTGCTGGATCTGCAGTGGTGGGCCGTTGCCCTGCACTTCCTGCCCTCAATGATCCTCGTGTGGGCCGCAGGCATCCTTTACACCCGCATTCAAGAACCCGATGATGGCACCCGTCGCACCGTGCTGCAAAGCAGCACCCGGGGCTTGAGCTTTATCTCTGCCGTGGTGATGTCAGCGGTGTTGGTGACCGGCACGATGACTACCGGTGCTGGCCCGCACTCCGGCGACGAGGGCGTCGGCATGGAGGGCCGCCTCGAAGTAGACATCGATATGATGGCGCACGTTCACGCCTGGGTGATGTACGCCTACCTCGCAATCACGGTGGTGCTCGTGGCCTTGCTGATCTTCCAGCGCGCCCCGCAGCGCTCGCAACGTCTCGGCTGGACCTTGATCTTCTTCATCATTGTTCAGGCTGCCGTTGGTATCGCACAGTACCGGCTGGGAGTGCCCCTGTGGACGGTTCCGCTTCACATCGGTCTGTGCTCCTTCGTCGTAGCTTTTAGCGCCTTGCTCTTTGCCACCGGCGTCGAGCGCATGGGACCGAACACGTGGGTTACGGGCAGCCCCGAGGGGGACACCAAACGCGCTGCTCTAGCCAAGGTATAGCCCAAACTAGCTTCACTGCTTTCGTTTCGACCTCAATCCGCCTCCCCAATCATCTGGGGAGGCGGATTTGTGCTTTCCGACGTTCCCAGGCCGCACCCCGCACCGTGCTTGTCTTCGTGGAGCGTGTAGTTGTTATCTGCGTCGGCGATGACGGATGTTGTGGGCTCTGATGGGTCACTTGTACCCGACTGCCTGCCTCCACAGGCTCGTCGCAACGTTGGCGAGCCCCACCGCCTACTTCCCTAACGCATTCTCAGGCGTGCAATCAGAGTGTGCTCGCGCATCTCCACGCCTTCCAAGCACCCGGGCACCCGGACACCGCGGTCGTCGGCAAGCAAAAAACGCCACAGCCTGCGAGCGATGAGGCTGTGGCGGTTGCGGCCGAAACGTGGCCAACGTGCAACTTAAGGCAACTCGCACCACTGGAGGTAGGACCGCCCACCTAGCGGCTTCGCGATACCTGTGAGTCCAGTGTTTAGAAGAAAGTGGTGGTCCAACCCAGCATGCTTCCGATGGTCGGGAGGCCGAGCACGGCGTCAACGGACAGGCCAACAAATAACAAGGCGAGATAGTTGTTTGAGAGGATAAAAAGCTTCAAAGGCTTGACGGGAGCGCCATTTTTGATGCCGTTATGGAGCACGATTGCCATCACCAAGAACCAGATGCCTGCAACCACCGAAATGACGGCGTAAATCCATCCGGCGGCCGGGATCAATAAGAAGGTCGTGACAATGGTGGCGAGGGTGTACCAGACGATTTGCCTCGTCACCTGCTCGGCGGTGCGCACCACAGGAAGCATGGGCACGCCAGCAGCGGCATAATCATCCTTATACTTCATGGCCAATGCCCACGTGTGCGGAGGGGTCCAGAAGAAGATGATCATAAACAATACGATCGCCTGCCACCACTGATGCGGCACCCCTTCTGGCAGATTGTCGGTTACTGCCGCCCAGCCAACAACAACCGGCATGCATCCGGCGGCCCCGCCCCAGACGATATTCATATGGGTGCGACGCTTCAGGATCTTGGTGTAGATCAAGATGTAGAACATGATGGTGATCGTCACGAACACGGCCGCAAGCAGCGAATTGCACAGCAGCCACAACCACAGGAAGCTCACGATAGTCAGCGTCCACGCAAAGATCGTAGCCTGCTGGTTGGTGACCTTATGCCGAACCAACGGACGGGCCCGGGTGCGGCCCATCTTTTGATCAATATCGGAATCGGCGACCATGTTAAAGGTGTTGGCAGCTGCAGCTCCCATCCAGCCACCAACGAGGGTGAGCAAGATGAGCAGGATGTTTGTCTCTCCACGCTCAGCCTGAAGCATCGCTGGAATCGTGGCAACCAAAAGGAGTTCGATCACTCTCGGCTTCGTCAATGCGATATAGGCCTTGATCGTGTCCAAAGGACTTCCTCCAGCAAATCTCTAACGTCAAAGAAACGTGCCACCCTTTTTGATGACACATCAGGCACCGACTAGTCGGTTACCGAGCATAAAAAGTTCCCAGCACCACACCAACGACCGGAATCGGAGGCGCAACGCTCCCATTATTGTGCGCTGCGCAGGGGTAATTGAGGGCCCCAAACAGCGCTTCGTATCCCACATGAGGAAAAGTTTGCGCGGTAGATCGCTGACCACAGCAGGGGGCTGGGTTTTCTTAGCCTCACAATGGTAGCCCTTTATTTCAGGTTTGTTGAAACGACACTCCTCAACCCCACCCCGCCGGGGTTATCCACCATTGGTATCCGATGGATGGGAACAAAAGTTGGATACACACAAATCCAGCAGCTGGCCACCCCACGATGAAACAGGCCCAGCCCAAGCCTGCCTCCACATTGTGCACACAATCTCCAATGCCCCCTCGATAGTCACGGAGATGGGAAATAGAATGCATTCGCCCTACCCTCGGTCACTTCTCTTCCACCACCACGTAGATTGCACAACCTGTTAATTTTCTTTTGCACCTCTCGCGCACGAGTGAAGAATTGTGATTGCTAGGACCAGCAGCGCGCTCATTAATGCAGGTCACAAATAATGTGGTCGAAAAGTTGTGTTTCCCACACAAAGAAATGACCGATTTTGCCCGAAGCGGTGTCCCTTTGTAGAGCCAAGGCGACTACAATAGTAGAGGCGTCATTTTCTTGATGATCCGCATACTGCATTCCTCATACCGATCACTGATCCACACACGTGGTGCGCTTCCGCCGAAATCGGCATGGTGCCCGCTGTGCCCACAGTGCTCACGGTGATCGAGGAAGGTCGGCGCCGCGCCAGAATCCAGTTCCTGGATTGTGACACCGCTTTCTTGATACGGGGGCGATCCCCAATCAACTCCGCAGTGCCGGGGCAGTATGGTGGCCCGCTCGAAATCCCGATGTGAAATTCCCTATGCATAATAAGGACGGAATTCGTGACTTTGTCTCCTGAGCTTCAGGCTCTCACCACTCGCAACTACCCTGCCGATTGGACCGACACCGACACCCTAGCCGTGGACACCGTCCGCGTGCTGGCAGCCGATGCCGTTCAAAAGTGCGGTTCCGGACACCCGGGCACCGCGATGTCTCTGGCGCCTTTGGCATACACCCTGTTCCAGCGAGTGATGAACCTCGACCCGAACGACACCGAGTGGGCCGGCCGTGACCGCTTCGTACTGTCTTGTGGTCACTCTTCCCTGACTCAATACATCCAGCTTTACTTGGGCGGATTTGGCCTCGAGCTTGACGATCTCAAGGCGCTGCGCACATGGGGTTCTTTGACCCCAGGGCACCCGGAATACCGCCACACCAAGGGTGTGGAAATCACCACCGGCCCGCTCGGGCAAGGCCTCGCTTCCGCGGTCGGCATGGCCATGGCAGCCCGTCGTGAGCGCGCACTATTCGACCCCGCAGCCCCCGCTGGTACTTCGCCTTTCGATCACTACATCTACGTCATCGCCTCCGACGGCGACCTGCAGGAAGGCGTTACCGCTGAGGCGTGCTCGTTGGCAGGCACGCAAGAGCTGGGCAACCTCATCGTGTTCTGGGATGACAACCACATCTCCATCGAAGAGGACACCGCCATTGCTTTCACCGAAAAGGTCGTCGACCGCTACAAGGCATATGGCTGGCAGGTTCTCGAGATCGAGGGCGGCGAGGACGTCGTCGCTTTCGAGGCTGCTGTCGCAGAGGCAAAGAAGGATACATCCCGCCCGACCTTCATCCGCGTACGTACCGTCATCGGCTACCCTGCCCCGAACAAGATGAACTCTGGTGCGGTTCACGGTGCCGCCCTAGGCGATGCCGAGGTTGCTGGCACCAAGGAGGCATTGGGCTTCGATCCAAACAAGACCTTCGACGTTGCCGATTCTGTCATCGAGCACACCCGCAAGCTGACCGAGCGCGGCGCCGCAAAGCACGCCGAGTGGCAAAAGTCCTTCGACGCATGGGCTGCCGCCAACCCCGACAACCTCGCACTTTTCGAGCGTCTGAGCAAGCGTGAGCTTCCGGAAGACTTCGATGCGCAGCTTCCTACCTGGGATGCCGACCCGAAGGGTGTTGCAACCCGTAAGGCCTCTGAGGCTACCTTGCAGGCACTGGGCAAGACCCTGCCTGAGCTGTGGGGCGGTTCCGCCGACTTGGCCGGCTCCAACAACACCGTCATCAAGGGCGAACCTTCCTTCGGCCCGGCCTCCATCACTACCGAGACCTGGAGCACCGAGCCCGGTGGACGCAACCTGCACTTCGGCATCCGCGAGCATGCCATGGGCTCGATCATCAATGGCATTGCGTTGCACGGTGGCACCCGCGCCTACGGCGGCACCTTCCTCATCTTCTCCGATTACATGCGCCCGGCTGTTCGCCTGGCAGCCCTGATGGGCACCGACGCCTACTACGTCTGGACCCACGACTCCATTGGCCTTGGCGAGGACGGCCCGACCCACCAGCCGGTCGAGCAGCTTGCTTCGCTGCGCGCCATCCCCGGCGTTTCCATGCTGCGTCCCGCCGACGCAAACGAGACCGCAGCAGCATGGCGCGCCGCATTGCTGTACAAGGAGTCGCCCAAGGGTCTGGCCCTGACCCGTCAGAACGTCCCCGTTTTGGAGGGCACGAAGGAGAAGGCTCGCGAGGGCGTCGTTCGCGGCGCCTACGTTCTGGTCGAAGGCTCCAAGGAAACTCCTGACGTTATTCTCATGGGTACCGGCTCCGAGGTTCAGTTGGCCGTCGAAGCAGCGAAGACCCTCGAAGCCGAGGGCGTGGCTGCACGAGTGGTTTCGGTTCCTTGCCTGGATTGGTTCCTCGAGCAGGACGCCGAGTACCAAGAGTCGGTCCTTCCTACTGCGGTCACGGCACGAGTTTCCGTCGAGGCTGGCATCGCGATGCCGTGGTACCGCCTGCTGGGCACCAAGGGCCGCGCGGTGTCGCTCGAGCACTTCGGCGCATCGGCACCCTATGAGAAGCTCTTTGAGGAATTCGGCATTACCGCCGAGGCCGTCGTCGCGGCCGCACACGAGTCGCTAGACGCCTAGAGTCACACAGCGTCTAAGCAACGCCATCTCGCTTTGTTTGGGACCGGTGTTGAGAGGGTCATCAATTGAATGAAAGCTCAGTTGGTGGCCCTCTTTTTGCACCGCCGTGTTGTGGTCTAACAACTGGGGAAACTCTGGATGAGCTTCAGGAAATGAAACGATAGCTTCCTTTCGCGGACTCAGATGCACCCAAGAACCTGGCATCATGGTTGATTTCCTGCCCGTCTCCGAGCTTTCTTCGCGCCGACAGGCGGGGGAAATTTCTCCGGCCGCATTTCCGTTGCGCACGGTAGGGCCGTGCAGAGATCGTTTCCTCATGGCAGATGATCGCGAGTGACAGCCGTGATGTGCCTTGGCATGGCCTAGGGCTTGGCAACCTGGAATGAAAGACCCCTCCAATGCCTTTCGATATTCCTGCCCAGCATGTCCGTCGTCGCCGGTGTGCTTCCAGAGTTGTACCCAGCCGCGACCTTAGAATTTTGACATTTACTTCCACTTTTCCTTCATATTTTCGAAAAGGATGATCCTTTATGAACGCAATTGACAAACTTGCCCAAGCTGGCACCTCCACCTGGCTTGATGATCTGTCCCGTGAGCGCATTACGAGTGGAAACCTCAAGGAATTGCTTACCACCAAGTCCATCGTCGGCGTGACCACCAACCCAGCGATCTTTGCCGCAGCAATGAGTAAGGGAACGGCATACGATGCACAGATTGCTCAGCTCAAGGCCGCAGGCGCATCCGTCGATGAAGCCGTCTACGCAATGAGCATTGACGACGTTCGCGATGCGTGCGATATCTTCGCGGAGACTTTCGAGGCCTCGGGCGGCGAGGATGGACGCGTGTCCATCGAGGTCGACCCGCGCATTTCCGCCGACGCCGAGGCCACCCTTGCCCAGGCTCGCGAGCTGTGGGCCAAGGTCGATCGCCCGAACGTCATGATCAAGATTCCTGCAACCCCTGGCTCCCTGCCAGCCATCTCTGATGCTTTGGCAGAAGGAATTAGCGTCAACGTGACCCTGATTTTCTCCATCGAGCGCTACCGCGAAGTTATCGCTGCGTACATCGATGGCATCAAGCGTGCCGCAGCCGCCGGAGTGGACGTGTCGTCCATTTACTCCGTGGCCTCTTTCTTCGTCTCCCGCCTCGACACCGAGGTCGACCGCCGTCTCGAGGAGATCGGTTCAGCTGAGGCACTCGCCCTGCGCGGCAAGGCTGGCGTGGCCAACGCGCAGCTGGCCTACGCCCTGTTTGAGGAGGAGTTCGCCAAGGCCGAGCTACCTGTTGGCGCCAATGTACAGCGCCCGCTTTGGGCCTCGACCGGCGTGAAGAACCCGGAATACTCCCCCACGCTGTACGTCACCGAACTTGCCGGACCTCACACGGTCAACACCATGCCGGAAGCAACCATCGACGCCGTCCTTGCCGCCGACGACATTCGTGGCGCCACCTTGGGCGATGCCACCGCTGCCGGCACGATGGAAGCCATCGCCGCCGCTGGAATCGACTTTGCCGACGTGTTCGAGGTTCTCGAGCGCGAGGGTGTGGACAAGTTCGTTGCAGCGTGGAACGAACTGCTGGAAAAGATGGGCGCTCGCCTGGCCTAATTATTGGAACTAACCCGGCGGGGTAGATACATCCCGCCGGGTGCGGACAGGTCAACGTCGGAGAGCTAGCGTGCGACTTGTTGTCGCGCACCCTCATCCAGCACCTTCCTTAGCGGCGACTCGAAGATGCGGAATTTTTTCCCAGCTGCCCGCACCAAGCGCCCATTTCACGGTGCCCTCGCCCAGCTAGCACGAGCACGCAAGGTTGGTGCACAAGGCAACTGGCACTCTGATTGCAATAATCTGTGAGCAATCGGGCAAAAACAAGCCTATTCTCACACACGACGGTGTGGATGGGTAAAATCCAAGGACGTGAATGAACCAGTGACTACTAGCAATCCATTTGAAGGATTGATTACTCCTTCGGACTCGAGCGAGCCTTCCGATGCCCGGTTCGGCGACGAGACATGGAGCAACCCTCTTCGAGACAAGCAAGACAAGCGTCTCCCCCGCATCGCCGGGCCTTCTGGCATGGTTATCTTCGGAGTCACCGGCGACCTCGCGCGCAAGAAACTCCTGCCCGCCATTTATGACCTGGCTAACCGTGGCCTCCTGCCCGCTGGTTTCACACTCGTCGGCTACGGTCGCCGCAACTGGTCCAAGGCGGAGTTCGAGGCCTACGTTGAAAAGGCCGTCAAGGCTGGTGCCCGCACCGACTTCCGCGATAACGTGTGGGCACGTCTGGCCGAAGGCATGGAATTTGTCACTGGCAACTTTGACGACGATGCCGCCTTCGATAACCTAGCCACTCGCCTGGGTGAGCTTGATGTTGAGCGAGGTACAGCAGGTAACTGGGCGTTTTATCTCTCCGTACCGCCGGACAACTTCTCCGATGTTTGTCATCAGTTGCAACGCTCGGGCATGGCCCAGGGACCAGGTGCCTCATGGCGTCGCGTGATCATTGAAAAGCCCTTCGGGCACGATCTAGAGTCCGCCAAGCAGCTCAATAACCTCATCAATTCGGTATTTCCCGAAAGGTCGGTCTTCCGTATCGACCACTACCTGGGCAAGGAAACCGTCCAGAACATCATGGCATTGCGTTTTGCCAACCAGCTTTTCGATCCGTTGTGGAACTCCCACTACGTTGACCACGTGCAAATCACGATGGCCGAAGACATCGGTCTCGGTGGCCGCGCAGGCTACTACGACGGCATCGGCGCTGCCCGTGACGTCATTCAAAACCACCTCATTCAACTATTGGCTTTGGTGGCCATGGAGGAACCGATTGACTTTACCCCGGAGGAACTCCAAGCAGAAAAGATTAAGGTGCTGCGCGCAACCACACCGGTAGAACCCTTCGCTCGAACTACAGCCCGTGGCCAGTACTCCGCCGGCTGGCAAGGATCCGAGTTCGTTCCTGGTCTACGCGACGAGGAGGGGTTCGATCCTGACTCCACCACCGAAACCTATGCGGCCTGCACGCTGATGATCAATTCCCGTCGCTGGGCCGGTGTCCCCTTCTATCTCCGCACAGGCAAACGCCTCGGCCGACGGGTCACCGAAATCGCGCTTGTATTCAAGGATGCGCCACACCAACCCTTTGATGCCGGAACCAGGCATGCCCAAGGCCAAAATGTGGTGGTCATTCGCGTCCAGCCCGACGAGGGCATGCTCATGCGCTTCGGCTCCAAAGTCCCCGGCTCAGCCATGGAAGTCAGGGACGTCAACATGGACTTCTCCTACTCTGAGGCGTTTACCGAAGAATCCCCTGAGGCTTACGAGCGCTTGATCCTTGATGCCCTCCTCGACGAGGCGAGCCTATTCCCGACCAACGAAGAGGTTGAGTTGAGCTGGAAGATCCTGGATCCGATTTTGCAGTATTGGGCCAAATCCGGACGCCCGGAGGAGTACCCGGCGGGTACCTGGGGACCAGAGTCCGCCGACCGCATGCTGGCACGCGAATCCCGCGTCTGGCGCCGCCCTTAGCCGCCACCGAGTGGTTGATTTTCAAAAGGAAAAGCCATGATCTTTGAATTACCGGATTCAAACACCCGGGAGATCGCGAAAACGCTCGTGCGTATTCGCGACACCGGCGGCCAGGTCACCACCAGCCGCGTTCTCTCGCTCATCGTCATCGCCCATCAAGAGGATGACGTCGAGGCCGTCATCAGGGCGACAAACGAGGCCTCCCGCGAGCATCCCTCCCGTGTCATCGTTCTTATCCAAGGCGATGAGTCCGCAGAACCCTCACGCATCGACGCAGAGGTCCGTATCGGTGGTGACGCTGGCGCCTCGGAAGTGATCCTGATTAACCTTGACGGCAAGGTGTCGAAGAATCTCGTCCACGTGGTCACTCCGCTGCTACTGCCGGATACCCCCATCGTTGCCTGGTGGCCGTATTCCGCTCCGGTGGATCCCGCATCCGATCCCATGGGCCAGATTGCACAGCGCCGCATCACCGATTGTTTCTTCGATGTCCACGAGGATGCTCTCTATCATCGCAAGAACCACTATGTTCCAGGTGACAGCGACATCGCCTGGGCACGGCTGACGCCCTGGCGCGGAGTAGTTGCCTCAGCGCTCGACCAACCGCCACACGAAATGGTTCAAGAAGTGCGCGTGGCAGGTCCGGTGGGCTCCCCGAGCGTCGACTTGGCGGCCGGATGGTTGATGGATCGCCTGGGTGTTCCCGTATCCAGGCTCGTCGACCCGCAGGCTGGAGCCTGCGATGCCGATTCCATTCCGGTAAGCCGCATCGAGCTCGATCGCCCTTCCGGGACGGTGGTTCTCGAGGTGCTGCCGGATCAGCAAACGCTTGCGGTTTCATTCCCAGGAAAGGAACCGGCCTTGGTTGCCATTTCGCGCCGCACGACTGCAGACTGCCTCGCCGAGGAGCTGCGTCACCTCGATCCCGACGTGGCCTATCAGCGGGCCTTGCTGGGACTTGCCCACGTGGCGTACCCGGAAATCTAGTTCTACGCCCGCGCTGATTCGCGCGGGCTTTTTCGGACCCTTGTCGCTCTTAACCCGAGGCCAAACGGACATCAATCCGTCCGACCCCACCTGTCTAGGTTAAGCTGATAAGAATTCACTCGCTGTTCCCACAGACACGAATGAGACACAATTTCAATCGAGAAGAGGAGTTTTAACGTGGAAGTTGTTGCCCAACCGGATGCGGAGGCAGTTGCCGAAGAGGCGGCTAAACGTTTTGCGAAAGTGGTTCGAAAGGTTGCCAAACGCGGCGGCGTCTCGGGTGACGGAATCGCGCGCATCGTCCTGACAGGCGGTGGCCCCGGCATCGCTATGCTTCGGAAACTGGTCAACCACGACATCGACTGGGAACGCGTTCATGTCTTCTTCGGCGATGAGCGCAACGTGCCGGTAACGGATCCAGAATCCAATGAGGGCCAAGCCCGCGAGGCGCTCCTCGAGCACGTTGATATCCCAGAGGCAAACATCCACGGTTATGGGCTAGGCGGTGTCGATCTCAACGCCGCCGCCGAAAACTACGAAGCTGTGCTCGCTGACTTCGCACCAGACGGCTTCGATCTGCACCTTTTGGGCATGGGCGGTGAGGGCCACATCAATTCCTTGTTCCCGCACACCCCCGCGGTCAAGGAAAAAGAACACCTCGTGGTGGCTGTGACCGATTCGCCCAAGCCACCGGCTGAGCGTGTGACATTGACCCTGCCTGCCGTTCATCGTGCAAAGCGCGTGTGGATCGTTACTGCCGGCACCGCCAAGGCCGAGGCCATCAAGGCCGTGGTCGATGGAAAAAAGGCCGTCGACTGGCCCGCCGCCGGGGCGACTGGCACGAAGGAAACCCTTCTGATCGTAGACAAGGAAGCGGCCTCCTTGCTCTGATAGGCCTACAGACTCAAAAGACCTCGCCGCGGGTGCCCGAGTAGCGAGGTCTTCACTTGCGCAGGTGACTTTCTGCGCACAAACTAGAAAGCGGTGGCGTATCGGCCACCGCTTTCGCAATAGTGAGCTGGAAACTTGGGGGTTCTCAGTACCCAAGCGAGTCCCGAAATCCTAAGACCCGTAGGCCTGGATCAGGTTCAGACCAATAATGCATGCGATCCAGATCAGGCCGGTGAAGATGGTCACGCGATCTAGGTTCTTTTCCACCACTGTGGAACCGGACAGGTTAGACTGCACGCCACCGCCGAATAGCGAGGACAGGCCACCACCCTTGCCCCTGTGCAGCAGGACGAACAAGGTCATTATCACGCACGAAATGATCAGAATAATTTCTAGCGCCAGTGTCATACAATTTCCTCAATCTAGCGAACTCATAAAGCTATGAACGCGACAATCGCCAACAATTCCACACCGCTGCTACGCAGGTTCCAACGAATCTTCACACAGCTAAGGTGCAAGCGCAAACTGAAAGTCTCGCAATCCCTGCCTGCCAGAAGCCACGCGCCCAGCCACAAAAATGAGGACTGTGCGCATGCGCAGCATAACGAAGGAAATTATACACGATATCAATCCCACGCTTAGCCACCGGCAGTGTGTTTGACCAGCGCGTCGTGGTTATTCGTATCGTGGTCTCCGTTATTCCTGAGAAAGTCACGGTAGTTATTTACTTCAGTCACTCATGACTACACGTACCATCTCTTCTTTTATTGTCCGTCTCACAATAGGCAGCAGCGTGGTGTGTGGTTGGGTTGCGCACCGTAGGCGTCGGTCAGCGTGACCAACGCAAAGAAGACCCCACGCGGTAAGCTTTCATCCTCTTCACGGCCGTGGGGTCATTAGCCTTGGCGCACCCACGTTTTTCGCAGATGTGTCTTGCATTCGGCTACCAAGTCAAACGCCGTTGCCCATCGAAGCCAGGATTGTCTAGGTATAGGACACGTGGTGTCCTCGATGGGCTCGGGCGTGTTGTCTAGCCAGAATTGCGCAAAGCTGTGGCAAGCCCGTTCATGGTAAGACGGATGCCATATCCGACGTTTTCGGCTGCATTGCCTTCGCGGTATTTCTTGAGAAGTTGCCACTGGATGGCGTTGAGCGGAAGCAAATAGGGGAAACGCGATCGCACTGAACGCTCGAGCAATGGGTTGTCATCGAGTAGACCGGTATGACCCGTGATAAGGGCATACATATGCTTGGTCAGCTCAAATTCCGCCGCGATCGTGTCGTAGATACGACAAGCCGCAGCCTCATCAGTGACCAATTGTGAGTAGAACTGGGCCACGGACATCTCCGCCTTGCTCATCACCTGCGCCATATTCGAAAGCACCGAATTGAAAAATGGCCAGTTCCGGTTGAGCTCTTGAAGCTTCGCCAAACGGGTTTCGCGTTCATCCGTCCCCAACCACTGATCAAAGGCGGTACCCATTCCGAACCAGCCCGGCAACATCACACGCGACTGCGACCAGCTCAACACCCACGGGATCGCACGCAGATCCGACAAGGAGGACGTCTGTTTTCGAGACGACGGGCGCGAGCCGATATTCAGCGAACCGATCTCAGCCAGTGGCGTCGACCCAGTGAAATAGGCGATAAACCCAGGGTCATCGTGAGCTAAAGCTGTGTACTTGGCTTTGCTGAGGTCGGAGATCTCTTGCATGATCGAGTAAGCCTCTTCATGGTGGGAGCCCAGATCATCCACATTAAGCAAGGTAGCTTCAATGGTCGCGGCAACGAGGGCCTCAAGATTGCGCTGTGCGGAGGCCTCCGAGCCATACTTCGCGGAAATGATTTCGCCCTGCTCGGTGATGCGGATCGTGGCATTGACGGCTCCGCTAGGCTGAGCCAACACGGCCTCATAGGAGGGGCCACCGCCACGGCCGACGGTGCCGCCACGCCCGTGGAAGAGGCGGATGTCGATGCCATTGGCCCTAGAAAGCTTCACCAATTCGGTCTCAGCGGCATACAAGGCCCAGTTCGCCGCAAAGTATCCGCCGTCCTTGTTGGAATCCGAATAACCCAGCATTACTTCCTGAAGATCCCCACGCTGCGCTAGGTAGTCCCGGTACAGCGGAATCTCCCATAGTTCGGCCAGAATTCCTGCGCCTGCGCCCAGATCCTCGATGGTCTCGAACAAAGGCGCCACATCCATCGCGCCGACGAGGTGTCCATCGAGAGCCTCAATCAGCCCAAATTCCTTGAGCAAGATCATTGGCTCGAGGATGTCGGAGACGCTTTCCGCCATGGAGATGATGGTGTGCGGGATCATGCGTGGACCAAACTTGGCCACCGCTTCCCCTGCCGCGCGGAAGATATTGAGCTCACGCACTGTGGCCTCATCAAAGCCTTCCCATTTCTGTCCCAACAAAGGGCGCGGGCTAGCCAGTTCGCGCAGCAGCACCTCGCGCTTTTCGTGCTCGTCCAATCCACGATAGTTGTCGCTGACTTTGGCGGCAGCGAAGACCTCGGTGAGCACGTCCTCGAAGGACTCGGAGTTTTGCCGAAGATCCAGTGAGTACAGATGGAATCCAAAAGACGACGCCGCGGCGCGCAAGGCAGCGAGGCGATCGTCGGCGATAAGCTCGTCGTGGGATGCCCGAAGGGAGGTATCGATGACATCGAGATCTGCGAGGAAATCCTTGGAACTGGCGTAAGGCTCGTGCTCCAGGAACCAGGTTCCCACGACAGCGTCGGGGCTGATTTTGTCCGCTAGCGTCGCCATGATACGCCCGCGCAAACCATGAACCGCCCGCCGATAAGGTTCATCCACGCGACCGGGGATATCGTTTCGCCCTTTCGCAGCCAGCGCTAAGAGCTCGTCGGTGACAGTGGTCATGCGATCGGAAAGGCTAAGCTCGTGTTCGAGCTCATGAAGCTCGTCGACATAATAGGACAAGACGGTCTCCGCCGCGCGGTGGGTAGCATAGTTGAGCGTCTCTGCGGTGACGTAAGGATTGCCGTCATGATCGCCGCCGATCCAGGAACCAGGCTTGATTACGACATTATCCACCTCGTCCACGCCGAACCGGTCACCTAGTTCTTGGGTGACCCGGCGGTTGATTTCCGGAATTGCTTTGAGCAAGCTGAGCTTGTAGTAGCGCAAGCCCACTTCCACCTCATCCTTAATCGTCGGACGCGCCACACGGATGAGCGCTGTCTGCCACAATACAGCTAACCACCTCCGCATTTGCTTATCGACGTCCGCCAAGCGCTTTTCCGTCAGCGCGTTCGGTGCTGCCTCAAGCACTGCACGTCGCTGCGCCAAAAGCGCGGACATGTGTTCTTGGACATCGAAGACCGTACGGCGACGAGTCTCCGTCGGGTGCGCCGTCAAAACCGGAGCAACTTCGGCCTTGCGGGCAAAGTCGGCGATGGAGGCTTCGGGGACGTGGGCGTCGGCAAGCTTGGCCCACGTAGCTTCCAGCGAAGAATCTGCTGGCGGGGCGCCTTGTTCCAACAGCGCTTGGGCATGCGTTGCATCGTGCATATCCTCGACCACATTGGCCAATAGCGCGAAGTGATTGAATGCGCGAACCACTGGGATCGCTTCCGCGGGGGTCATATCCTCGATGGAGGAAAACAGCTCTTCCATAGTGGCTTGGCCCTTGGCCACCTGGAAGGACTTGCGCCGAATGTTTTCCACCCGATTGAACACCTCCTCCCCTTCTTGCTCGGCGATAATGGCACCGAGAAGGGCGCCTACATAGCGGATGTCCTCGACTAATGGATCATTGGACATAGATTAGTTCCTTCGGTCGTGGTGGGAACACTTAAAAACAAGTTCAAAGACGCTCGCCGCCCGTCGACGAAGCGCGGGCGGCGAGCGTTTTGCTACAGGTGGTGACAATCGCCACTTAAGGCGCGAGCCTTTAAGCCATGGCCACCACTGAACATAATCAAGGTTGACAGCTAGATATTAGATTCCTGCGGCGTTACGCGCCAGCGTTGCGAAAGCCTCGCCATCGAGGGAGGCGCCGCCGACCAAGCCGCCGTCAACATCTTCCTGGCCAACGATCTCGGCAACCGTTTCGGCCTTGACGGAGCCACCGTAGAGGATGCGAATGCCAGCTGCGGTGTCTTCATCGGAGATCTCGGCGATGAGCTTACGGATGGCGGCGCAGACCTCTTGCGCGTCAGCTGCAGATGCAACCTTTCCGGTACCAATTGCCCACACCGGCTCATACGCAATGACAGTGTTGGTGAGATCCTCGGTGGACAAACCAGCCAAGGAAGCACGGGTCTGATCAACCACGTACTGGACGTGGGTGCCAGCCTCGCGAATCTCCAGTGGCTCACCGACGCATACGATCGGGTGCATGCCCTTGCCCAGCGCCGCCTTTGCCTTGGCAGCAACAAGCTCATCGGTCTCGCCGTGATACTCGCGACGCTCGGAGTGGCCAACGACTACCCACGTGCAGCCCAGCTGAGCCAGCATCTCGGCTGAAATCTCACCAGTGTAAGCACCGGACTCGTGGACGGAGACGTCTTGCGCACCATAGGTGATCGGCAGCTTGTCTCCGTCAACGATGGTCTGCACGGAGCGAAGATCGGTGAACGGAACGGTAACCGCAACGTCGACCGCCTCGGTGGCATCCTTCGGCAGTGCGAAAGCGAGCTTTTGAACGGTGGCGATGGCCTGCTTGTGGTCCAGGTTCATCTTCCAGTTACCAGCAATAAGTGGCTTACGTGCCATAAGTGGGGTTTCCTTTCGAGGAGGCGACGGAGCGAGAAAGTTTATAGGCGGTGTTTTTGACGAATTGGCTGTGCTGATAGTCGTGCCAATCTCAGCGCACACCGCGCAAGCGGAGGAAACGAGGTGAGCTCAGGAATTGAATGAGCTTACCTTCGGTTAGTTTGGGCCGATTAGGACTCGAGGACCTTCACGCCCGGCAGCTCCTTGCCCTCGAGGTATTCTAGGGAAGCGCCACCACCGGTGGAGATGTGGCTGAAGCCGTTCTCGTCGAGGCCAAGCAGGCGCACGGCTGCGGCCGAGTCGCCGCCACCGACGACAGAGAAAGCACCATCGGCAGTTGCCTTGATGATGGCTTCTGCAACACCGCGGGTGCCGTTGGAGAATGCTTCGAACTCGAACACGCCCATGGGGCCGTTCCAGAATACGGTCTTGGCGGTGCCGAGGACCTCGGCGAACTTCTCAACGGTCTTTGGTCCGACATCGAGGGACATCCAGCCCTCTGGGATTCCGTCGAGTTCCACTACCTTGTTTTCAGCGTCTGCGCCGAACTCGACTGCAGCAACTAGGTCGACCGGGAGAACCAGCTTGTCGCCGTAGGTGGCCAGCAGCTCCTTGCACTTGTCGATCTGCTCTTCCTGAAGCAGCGACTTCTGCACATTGATGCCCTGAGCAGCGAGGAAGGTGTAGCACATGCCACCGCCGATGATGAGCTTGTCGGCCTTCTCAGCCAGGGCTTCGATGACGCCAAGCTTGTCGGAGACCTTGGCGCCACCGAGAACGACCACATACGGGCGCTCCGGATTCTCGACGACCTTCTTCAGGACGTCGATTTCCTTCTGAACGAGGGTGCCTGCGTAGTGCGGCAAACGCTGAGCTACGTCAAAGACGGAGGCCTGGGCACGGTGCACGACGCCGAAGCCGTCGGACACAAAGGCACCATTCTCAGCGGCAAGGGCGACGAGCTGATCGGCGAACTCACCGCGCTCTGCTGCATCCTTGCTGGTCTCACGCGGATCGAAGCGGACGTTTTCGAGCAGGAGGACATCACCATCGTTGAGGCCATTGGCACGCTCGTGAGCATCCTCACCGACGACGTCACCCGCGAGAGCGACGTACTGGCCAAGCGCCTCGGACAAAGCCTCAGCCACCGGAGCCAACGAGTACTTCTCGTTAACTTCGCCCTTTGGGCGACCCAGGTGAGCCATAAGGATCACTCGAGCGCCACCTTCGACCAGAGCCTTGATGGTTGGCAGGGAAGCGTTGATACGGCCGGGGTCTGTGATCTCACGATCCTCGTTCAACGGAACGTTGAAGTCCGAGCGAACCAACACATGGCGTCCCTCAACGCCCTCGTTGAGCAAATCCTGAAGAGACTTTACGGTCATGTTTTCTCCATCCTGGGTATGGTGTAGCGCTAGGCGTTTCTACAATCGACGACTACCCGCTTTTTTGCAGGCTACGGAGCCGGTGGCGCACAGGCGCTTGATGATTGTTCGTACATTAGGTGTACATATGAAATTTTAAAGCTAAAAGTAATGGTCCGGGGTGCGTACGCGAGGTACACACCCCGGACCACAGGGTTAGCCGGGTGCAATCGGTCACAACCGGCCTGTCACCTCGAAATTAGAGGCGCTCGCCGACGTACTCGGTGAGGGTAACCAGCTGGTTGGAGTAACCCCACTCGTTGTCGTACCAGGAAACGACCTTAACCTGGTTGCCGATCACCTTGGTCAGGCCAGCGTCGAAGATGGAAGGACGAGGATCGGTGACGATGTCGGTGGAGACGATCGGGTCCTCGGTGTAGCCCAGGATGCCCTTGAGCTCGCCTTCAGCAGCAGCCTTGATAGCAGCGTTGACAGCTTCGACGGTAACCGGCTTCTTGGCGTTGAAGGTCAGGTCGGTCGCGGAGCCGGTGATAACTGGAACGCGGAGTGCGTAGCCATCGAGCAGACCCTTGAGCTGAGGCAGTACCAAAGCGACGGCCTTTGCAGCGCCGGTGGAGGTAGGAACGATGTTCTGTGCAGCGGCACGGGCGCGGCGCAGGTCGCGGTGCGGTGCATCGTGCAGACGCTGGTCACCGGTGTATGCGTGAACGGTGGTCATGAGGCCATTCTCGATACCGAAAGCCTCGTCCAAAACCTTAGCCATCGGAGCCAAGCAGTTGGTGGTGCAGGAAGCGTTGGAGATGATGTTGTGCTTCGCTGGGTCGTAGTCGGTGTGGTTAACACCCACAACGAAGGTTGCGTCTTCGTTCTTAGCAGGAGCGGAGATGATGACCTTCTTTGCGCCGGCCTCGATGTGAGCTGCAGCAGCGGTTGCATCGGTGAAGAAGCCAGTGGACTCAACTACGATGTCTACGCCCCACTCGCCCCACTTGAGGTTCTTCGGGTCGCGCTCAGCGGAGACGATGATGCGGTGGCCATCAACGGTGATGGACTCATCGTCGTAGGAAACTTCCTTACCCAGACGACCCAGGATGGAATCGTACTTCAGCAAGTGAGCCAAGGTGTGGTTGTCAGTCAGATCGTTGACTGCAACGACCTCGATGTCGGAACCACGCTCGGTCAGGGCGCGGAAGAAGTTACGACCGATGCGGCCGAAGCCGTTGATGCCTACACGGATAGTCACAATAAGTCTCCTCGATAGAGAATGAACAAGATGGCGGCCGAGCGTTGAATTCGGTCCGGATATGTCCGGTTCTTTTTGCCGAATTGCTCGGCTCAACCTCAATTGCCAAGTGTAGCGACGAAAGCCCAAACGTGCAGAACATTTTTTGCTCAACAGATTTCGCAAAACCACATGGGCAACCAAATGGGTGAAAGTGTGAAACCGGCTACGACCTTAAAGAACGGTCGTCACGCTCACAATCCTCGCAAAAGAGACCATTACTCCCCCTAAATTGGTGAGTCAATAGGCCACAACCCACCTCTTATGATTCCGGTTGCACGCCCACCAAATTGCTAGTGAAGCTCGTCACAATATGCCCGAATGGGCACATTCACCTCACTTTCACACACAATTTGGCTCGAAATTGCTCTCAAACAACACAAATCAAACGAGAATACAACCAATCCAACAACTTGGTTTCGGACATTCCTACAACATGCCCACGGAAGTTGTAGGTACCAACAACAGAAATCGCATCCGCTACTCTCGTCGCATGAGCCACTGTGACTTCCACTCAATCTGAGGATGGACCGACGCCGGGAAGCCCAAGTGTCAGGGGTTCGATGAACGCGGCGAAAGTTTTCCATGCAGAAGAAAAGACCCACACCCAGGATGGTGCAGGTCTCGTCAGTTTCCAGCGGTGGTCACATTTCGTCGAGGATGTCCTCGTTCACAGCGACGTTCGTGTCTGGGATTCCGAGCTCTTGCGCTCGTTTATCTGCCATGGACAGCAAACGCCTAATGCGGCCTGCCACAGCGTCTTTCGTCATCTGCGGGTCAGCTAGGCGTCCTAATTCCTCCAGTGAGGCCTGCCTGTGCTGAACTCGCAGCTGCCCTGCCTCGGCCAAATGGTCTGGTACGTCATCGCCAAGAATAGTCATCGCACGTTCCACCCGTGCGGCGGCCGCGACAGCCGCGCGCGCTGACCGGCGCAGATTGGCATCATCAAAATTGGCGAGACGATTGCCACTCGGGCGAGTTTCTCGTTGTTCCCGCTTCAAGTCCCATTGAATACGGGTCGCGTGCGCACCCATGCGGGAAAGCAATGCCCCCACGGCATCGCCGTCGCGAATCGTAACCTTCTCCACGCCACGGGTTTCTTTCGTCTTTGCGCTAATCCCTAGCCGCCTAGCGCAACCGACCAATGCGAGTGAAGCTTCCGGGCACGGACAAGCTATCTCCAGCCCTGAGGTGCGACCCGGGTCAGAAAGCTGGCCGGCTGCTAAAAATGCACCGCGCCAAGCTGCCTCAGCGTCGGCGATGGTGCCAGAAATAATTTGTGGTGGCAATCCAATGACCTGATGTCCCGAGCGAGTCACTAGGCCTAGCCGTCGAAGAATAGTGTCCGCGTTTTTGGTAATACGCAACAAATGGCGCTGCGACTTTCTCGACGCAGAGATTCCGAGATCCATGACGTGGACGTCTGTATCAAATAGCTCACGAATCTCGCTAGCCACCCGGGTAGCCACGGATTTATTGTCGAGCTCAATCTCAATCACCAAGCTTCCAGCGATGACGTCGAGCGAGCCTGCAAAGCGGATAATGGCAGCAAGTTCGGCATCCCGGGCAGATCCCTTATTCACCGATTGCCTGGCCAGTTCTTCCTTGACTTGCGTCGAGAGCATTGTCACGCCCATCGTCTTTGATACCCGCTCTCCCATTGCCTATTGCGATCTCACAGTGGACCTCAACACCCCGCCCAAGGGTGTTTTCTTCGAAAGAAAAATTGTACCGCACTGGTTCAAACCAATAACTCGCGGCCAAACGGACAGTCTTACAATTGAATTCGACGTGCCTTTTGACATTCATAGGCCAAAGCGGTCGCAAGCTTTGCCGGGTCGTGGCGGTCAGTGAGTAACCCTTTGCCATCATCTTGACGCAGGTCATGAAAAGCGACGGTAGCACCCAAAAGCATTGCTGCGCGCTCGAGATACTGGCGATCACTTTGGTTGGGCATCGCATAGCTGTCCGCTAGGATGAGATTCACTTTTAACCCCTGCGCATGCTGGCTGAGCATGTGAATATGGCGTTCCGCACTAAAACCAGAGGTCTCCCCCGGTTCCGCGGTGAGATTGAGGATGACCACCTTGAATCCTTCGGAGGCGTTGATCGCATCGACTACCCCCGGTACCAAGAGATGTGGGATCACGCTGGAGAACCAACTGCCGGGGCCGAGCGTAATAAGGTCGGCCTCATTGATTGCTTCGATGACTTCCCTGCAGGGCTTCGGATTCTCGGGGTATAGCTTGACTCGGCGTACTTGTCCAATCGTCGAGGCAACAGCGACTTGCCCGCGCACCTCACGCATGATGCGCGGGTCGGAATCGAGACCCGCCACATCGGCTGCAATGTCTAACGGATCATCGCAAACAGGTAGCACCCTTCCTTCAGCCTGTACCAACTTAGCCACGACATCAAGGGCTTTTACCTCATCCTTGAGAACCTCGTACAGGCCTGCGATGAGCAGGTTGCCTGCGGCATGTCCTGCCAATGCGCCGTGCCCACCGAAACGGTGTTGGAGAACGGCCTCCCACATCTTCCCGTCTTCGTCACGAGGAGTGAGCGCCGCGAGTGCCATGCGCAGATCTCCCGGCGGCACATGGCCAAGTTCTCGGCGAATGCGACCCGATGAACCACCGTCATCGGCCACTGTAACCACCGCAGTAATCTTCTCGGAGGGAATCTGACGCACTGCCCGCAACGTTTGGAATAACCCATGTCCACCGCCAAGGCTCACGATGCTTCCCAGAGGTTTTTCTTCGAGTGCACCTGTGTATGCTGGGGGAACTTCGGGGTTCGTCATCTCGGACTTCGAATCTTCGCTCATTGTCTGTTTTTTCCAGTCCGCGCCCACTAGCTGCGCGGTAGTGATATGTGTGTGAAAGATTATGGCGCAATCGGCTGTGTGCCACCGAACTCGGCAGCATCCCAACCTAGCAGCCAGAAAAGCCATTGAGTACTTCTTGCACTGTGCCATCCACCAAACTTGGACATTTAACAGTACATGAGAGCACTCTAAGAACCGCTACTTCTTATTTAGCGTAGTAAAAAAGCACATTTCTTTTTTGGCCAGCTCTTTGTCGGTTCCTGCCACCCGCCAGATGGTGTCCTAGGTCAATTGTGACAATCGTACAACCACGAAACTGGACTCTCCTATCTGCAAGGACGGGCAAGAAAACGGGGAATTTCGATTATCCAGCCCTGTTTCCCGATACCTCCTTTGTGGGGGAACCCACATCAGTTCCGAGTGATATCTCTGTGTACCACTGACACGTCGAGCACATTCGTTTCACGCAGTCGTCGACCGAGTTCCTCCACGATAGCCACCGAACGATGGTGTCCCCCAGTACAGCCAATGGAAACAGTGATGAACTTCTTGCCCTCATGTTTAAAGCCTGACAGCATCCCCGTGAACATTGCCATGAAGTTATTGAGGAAATCCTGGGCGCTGTCGTTGGAAAGGACGTAATCGGAGACTTGGCGATCCACCCCGCGGAAGGGCCGTAGCTCTGGAACCCAGAAGGGATTCGGCAGGAATCGCACATCGATCATCAGGTCGGTATCGCGCGGGGTGCCGTGTTTGAAACCGAAAGACTGCACCGTAACGTGCATAAGCTTGCTGGCGATCGAGGAAAAATTCTGCTCAATCGCTCGGCGCAGGTCATGCACAGAAAGGTCGGAGGAATCGATGACAACATCCGCGCTTTCCCGAAGTCCAGCCATGATTTCGCGTTCGCGACGAATACCTACGATGAGCGTGCTTTGTCCCTGCAATGGGTGTATGCGACGCAAGTTATCAAAACGCTTGATGAGCACGTCATCGCGTGCGTCCATGAACAAGACGATGGGCTTGAGCCCCTTGCGACCTAGGGCAAAGATCACGTCCTCGAGCGAGCCCGCGTACTCCATAGAGCGCACATCGGAAACGACTGCGATCTTCTTTTTTAACAGCTCATTTTCCGCGTTGTTCTCAACGAATTCGAGAACATAGTTCGGCGGCAGGTTTTGGATGACAAACCAGCCCATGTCTTCTAAGACGCGCGCGGCAGAGCTCAAACCGGCGCCTGAAAGACCAGTAATCAGTACCGGCGGGATGGCAGGTTTGGAATGGGTATCGCCGTGCAAGTCATGATTCATAGTTGCGATTCTAACCAAATATGGTGGGTTTGCGCCCGTCGTTGCGTCTGCATTGAAAACAACGATCCGGATGACTGGTGTTCACCCTCCTCGTCGGCAAGCAATACAACCTGTTCCGAAATCTCGCCCAAACCGTCGACCAGCGCAGGCGTTGCACAAGGCACGAATCGGGGCAACGCGCCGAAACGTGCCACGCCTCGAATACGCCAGGCATGTGCTTGCCGACGCCAGCACGGCAAACCTGCCTGGCCATAATCTAGCCGGGGCAAGAACAAGCTTAAGACTCGTTGGAGTCTCGTTGGCTTTCCTGCGCGGTATATTTGGTACCGTTCTCTGGGTGCAAGGCCGCATAGACGTCTGTGGCAAGACCTGCTCCGAACCCTTTGACCTGCTGGATTTCTTCCACCGATGCCTCCTTCAGCTTCTTGACCGAACCAAAGTGCTTGACCAATGCTGTGCGACGCGAGGGGCCGAGCCCTTTCACAGAGTCCAACTCCGACTGGCGCATGCGCTTGGATCTTTGCTGACGGTGGAAGGTGATGGCGAAGCGGTGTGCCTCGTCGCGGATGTGCTGGAACAAGTAGAGCGCCTGCGAATTGCGCGGAAAAATGAGCGGATCCTCCTCCCCCGGCAACCAAATCTCCTCCAAGCGCTTTGCGATGCCGATCAGGACAACATCGTTGACGCCTAGCTCGTCGAGGACTTCGGCGGCACCATTCACCTGTGGTTGTCCGCCGTCGACAATGAACAATTGCGGCGGGTACGCAAACCTCTTCTTTTCCGCTGGGTTGCCTTCACCCTGCTCATCGTCGAAGGTGGATTCCTCGTCGATGCTTGATTCCGGCACCGCAAGCTTGTCTTCTTGATAGCGGGCGAAACGCCGTCGGGTGACCTCGGCGATGGAGGCCACGTCGTTGGAATGCCCATCGCCCGCGGCCTCTTTGATTTTGTAGCGGCGATAGTCCGACTTCTTGGGCAAACCATCCTCGAAAACGACGAGGGAGGCAACGACATCGGTGCCCTGAATATGGGAAATGTCGGTGCATTCGATGCGCAACGGGGCCTCGTCCATGTCCAAGGCCTCTTGGATCTCTTTGAGCGCCTGGGAGCGTGTGGTCAAATCCCCCACTCGCTTCAGTTTGTGCTGACGCAATGCCTCCACCGCGTTCTTGTACACAGTTTCAGCCAACGTCTTCTTATCCCCACGTTGAGGGCTGCGCACGCTTAACTGCGCCCCGCGGATAGCGCTGAGCGCCTGCTCCAGTTGGGAGGTCTTACCCTCAAAGTCGTAAATGAGCACCTCCTTGGGGACCACCTTGTCGGCACCGCGCGTCGCAAGGCGCGCATCTGTTCCCATGGGCGCCTGCTCGGAATGCGAATAGCGATCCACGCCGCGGCGTTGATTGGCCAAGCCCGCTGCCGTGCCAGCCGCCTCCTGTCCCATGCGGTGGGTATCCTCGCTGACTCGGGTGGATTTCTCCTGTTCTACCGCATCGGAGTAGAAGGAGACGAGGAAGTTTGCCACCAAGTCATTCATGGCGGAGTCGGAGTTGTCGACGAGTTCCACCACCCAGCCACGCTGGCCCCGGATACGCCCGGAGCGGACATGGAATAGCTGGATGGAGGCTTCCAATTCATCAGCTGCTACCGCGATGAAGTCCGCATCGGTGCCGTCACCTAGCACGACTGCTTGCTGCTGCGTGATCTTGCGGATCGCCTCAAGGTCATCGCGGTAGCGGGCTGCGTTTTCGAAGTCCAGCTCCTCGGCGGCGGTGTTCATCTTTGCCGTAATCTCTCGCACGACGGGGTCAACGTGGCCGGACATAAACGAGACGAAACCATCGACAATTTCCCGATGATCCTCGAGGCTGATCCTTCCTACGCAGGGGGCCGAGCACTTATCGATGTAGCCCAAAAGGCAGGGACGGCCGAGCTGTTCGTGTCGGTGATAGACACCTTTCGAACACGTGCGCATGGGGAACACGCGCACAGCGAGGTCGAGGGTTTCTCGCACAGCCCAGGCATGGGAATAGGGCCCGAAATAGCGGATGCCCTTGCGTTGCGGGCCACGGTAGAAGAAGGCCCTGGGCACGTCTTCACGCACGGATACTGCCAAGACTGGATAGGTCTTATCGTCGCGGTATTTGACGTTGAACTTGGGGTCAAACTTCTTGATCCACGTGTATTCAAGCTGCAGCGCTTCCACCTCGGAGCCCACGACCGTCCATTCCACGCTTGCCGCGGTCGTGACCATTTGGCGGGTGCGCGGGTGAAGCACGGAAAGGTCCTGGAAGTAGTTGGACAGGCGGGATCGCAAGTTGATCGCCTTGCCCACATAGATGACCTGTCCGTATTCATCGCGGAACTTGTACACGCCGGGCGTGGTGGGAATGGTACCCGGCGCTGGCCGGTAAGTGGTGGGATCAGCCACGAATGAAGATCCTTTGCGTCAATATTTTGGGGGGGATCGGATAGGGAGTCAAGCAACGCAGTTCGGTGCGGTTTGCTCGCCCACACCTGGCTGGAACTCAGTGTGGTGGGTGTGCTCGTCGGCAGTGACCAGCGCCCGAGATTCCTCCGGTTCTCCTTGCCTTTGCACAATGCCACGGGAAACGTACAACTGTAATTTTTGCTTGCCGACGCCTAACGGTGCGGTTACCCCATCCCGATACTAGAACTATTACGTGCCTGCCACCCCTTAGGCTACGTCTTGAGCGAGCTCAGCGAGCGGAAAACACAACCCCCGTAGGCCAGTGGGGCACTGTCTGCGGGGGTTGGATTCAAAGGTACTGCCGGGAAATCGTTACGGGAAGGAGTCTAGTCTTCCGGCATGTACTTACCCTCAAGCTCGCGGAATTTATCCACCGCTTTCACGGTCTCCATGCCGTCGGCGGACTGAAGAGCCCAGAGCGGCACATACTCGAACTCCGGCAGCTCCAATCGCGCCATGCGCGCGCCCTCCGGGAAATTAAGCCCGTAGATGACCGTCCACGGATAAAACTGGCTTCCGAGGAAGTTTCGGACATCGACGCCATCGGAATTTGCGCGCACGCGTGGACGGGATAAGCCGATATAGAAGATGGCGGCAAAGATGATACCTACGAGGAAATATCCCCACTGATCGGCGATGGTCAATCCGGTGCCTGTGTCACCGACGGTGACGATAAGAGCTAGGAAGACATGCAGCGCCACTGTTACCAACGCCAGCACCCAGGCCCACATCTTCATGCGACGGCTTTCCACTACGAGTTCCCAGGGCTTATCGGTGGTCAAGGCAGCATCGGCGGCCACGTAGCCCAAGATCTCATTGTCGCTCAGCGTAGGGTGATTCTTCTCGTCCATCTGAATTCTAATTCCTGGGGATTCGTATGTGGGTGGCACCGATGCATCCACCGGCACCAACAGTGAGGTAATCATAGCCAGCTCAGCCATGAGTTGAGAGACTGTGCACCACAAAAATGCGGTGCGAGTGCTTCCCGAAAATCCTACGCCGACAACGGTGGTAGAAGAAAGTTCGATCCTACCTCCGGATGACCAACGTACCCATGACCGGGGCGCCTCGGCTTCCGGGCGTCCTTTTTTCAGGAGAGCTCTCGAAGCAGCAAAGCGGTATGCAAGGCGGCGGTCATTGCCTCAGCACCCTTATCCTCGACCGAATTGGGAAAACCAGCACGATCACGGGCCTGCTGTTCGTCGTTGGTGGTCAGCACGCCGTTTCCGATGGGTTTGCCCGTATCCAAAGCGATGCGGGTAAGCCCTTGGGTAACGGAGTCACACACATAATCGAAGTGCGGGGTACCACCGCGGACGACGCACCCCAAAGCAACGACAGCATCGCAGGACTGTGCGAGCTTTTGAACAACCACCGGGAGTTCTAAAGCCCCGACGACCCGGCACTCCACGACCTCAGCACCAGCCTCTCTCGCGGTGGCGATAGCGCTTTCGTGGAGGTTATTACAGATGTCTTCATTCCACATGCTGCTGACTACTCCGACACGCAGACCCTTTGCCTGAATGTCATCGACCTGTGGCAGTCCCTCTTTGCTCATGACTTCCTCCCCGAAACTTTGACCATTTCTCAAACCCATTCCGATGATGGGCTTAATGCAGTTGTGCAAGTTTGTGCTTTAACGTGGACGATGGCGTGGCGGAGTCCCTGCCGCCTCCACCACCTTCCTGACGAAGCGATCCCTGTTTAGGCCTTGACCGCATGCTCCGCGTCATAGGCCGCTACCCAAGGCAGCACATGATTCATGCGGTCACGCTTGGTGCGTAGGTAGTTGACATTATCGGCCGTTACTTCGACCTCAACCGGAACGCGCTCCGTCACGGGAACGCCAAAGCTGTTGAGCTCATCGATCTTTGCAGGATTGTTGCTCAGCAAGCGCACCGATGAAATACCCAGATCCTTGAGGATCTGCGCGGCAACGGAATACTCCCGGGCATCGACCGGGTGCCCCAGCTTCAGATTGGCATCGACGGTATCGTCACCCTCGTCTTGGAGGTGATAAGCCTGCAGCTTAGCTAGGATTCCAATGCCACGTCCTTCATGGCCGCGCATGTAGATAAGCACGCCACAGCCATTGTCCACGATCGCCTTGAGGCTGGTGTGGAGCTGGGGACCGCAATCACAACGTCGGGAAGCAAAGACATCCCCTGTCAGGCATTCGGAGTGCACGCGCACGAGGACCTCCTCCTTGCCCTGAGGATCGCCGTACACGAGAGCCACGTGCTCAATACCATTGACAAGGGAGCGATATCCGAAAGCGCGGAAGGTGCCGAACTCGGTCGGCAGCGTCGTTTCCGCACCCCGCTCTACCAAGACTTCGTGCACGAGCCGCCAGTGGCGCAGCTGCTCGATGCTGATGAGCTTAAGGTCATGCTCGTCGGCGAAACGGCGCAGCTCCGGCAAGCGCGCCATATCAGTCGGATCCTCCTCCGACACGACCTCGCAGAGCACACCCGCAGGGCGCAGCCCCGCGAGACGAGCAAGATCGACGGCCGCCTCGGTATGACCTTCGCGCACCAGCACGCCGCCTTCCTTCGCCCGTAGCGGCACAACATGACCAGGGCGAGTGAAATCCGCACGCACGGAATCAGGGTTTGCGAGCCTACGGATGGTTTCCGCGCGGGAACGGGCCGAAATACCAGTGGTTCCCGTGGCCGCATCGACGGTGACGGTATATGCGGTGTCGCGAGCATCCTCATTTTTTGAGGTCATCGGCGGCAGGCCCAAGCGATCGCAATCAGACTCGGTCAACGGCGCGCAAATATAACCGGAGGAATAACGAACCATAAAGGCCACCAGCTCGGGAGTGGCCTTTTCGGCGGCGAAGATGATGTCGCCCTCGTTCTCACGGTCTTCGCTATCGACAACCACCACGGCCTTCCCCGCGGCGATATCGGCGATGGCCTCATCTACTGAGTCCAAACGCACCTTTTCCGATGCCTGTTCTTCTCTAGTCACGGCTTTACACTCTACTTACTTGGGACATGACCACGAATGACCGGGGTCGTATTCCCTTTCTCTGATGGATTCGAAAGGGCACTTTGAATATCTTTTACACGAATTGGAAATGAAAACGGCAACAGCCGCATATGTCGCTTACGTCCGTCGCCTTGGGGCCGTCGGCAAGCCTGCAACAACCGCCAACAAAAACACGCTCTGCAAACGATTGCCAGCCTACGCCGCGCAGCGCCACCGTGGGCTCACAAGCGTCGCAGAGAGCCTATAAGGGGGCGACCCGCGAGCAGGTTGGGCGACACGTCCAACGCTTAAGAATTGTTGGCAAGCATCTTTTCGACATACTTGGCCACGACGTCTACTTCCACATTGACAGTGGCACCCACGGTCAGGCCACCGAGAATCGTCTCCGCCAATGTCGTAGGGATGAGCGAGACCTCAAACCAATCCTCCCCGATGGCGCTGACGGTCAAAGAGGTACCGCTAATCGCGATCGACCCCTTTTCTACCACGTAGCGGGCAAGCTCTGAGGGAAGCTTGAAGCGAAGCACATCCCAATGTTCACTGTGCTCACGGGACAACAAGGTGGTAACCCCATCGACGTGGCCTTGCATGATGTGCCCGCCCAGGCGTCCGGTTACCGGCATCGCCCGCTCCAAGTTGACCGGAGCGCCCACGACGAGCTCCCCTAATGCGGAGCGGTCGAGCGATTCTTGCATCACATCCGCCACGAAACCGGCATCATCGAATTCAATAACGGTCAGGCACACGCCGCTGACGCAAATGCTGTCACCGGCGTGTACATCAGAAACCACCTTGGTGGCGTTAACCCTCAGCCGGATGCTATCGCCAAGCTGCTCTATTCCGGCGACGGTTCCCAATTCCTCAACGATTCCTGTAAACATAACCCTTTTTCATTTCTGGTTTTTCTATTCTTAATCTATGACTTGGCACAAGGCCAGCACCGCTGCCTCCCGAGTTCTGCGAATCTCGAGCCTCATGGTGTCGAAGGCAGGTACCGATTTCTACTAATACGCTATTTGCTCACGCTGTAACGTGATTTTCGCCACCAAAAATGGCCGCGATCTCCGAAGGCCGTGGCCATGCACGCGGCATGCAGAAGACACCTTTACCTATCTCACGCCTAAGACAACGCCACTGCCACCTTTTTATTTCACGGTGAATGCTTGGCCAATAGGGGTGAAAGTCATTGGCAACACCGGGAAAGTCTATGGCCTCAGTGTGCGTAGGAGCTTCGCCCATCGTTGACAGCGGCAAGAAGGCTCATCACATCCTGGCCAAGAACCTGAGTATGGATCCGCTCGAAGCGCACGATCTCAGTCATGCTTTGTGCGTAAGGCCATGTGGATAGACTCTTTCCCCGCCCCAGCAAGGCTGGGGCCTGATAGTCCTGGACGAAATCAACGAGTCCTTGTTCGAAAAATGAGCTCACCAGTCCGGCACCTCCTTCGACGAGAACATCCCTGGCACCCGTTTCCCACAGCATTTGCAAGGCTTGCTCGATCGTTGAGGCATGGATAATGCTCGTGCCGTCGGCCATTCCTAGGTGGAACTCGTGTCCTAAGGTGCGCGTACCGATCACCACCCTCACAGGCTGGTGCTCGTACAGCGTGCCGGCGGCTGCCTCAGCCGTATCATATCCGCGGCGCGCGCTCAGCCTCGGGTTATCCGCCACCACGGTCCCGGTACCCACGATGATCGCATCGCGCTGGGCACGGTCATGGTGTACGAAGGCGCGCGCCACCTCACCGGTGATCCATTGGCTGGTTCCGTCTGGGGCTGCGATGTATCCGTCGAGGGTGTGCGCCCATTTCACCGTCACCGAGGGGCGATGATTGCGGATGGAGGCAAGCCAGTATTGCAAGGTTGGGACGGTGACACCGATAAAGGTCACCTCAACCCCGTGTTCTCTCAAAAACTCGGCACCACCTTGCGCCTGCGGATTCGTGTCGGCAGTAAGGTAGAAGACCTTCGCGATCCCGGCCTCCAGCAGCGCGTGGCTGCATGGGCCGGTTCGCCCCGTGTGATTGCACGGCTCGAGAGTTACGGCTATAGAAAGGCCTTCAGGAGAGATTCCCTTTTCGGCAAGCTGGGTCAAGGCATTGATTTCAGCATGGGCTCCGCCAGCCGGAGCAGTCGCGCCCACCGCGAGCACGCCCCGCGCATCAAATAGTGCTGCGCCCACCGGCGGATTCGGGCTCGTGTTCCCTTTTACCTCCTCTCCTGCCTCAAGTGCCGCCAAGACCGCAACCCCCACGGTTGCACCCCAGGTGGCTGAGACTTCGGCAACGAGCGAGGAAAAGTCCAGCCCTGGAGCCTTCTGCTGCGTCATTATGCCAGGGTAGCTAGTTCGCGCAAGGTGTCCACGGCATCGTTGGGCACCTCGGCACCATAGACGGCAGACCCTGCGACGAAGGCATCACAGCCGGCGGCTGCGGCGGCCTCGATGGTCGAGGCGCTGATGCCGCCGTCGATCTCGATGATCACATCCAGTCCCCGGGAATCGATCTCCTTGCGCAGGGTGCGAACCTTATCCAGCTGCTCCGGCATGAACTTCTGTCCGCCAAAACCGGGCTCCACGCTCATCACCAGCACCTCGTCGAACTCGTCAAGGTCGGCGAGGTAGGGCTCGATGGGGGTTCCGGGACGCAGCGAAAATCCGGCCTTGACCCCTTGGGAACGCAGGTAACGCGCGAGCGAAAGTGGATCATCGGTTGCCTCGACATGGAAGATGACGCAATGGGCACCGGCGTTGATGTAGTTGTCCACCCACTTTTCCGGGTTTTCGATCATCAGGTGCACATCCAGCGGCTTATCGGTGTGGCGAGACACTGCCTTGGTGATATCGGCGCCGAAGGAGAGGTTGGGGACGAAGTGCCCGTCCATGACATCGACGTGGATCCAGTCTGCATGCGAGACTGCCTCGAGCTCGCGGTCGAGCCGGGAGAAGTCAGCAGCAAGGATCGAAGGGGAGATGATGGGGGCGCGACGCCCAGTGGTCGAAGCGTTAGTCATGGGTCATAGTCTACAAGTTTCACCCTTGACTATTGCCTAGACTATTTGCTTACCTACCCCATTTCCGCCCGCCCCTGGGCGCACGGTGGCTATTTCGTTACCGCGGCATTGCTCGCTTGCCGACGCCCGCAGGGCCGATGACGGCGACGCGTCGTGGCCGTCGGCAAGCAAACACTGACGCAAGCAAGCAGGCAGTAGCCCGCCGCTATTTCTTGCGCAGGACCGCGAAGAACATCGCATCCGTGCCGTGCCGATGCGGCCACATCTGAATGGACTTGTCCTCACCGGCATCAGGCAGGTTCGGCACCAGCGCGTGGGCATCGAGTTCCTCGACGGGAAAGTTTTCCAGAGCATAGTCAACGATCCCGCGGGTCTCGCGCAGGTCCGGGGAGCAGGTGGAGTACACGACGACACCACCGGAACGGGTGAGCTCAATCGCGGACGACAGCAGTTGTTTTTGCAGCTTGTTGAGCTCCGCGATGTCGGATTCCTGCTTGCGCCAGCGCGCCTCCGGACGCCTGCGTAAGGCACCAAGACCCGAACAAGGTGCATCGACAAGCACGCGGTCGAAGCCGGGTTCGAGCCCACTGTCACGTCCGTCTGCGTGATGGACGCGCACGGGAAGCCCGTTGACTGACTTCTCGATCAAACGCGCACGATGTTCTTGGATCTCAATGGCATCGACGGTGGCCCCATCGATACGGGCTAGACACCCTAAAAGCGCCGCCTTGCCGCCCGGTCCGGCACACAAATCAAGCCAACGGCCATGATCTTCCCCGGTTACCGGCGCCTCGACGAGACTGCGTGCAATGAGCTGGCTCCCCTCATCCTGCACGGCGGCTAATCCCTCGCGCACGGGGTCAAGCTCACCGGGATTTCCGGAGTCAAGATAGACGGCATAGGGCGAATACTGCCCTTCCTCACCGCCGGTGATCAACGCCAGCTCCTCGGCGCTGATTTCGCCTGGACGCGCTACGAGGTGTACCTTCGGCCGCTGGGAATCAGCATCCAAAGCTCCCTCGAGCTCAGCAAGGCCGAGGATCTTGGCGAAGCTGCGTGCAATCCATTCGGGATGGGCGTGACGAAACGCTAGCGCGGCTATTTCGCCAGCCGGCTCGAGTGTTTCCAGCCACTGTTCTGGCGTCTTGCTCGTAACCGATCGCAGGATTGCGTTGGTAAAACCTTTCGCTTGGCCTTGTCCGATATCGGCGACGATGCGCACTGAGGTATCCACGGCCGCGTGTGGCTCGACGCGGGTGTAGAGCAGTTGATAGGTGCCCAGGCGCAACGCTGCCAGCACTCCCGGATGGATCGAATCCAGTGGGCGGGAGGAACAGGCGGCAAGCACCGCGTCAATGACCCCTTGATTGCGAAGGGTGCCGTAGGTCAGCTCCGTAGCGAACGCGGCATCCCGGCGCTTGAGGCCTTCTTGATTCAAAAGCTTGGGCAAAGCGAGGTTGGCATAGGTGCCTTCCTCGTTGGCGCGGAAGATGACATCAAAGGCCACCGCACGCGCCAAGTCCACATCGATGAAGATTCCGCGCAGCCCGTCGGGAAGCGGTTTGGCGCCGCCGGCCCGCTTGTCGCGATGCTGTGGACGGCGCTGGGTGTTCGGCTGTGAGCCGTCCCGACGCTGCTGATCGCGTTTTCCGGCGCCGCTACCACGGTTGGACTTGGACCGGGATTGTTGGCTGCGCCCAGCCCCCCGCGAAGCCTGAGAGTTTTTCGAGGCAGCTTTGCTGCGGGAACGAAAGCCTCCCGCGTTCTCAGTAGGCTGATTGCTCATTCGAAGATCACTCCCTCGGTCTCGTGCAAGCCCCGCGCCCAATCGCTGGCCTGCATCCGCTTCTTTCCCTGCGCCTGTACGTCCCCAAGCTCAATATTGTTACTTCCCGTGCCGACCACGACACGCTTCTTCTCTACCCGCACGTGCCCTGGGGCCAATTTCTCGCCGGGATCGTCGCTGATGGTGATCGGGCCGACCTTGAAACGCTGACCTGCAAGCTGGGTCCACGCCCCCGGCACCGGGGTCACCGCCCGAATGTTTCGCTCGATATGGGCCGCGTCCTTGTGCCAATCGATGCGAGCATCCTCGACGCTGATCTTGCCCACATGGGTTGGTTCACCACGTTGTGGCTTCGGCGAAACGGTCCCATCGGCAATGCGATCCATCGTCTCCCGCAGCAGCACCGCGCCTTTAAAGGCAAGCGTGGTCAGTAGCGAATCCACGGTATCCGTAGCGCTGATCGGTTGCTCCAACACCCCGTAGACCTCGCCGGTGTCAAGCCCTTCATCAATGCGGAAGGTTGAGGCGCCGGTGACGTCGTCTCCGGCAGCGATGGCGGCCTGCACGGGGGCTGCGCCACGCCAGCGCGGCAGCAGCGAGAAATGCAGGTTGATAAAGCCTTCGGGCACCATATCCAGGATGTCACCCGGGATCAGGTTCCCGTAGGCAACTACTGGAACGCAGTCCGGCGCAAGCTCACGCAACCGGGCGCGAAACGCCTCGCCGTCCGCTGTACCGCCCTTGAGCGTGGCCGGTGTGAGGACTTCAATGCCCTTGCGTTGAGCCAACGCCGCCACCGGCGAGGGATGCAGCGTTCGACCGCGCCCCTTCGGGGCATCGGGGCGGGTAAGGACTGCGATGACCTCGTGTTCGCTGGCGAGCAGTTCTTCTAGTGCTACCACCGCAGGTTCCGGAGTACCGGCAAAGATAAGGCGCATGTATGTCTTCTTCGTCTTGGATGAAAGGTACTTCACGCGTGCCCAGCTCCCCGGGGATTCCAGACGGGCACGGACGCCAGAAGGCGGGACACGTTTTGCTTGTGCACCAAAGTCTAGCTTCTCTGGGGGTATCCCGGGCTTCGCCGCCTAGTGCTCGCTGTTAAACCACTCGGAACGACGGATGGTGGCCATCGCTTCCTTGCGAGCGTCTTTTTCCAGGCGGCGAAGGAACAGAACCCCGTCGAGGTGATCAGTCTCATGCTGAATACACCGCGCCATCAGACCGGAAGCAACCATGGACACTGGGTTGCCGTGCAGGTCCTGCCCCGACACCTTCACGGTAGCAAAGCGGGTGGTCTCAGCCGAGATATCCGGGATCGACAAGCACCCTTCGGGCCCCGTCTGGGTTTCCTCACCGATAGCCTCCCACACGGGGTTGATGATGTGCCCGCGTAGGCCGTCTTCCACATGGCTGCAGTCATAGACGAAAACCCGACGCAGCACGCCGACCTGATTGGCGGCAAGACCCACGCCGCCGGCGACATCCATCGTCTCCAGCATGTCTTCTACCAAGGTCTCCAGTGTGTGATCGAACTCGGTGATTTCCTCGGCCCTCGTGGTAAGCACCGGATCGCCAAAAAGCCGGATATCCAAAACGGTCATCTGTGTCTACGACTCCTCTCGAAAATACTGACATTCCTCGGGCAGTTCTGCCCCTACCTTCGGCCGCATACGCCCTACGCCACGTGGTTTCAACAGCAAGCGGTCACATGCGCACTCCCCCGCCTCAGGCGGGTGAGGAACAGATCGGCGTAACGCTGTCGCTGTTGGCCAAAACAAAACGTAACTAGAAAAGCCTACACACATTGCTTTCCGTGCGCCGTGGCGGACCCCCACAGCGCCAGCCCGCACGGCTTGTATCCGATGCTTAAGACCATTCCGGTTTCATGGGCATTCTCATAGACAGCGACAGCAGTGAATTCACTTCTACCTCGGTTTCCTCAGAAGTGGCTCCGTTTCTCCGGGCACCATTGTGCAACAAGAATCGCTCGCGGAAATTCCTTACCTTTCAGGCTGGGTACCCACATTCAGTCTTCCGGTTGCCAACGGCCAGTGCTTTCCGACGTCCACAGCTCGCCTTCCCCCGCACGAATTATTGGTGGTAAGTGTCCAACAGGAAACGTCGGAGAGCACGAAGCAACAGCGACTGCACACCGCTAGCCAATGGTGATGGGATCTACCTGAACGCGCAGGGGTAGCTGGTCCTTTTTTGCGGCCCGCGCCACCAAAGCGTTCTTGAGCAAGGTACCCAATTGTCCGCGTGGTCCCAAGGGAGTGCGGATAAGCACCCTTTGCGGCGGACCAAATTGGGACTCATCGTACTCACCGGGCAGCTTGACGCCTGGAGGCAAATCAACCGGCCCCAAAATCTCCGCGTGGGGCGGCAGCTCCACCTGCGCGAGGAAAGCATCAATCGACGAGTTTGCTCCGTCGATCGCAGCCACATGAGCTGCCGGCGGGAAATGCACCTCCCGCCGCGCAGCTAGTTCCGCCTTGGCCTGGCCAACTGGGTCGTAGCGGATCAATGACTGCACCACTGCCAGCCCCGGATCAGCAACAATGACCACTTCCCCGCCCCGGTTGCCAGGACAAACCTGAGAGGCAACGTGCATCCATTTCGAAAAAGCATCCTCGGTGGCCCGCAGATCTTGGCGCCCCAGAAGCGCCCACGTATCGAGCAAGACGGCCGCGCCATACAGGTCACCACGGACCCTGGGCTCGGCGCCGGGGGTGGCCACAACAATGCGTGGATGCGCATCAATCTCATCTACGATCCTGTTGCCTCCGCTGGTTACCACTGGAACCTTCGGGAAGGCACGCCCAATCTCCTCCGCGGTGCGGACCTGTCCCACCACCACAGCACGGATCTTGGTTGACCCGCAATGCCCACAGCTATGGTGGCTATCGGGCCGTCCGCACCAACCGCAGGTAGGCACCGAAGCCACCACCGCCGACGCACCTGACCCAGCTGATGGCGCAGGCGGGATCCCTAAAGGACCATTGCAATAACGACACCGCGACGGCTGACGGCAATTGGCACAGCTCAAGGTGGGCATATACCCCTTGCGCGGGACCTGGATCAAGACCGGCTCGCCTCGATCGAGGGCAGTCCTAAGCGCCCAAAATGCAGCTCCCGGCATGCGCGCATATCGGGCTTGCGGGTCCCGCTCTAAAGCCTTATCCGAGTCGGCGGCAGCGTGGATGTAGGGCATCCGGGTGCGGATAGCCTGCCTCGACGCTACCAAGTCATGCGCCCAACCCGATTCCACCAATAGCTGCGCTTCTGCGGTACGTGAGGAAGAGCAAATGAGAAACGATGACTTTTGCTGCACCGAGCGGGTAGAAAGTACTTCTCGGGCGTGCACATAGGGTGCGCGTTGCTCAACGAGGTTGTCATCACCATCGTCTTTGATGATGCATAACGCGAGGTTTTCCAGTGGAGCGAATGCGGCACTCCGAGTACCGATAACGATGCGCGCCTGACCGTGGAGTACGCAACGAAAGCGCCGATACCGCGCCTGAGGACCCAGGCCTGCAGACAGCTCCGTTATCTGTTTCTTCGACACATGCGCCTCGAGTGCCTCCGATAAGGCGTTGACATCTCGCTGGTCAGGGACGACAACCAAAACGCCCTTGCCATCGATGGCTACCTTTGCCGCAAGGGCAGCAACCCCTTCGGCCCAATCATCACCAGGGGCTAGTTGCCACACCGCCCTCGCCGTGGAACCGGCCAAAACAGCATCCACGAACGACTGCCCGTGCGCATACCCGGACCAGATAGACAGATCCGGTTCCTGCGCACTACCGAGTTCCTCCCATGGAGTGTCTACCGCGGAGGCTTCCGCCTGTGCATGCCGAGGCGGGATGGCAAGGCGAATGAGATCCGAAGTAACCCCCGCGTACCGGTTTGCCAGCGAGGAGATGAGCGTACTCATGAAATCCGGCAGCACGACCTCGGGCGAGATTACTTTTTCGAGGTATTTGAGTTTGTCCCCATGCTCACTGGTGGCCACACGATCAAGCACGATGGCATCGGCCAGCCTGCCAGCAAAACGGATCCGCACCCTCACCCCGCGCTGTACCGAAGAATCTTGACTACTATCCACGAGGTAGTCGAAGGGGCGATCAAGGTGCGCTATGCCCAATAAAGGCAACACCCGTGCCACCGGCAGCGTGCTGGCGGGTTCACGGGTGTTGGTCATGCAAGCGATGGTACATCACGGCTGCGACACGAAGGATCACTGCTGGTGCCCTCGAATTCTACGACTAGTCGAGGTTGAGCTCGGCACGCAATGCGCCCGCGCGATCCGTGCGCTCCCATGGCAGATCCAGGTCGGTGCGACCGAAGTGGCCATAGGCAGCCGTTTGGGCATAGATCGGGCGGAGCAGGTCGAGCTCGCGGATGATGGCCTTCGGCCGAAGGTCGAAGACGGCCTGCACTGCTTCTTGAATGTGCGAATCTGTCAGCCCATGCTTGGCAGTGCCGAAGGTCTCAACATAGAGTCCAACCGGCTTGGCGCGCCCGATGGCATAAGCGACCTGGACCTCGGCGCGATCTGCGAGATCGGCAGCCACGATGTTCTTCGCGACCCAGCGCATGGCATAGGCGGCGGAGCGATCCACCTTGCTCGGATCCTTGCCGGAGAAAGCACCGCCGCCGTGGCGAGCCATGCCACCGTAGGTGTCCACGATTATCTTGCGGCCGGTCAGGCCCGCATCACCCATCGGGCCACCGAGAATGAAGGAGCCCGAAGGGTTGACCAGAAGGGTGTAATCGGTGCTCAGGAACTCCTTGACACCGGCATCCTCCAAGACCCACTCGACCACGTTGGTGCGGAGCTGTTCGTAGAGCCATTCCTGCGTGCAGGTTTCGTCATGCTGGGTGGAAACGACGATCGTATCCACCGCGCGAGGGCGGCCCTCGTCATCGTATGCAAGGGTCACCTGAGTCTTGCCGTCTGGGCGAAGGTGGTTAACGATGCCCTCCTTGCGCACCTGGGTCAGGCGACGCGACAGGCGATGCGCTAAGTCAATAGGCAGGGGCATAAACGAATCAGTCTCATTGGACGCATACCCAAACATGAGTCCCTGGTCACCAGCGCCGGCCTGGTCGTCCTCGTCGGCCTGCTCGCCGGAACGAACCTCCTGGGAGTTGGTTACTCCATCGCCAATTTCCTGGGATTGTTCACCGATGGCAATGTTGACGCCGCAGGTGCGACCATCGAATCCCACATCGGAGGAGGTAAAGCCGATTTCAACCAGCTTTTCCCGAACAAGCTTGGGGATTTCAACATAGGCCGAGGTGCTCACCTCGCCCACCACGTGGACCTGTCCAGTGGTAACTAAGGTCTCAACGGCGACCCGGGCGTGCGGGTCCTTTTCGAGCAGGGCATCCAGGATTGTGTCTGAGATGGCATCACAGATTTTGTCGGGATGTCCCTCGGTCACGGATTCACTGGTGAAGAGGCGGAAAGCAGTCGCCTGGGAGTTCAAAGTCACGTCGTAATTCCTTCGAAAGACAATGGATGGGAACAAGTAGCGACATGCGCGCCACACTGAGGTTTGTTTGCCCTATGAGTACTCGAACACTTGCTGGTGCCAGTACCGGTAAGGGTGCGCGGCGGATCAGCCATCACCACGCTGTACCTCCAGAACAAATTAGACCAAGCTGTCTAAAATTGCAAGTTTGCTTAGTTCAGTCGAGATTCCAGGATCCACCCCGCCAGCTAACCTCACCCGCCTGACCACGCGTTTCGGCGATAAACAAATTAATCCAACTGTCGCCACAGCAGGATCATTGGAACACGATGCGGCACACCACGGTGTCGCTTATTTACCTAGTGACGCGATGCGACTCGATGGCTTCAATAATTTGTGCTGCTACCTCGGTTTTGGAACCAGCAGTCACGGTGAAGACCTCACCAGTTGCCGACACCAAGAATCCCTCGTTGACGGATTGACCGAAAACCTTGCCCCCGGACACGTCATTGCACATCAAAAGGTCGCAGCCCTTCTTCACGACCTTTTGCTTGGCAAAATCGAGCACACTGTGTTCATCGTCGCCTGTCTCGGCGGCGAAGCCAATAATCGTGGCAGACTCTTTTACTCCACCGCTGATGCGTGCCTGCACCAACTCCCTTAAAATGTCTGGGTTTTCAACCATGTGGATGGTGCTGAGTGACTCTTGGGCATGCCCCTTCTTCAACTTGGAGGCAGCGGGGTTTTCTGGGCGGAAATCCGCCACGGCAGCGGCCATGATAATCACATCAGCGTCTGCCGCATGCTCGAGCATCGCTTCTCGCATTTCTCGCGCGGAAACTACCTTGTGGACGAAGGCACCGCTGGGTGTTTCCAGGTGCTCAGTAGCGCCAGCAACAATGGTAACCTGTGCCCCCTTGTGTGCCGCGATTTCGGCGAGGGCGTAGCCTTGCTTGCCCGAGGAACGATTGCCGACGTAGCGCACCGGATCAATGGCCTCTTGTGTGCCGCCTGCGGAAATGAGGACCTTCTTGCCTTCAAGAGTTCGCTCGAGTGGGTAGCCCGCCGCGCGGGTGCGCGCCAGGGCGGCGATCTGGGAAGGCTCAGGCAACCTGCCCGGTCCGGTATCCTTTCCCGTCAAACGTCCGTGCGCAGGTTCGAGCACCGTGATGCCACGCGCACGCAATGTGGCCACATTGGCTTGGGTGGCTGGATTCATCCACATTTCGGTGTGCATCGCTGGCGCCAGCACCACCGGACAGGTAGCCACGAGAAGTGTGGCCGACAGCAGGTCGTCGCCGCGACCACTAGCAACGCGTGCCATGAAATCAGCCGTGGCGGGTGCTACCACTACGAGATCAGCGGTTTGGCCAATCTTTACATGGCGCACCTCATCAACGGCATCGAATACGGTAGTAGACACAGGGTTGCCGCTGAGGGCCTCGAAGGTAGCTTGCCCAACGAACTTCAACGCCGACTCAGTGGGAACCACCCATACATCGTCCCCAGCCTCTTTGAAGTCCCGAATCAGGTGGCACGCCTTGTAGGCGGCGATTCCACCAGCCACACCAACAACAACTTTTCGCGGCGCTGACTTTTCTACCACTGCGTTCACTGCGGGTACCTCCACTCCTGCCATACTTTCCCCTTTCATGATTGCGCTGACCCAGCTTCATCTCAACCCTGTCCACACGCACACGCGTGTGGTACCCGTTAGGGTCTCGACTACCCTTCGACACCGTGTGTTCCGGCGTTGGTTACGCACGTGGGGACAACTTAACGTGGCTGAATTAGCCAGCTACGCAACCAAGCCATTGTACGTGAGCACGCGACCTTGTCGGGGGTTTCAAAAAGGAGTAGCCCCGACACCCCTACTCCTTGGCCGAGGTAAGGATAGGAAAAATGCGTCAAACCCTCGTGTCCACAAGTAGCGGTTACTTCTGGACACGAGGGTTTTTGTCGTTGCACTAGTTGTTCAGGTTGCCAACCTTAGTATTAGTAGCCTTAACCTTCTTCGTGATCGAGCAATCCAGCCTCGATCTCGCGCAATGCGATCGACAGTGGCTTTTCCTGACCCACCGGAGTAACCAGTGGGCCCACAAACTCAAACACACCGTCATCGGCTTGCTGATAGTAGCTGTTGATCTGTCGAGCACGCTTGGCCGCAAAAATGACCAAGGCGTACTTCGAAGAAACGCGCTTCAGCAATTCATCGATCGGTGGAGCGGTAATGCCCGTTGGCGGATCAAATACGCCGTCGTTGCTTTCGTTGACGTCAGTCACGTTACTCACAGTCACCTTTTCTTCAAGCTTATTTTTTGGGGAAGCATGGTTCCCGGAAGGGATTTTAGCGCCCAAGCAGGATGTCACGGATAGCCGCGACCGTATCATCAACGTTGTCGTTGACAACCACATAGGTGAACTCATCCTGTGCGGCGAGTTCGTGTCGAGCAGTTTCAAGACGCCGCTCGATGACGTCCTCGGGTTCCGTTCCACGGCCGGTGAGGCGCTCCACGAGCACCTCCCATGACGGTGGGGCCAGAAAAACAGTTGCGGCCTCTGGCTTTAGTGCCGCGACATTGCGCGCACCTTCCAAGTCGACCTCTACGAGCACCGGGCGCCCCTCCATTATGGCGTCCTCAACGGGCGCGGCAGGGGTGCCGGATCGTTGCAACCCACCGTGAATATCTGCCCATTCGAGCATTTCTCCACGATCGATCTTTCTCTGGAACTCTTCCGGAGTCACGAAGAAATAATCCCGTCCGTCTACTTCACCCGGGCGCGGGGCCCGAGTTGTCATCGAGACGCTGAAGTATAGATTGGGTACCTCTTCGCGGAGGCGACTAACCACGGTGGATTTTCCCACAGCAGAAGGCCCAGCCAGAACTACCAGCCTGCCGTTTTGGTTATCGCCCGACACTGATTAATCCTCCGAGAAGCCGAAACGCTCGAGCAGAGCGCGACGCTGACGGTCACCCAGACCGCGCAGACGACGGGTCTGAGCGATCTCCAGCTCCTCCATGATCTCCTTGGCCTTAACCTTGCCAACCTTAGGAAGGGACTCGAGCAGCGCGGAGACCTTGGTCTTGCCGATGATCTCGTCGGTGGAAGCCTTGCCAAGCACCTCCTTGAGGGTGATTTCGCCGCGCTTGAGCTGCTCCTTCAGCTCTGCACGTGCCTTGCGGGCCTCGGCAGCCTTAGCAAGGGCTTCCTTACGCTGCTCATCAGTCAACTGGGGAAGGGCCACGGGGTTCCTCCGATTCAAAGTTCTTATTAATTACGGGTTTGACGTGTTACACGCCGAGAATCAACCATACACACCTGCGTCAAAACAGACAGCTCCAAGACGATGTGCGCTTGTCTCATCCAATCAAGGATCAGGATTCCGCAACTGCTAGGTATTCCGTTTCCGCTTTTAAGCTGGCACTGCCGCCACCTCACGTTGCACCACCGATTCAAGGCAATGGACAATAACAACGATAAGGGCAACGAAGACGCCAACCTAAAAATCTATTGAAATCCAGGCCATGTATGAGCGATTTCCGCCTAGTGTACCACTGATTGACAAAAGTCTAGGTAAAGGGGCATAAATTATCCAAACCCGCAGGTCGCACCCTCAACAACGACCTGCGGTTTTAGATTCGAATAACACCGTGGTAATTAAACCAGGTTCTTAAGAATCACGCCCCTCCCATGTGCCCACACCCCATCGTGGCAACGTTCATTGCTGCGGTTTCCTCCCCAGGAAGCGAGGTTTGGGAAAACCCACCCGGTGACGACAAAGTCATCCGGGTGGGCAAGTTATTAACCAGGGCTTATTACATCCTCGAAGCTGCTTTTCAGAGGGCGTATCGGGTCTTTATTTGAATTCCTGACCTGCTAGTTCGACAGCTTCGCTGAGCGCCGTGACGCTCGGGCCTTGCTTCAAAATAGCCCGCGAAATGTTGGGGAATCCGAGTTCTTCGACTCCCCGGGTCAGTCGAGCTACGTCCGCGGCGGTTGCCCCCTGCGCACCCACGCCGGGCAGCAAAATGGGACCATTGAGCGCGGACAGCTGCGGCGGTGTGGCAAGAGTGGCGCCAACCACGACGCCGACATTGCCATAGTGCCCGCCATCGAGTTTGTTTTGTGCATTGGACTGTGCCACGGCATCGACGATTTGCTGCGAAATGGAACGTCCCTGCGCATCGACCTGATCTTGAAGCGCGCGGGCTTCAGGATTCGACGTCGCAGCGAGAACAAACACACCGCGATTGTTCTTCATCGCAAGCTCCAGCACCGGGGTCAAAGAACCGTATCCCAGATATGGCGATACGGTAACCGAATCCGCTGCCAGCGGGGATGCGGGATCCAGCCAGGCCTGGGCATAACCGGCCATCGTCGAGCCGATGTCGCCTCGTTTGGCATCGGCCACAGTCAAGGTGCCGGCGGAGCGAAGCTCCGCCAGGGCGTCTTCGAGGATGGCAAAGCCGGCGGAGCCATAGGCCTCATAAAACGCCACCTGCGGCTTGACCAAAGCCACCTTTCCTTTGAATGCTTCTACGCAAATGCGAGTGAACTCCGCCAGCCCGCGCGCATCATGGCTAAGGCCCCATGCCTCCAAAAGTCCTGCGTGCGGGTCGATTCCAACGCACAGCCGGCCATGCTTTTTACCTGCCTTAACGAGGCGATCACCGAAAGTCTCCATAAATTTTTGCCTTCCCGGCGCACTCAGAATACGAGTCCGCCTTTAATAATGTGACATTTCTTTAATAGGCTGCACGGCAGAACCAGTTCGTTCGTCGTACGGGCTCGGTGCTTTTCGACGCCAACCAGCTAGGGATACATGCCTAAACGATGCGGCGCGTAGTCGACGTCGGAAAGCAATCTCAACGCACTTCCAGCGCCTCACTATGGATGATCATTGCGGCCTGACCCCACGATCGTGAAACGTCGGGGCCCTTGTGCTGAAACGGCTGTCGCGAGTACTCGCGACAGCCGTTGGACTCATGCCTTTAAGCGGAGTGATCCAGCTCCTGCAAGGCGCGGACGTTGATCTCACCCTGGCGCAGAGCTTCGATGCCTTGCACCGCAGCGGTAACACCTTGCACGGTGGTGACCAAGGAGACACCCACATTGACTGCGGCTGCGCGAATCTCATAGCCATCATGGCGGGCGCCCGCCGAACCGGCTGGGGTGTTTAAGATCAGGTCAACCTCACCGGCGTTGATGAGATCCACGATGGAGCGCTTGCCGCTTTCGGTACCAGCGCGGGTCTCGCTCTGCTTGGCCACGGTTTCACAGGTGACGCCGTTACGGCGCAGCATCGCGGCCGTGCCGGAGGTGGCAAGGATCCGGAAGCCCATGGATGCCAGGCGCTGGATCGGGAAGATGAGCGTGCGTTTGTCGCGGTTAGCCACGGAAACGAAGACGGTTCCCTCGGTAGGCAGCGGGCCGAACGCACCCAGCTCGGCCTTGCCGTAGGCGGCGCCGAAGTTGTCAGCCAGGCCCATGACCTCACCGGTGGACTTCATCTCGGGGCTGAGCAGGGTATCCATCATGCTGCCGTCCGGGCGACGGAAGCGGTTGAACGGCAACACTGCCTCCTTGACCGCGATCGGCGCATCCAGCGGCAGGGAGCCACCGTCGTAGTCGGAAGGAATCAGACCCTCCTCGCGCAGCTGCGCGATGGTGGAACCGGTCATGATGCGAGCAGCTGCCTTGGCAAGATGCACGCCGGTGGCCTTCGAGACGAAAGGCACGGTGCGGGAGGCACGCGGATTCGCCTCGATGACGTAGAGAATATCGTCCTTGAGGGCGTACTGGACGTTCATGAGGCCCTTCACACCGATTCCGTGGGCCAGAGCCTGAGTCGAACGACGGACGTTTTCGATGTCCTCTGGGCCAAGCGTCATTGGCGGCAGCGCACACGCGGAGTCGCCAGAGTGAATGCCGGCCTCCTCGATGTGCTCCATCACGCCCGCCAGATAGACCTCTTCCCCATCGCACAAGGCGTCGACGTCAATCTCGATTGCCGAGTCAAGGAAGCGGTCGACGAGCACCGGGTGGTCCGAGGTGATCTCGGTAGCACGCTCAATGTAGTCCGCCAGCGAGGCCTCGTCGTAGACGATTTCCATGCCACGACCGCCCAGAACGTAGGACGGGCGCACCAGCACCGGGTAGCCGATGCCCTTGGCCACGGCCTTTGCCTCCTCAAAGGTGGTGGCGGTGCCGAAATCAGGCGCGGGAAGCCCCGCCTTGTGGAGCACCTCACCGAACTCGCCACGGTCCTCGGCCAGGTTGATGGCCTCCGGGGTGGTGCCGATGACCGGAACACCGGCATCGCGCAGCTTCTCGGCAAGACCCAGCGGGGTCTGGCCGCCGAGCTGAACGATCACGCCAGCCACGGTGCCGGACTGGGACTCAGCGTGGTAGACCTCCATGACGTCCTCGAAGGTCAGCGGCTCGAAGTAGAGGCGATCTGCGGTGTCGTAGTCAGTAGAGACGGTCTCCGGGTTGCAGTTGACCATGACCGTCTCATAGCCGACGCGGGACAGCTCGAGGGCTGCGTGGACGCAGGAGTAGTCGAACTCGATGCCCTGACCGATGCGGTTCGGGCCGGAGCCCAAGATGATGATCTTGTCCTTCTCGGTCTGCGGACGAACCTCGGACTCGGCCGCGGGGTCAAGCTCATAGGCTGAATAGTGGTACGGGGTGGTGGCCTCGAACTCGGCGGCACAGGTGTCCACGGTCTTAAACACCGGGCGGATGCCCAGCGACCAGCGCAGGCGACGCACGCCATCCTCACCCGCAAACTCCGGGCGCAGGGCGGCGATCTGCCGGTCGGACAAACCAAAGAACTTCGCGCGGCGCAGCAGCTTTTCGTCGAGCACCTTGGCATCGACAAGCTCGGCGCGGAAATCGACGAGTGCCTGAAGCTCCTCCAGGAACCACGGGTCAATGCCGGAAGCCTCGTGGACCTGCTCCACGGTGGCTCCCAGGCGCAGCGCCAGCTCAGCGTCGTACATGCGACCTTCGGTTGGGCGGACGAGGTCCTTGAGCACGGCGTCGACGTCATGGGCGCGCTCGCCTGCGAAGGACTCATCCGGTACGGTCCAGAAGCCAGCCTGCTTGTTCTCTAGGGAGCGCAGGACCTTGTTGAGCGCACCGATGTAGTTGCGGCCCAAGCTCATTGCCTCGCCCACGGACTTCATCGTGGTGGTCAAGGTGTCGTCGGCGCCGACGAACTTCTCGAATGCAAAGCGTGGAGCCTTGACCACGACGTAGTCCAAGGTCGGCTCGAAGGCCGCCGGAGTCACGCCGGTGATGTCGTTGGTGATCTCGTCGAGGGTGTAGCCGATGGCCAGCTTGGCGGCGATCTTTGCGATCGGGAAGCCGGTAGCCTTGGACGCGAGTGCCGAGGAGCGGGACACGCGTGGGTTCATCTCGATGGTGATCAGACGGCCGTCATTGGGGTTGACGGCGAACTGAATGTTACACCCGCCGGTGTCCACGCCCACCTCACGGATGATGGCGATGCCCTGATCGCGCATCTTTTGGTACTCGCGGTCGGTCAGCGTCAGCGCTGGGGCAACGGTCACGGAGTCACCGGTGTGCACGCCGAGGGCGTCAACGTTTTCGATCGAACAGATGACCACCACGTTGTCGGCGCCGTCGCGCATGAGCTCGAGCTCGTATTCCTTCCAGCCGAGGATGGACTCCTCGATGAGCACGTTAGCCTCCGGCGAAGCGGCCAGGCCGCCGCCGGCGATGCGATCGAGATCCTCTTCATTGAAGGCAAGACCAGAGCCCAGGCCGCCCATGGTAAACGAGGGGCGAACGACGACGGGCAGGCCGAGCTCGGCCACGGTCTCGTGTACCTCGTCCATGTTGTGGCACACGCGGGAGCGGGCGGACTCGCCGCCGATCTTGGCCACGATGTCCTTGAACTTCTGGCGATCCTCGCCACGCTCGATGGCCTCGATGTCGGCGCCGATCAGCTCCACGCCATACTTCTTCAGCGAGCCCCGGCGGTCGAGCTGGATCGCTGCGTTCAAAGCGGTCTGGCCACCGAGGGTAGCCAGAACGGCGTCGATCGGGTGGCCCTGCTCGATCTCCTTTTCGAAGATCTTTTCAATGTATTCCGGCTGGATCGGCTCCACATAGGTGTGGTCGGCGAACTCCGGGTCGGTCATAATGGTCGCCGGGTTGGAGTTGATGAGGGTGACTCGCAGCCCCTCCTCCTTGAGCACCCGGCAGGCCTGGGTACCGGAATAGTCGAACTCGCATGCCTGGCCGATCACGATGGGACCGGAACCGATAACCAGGACGTGGTTGATGTCAGTGCGCTTTGGCATAAGTTTCTTCTAGCTCCTGGTCTTACTTGTTCGCAGCCTTGACGGACTGCATGAGTTCAATGAACTGGTCGAACAGTGGGTTGGCATCGTGCGGGCCGGCGGCGGCCTCCGGGTGATATTGCACCGAGTAGGCCAAACCATTCTTCAAGGCCACACCCTCGACTGTTCCGTCGTTGAGGCAGGTGTGGGTGACCTGGGCGGTGCCAAACGGGGTCTCGAATTCCTTGCCAGCCTCACCCTTGAGGGCGAATCCGTGATTCTGGGCGGTGATGTCGATCTTGCCCGTCACATGGTTAAGCACCGGCACGTTGATGCCGCGGTGGCCGAACTTCATCTTGTAGGTTTCCAGCCCGAGCGCGCGACCCAAGATTTGGTTGCCGAAGCAGATGCCGAACAATGGCAGCTTCGCGGCAAGGATCTCGCGAACGATGCCCACCATCACATCAGCGGTGGCCGGGTCGCCAGGACCGTTGGAGATGAACACGCCATCCGGGTTGAAGGACTGGATCTTTTCGTAAGGCGTATTAGCGGGAACGACCACGGTCTTGATGCCGCGGGCGGCAAAGTTGCGCGGGGTGTTCGTCTTGATACCCATGTCGTAGGCGACCACGGTGAAGGTTGCCTCGCCAACCGGTTCCACGACGTAGGTGTCGTCGGTGGAGACTTCGATAGCAAGATCGGATCCGGCCATAGACGGCTGGGACTTCACGATTTCAAGGAGCTCCGCATCGGGCTTATTCGCATCCTCGCCGGAGAAGACGCCTGCGGCGATGGAGCCGAAGTTGCGCAGGTGGCGCACGATGGCGCGAGTGTCAACGCCGGAGATTCCGACGATGCCCTGGGCAATCATCTCATCTTCGAGGCTGCGCTTGGCGCGCCAGTTGGACACGCGGTGGGACAGGTCGCGGATCACAAGGCCCGCCACCCAGATCTTGTCGCCGTGGGACTCGCCGTCCTCATCATTCCACCCGGTGTTGCCGATCTGCGGGGCGGTGGCCACGACGATCTGACGGTGATAAGAAGGGTCGGTCAAGGTCTCCTGGTAACCCGTCATGGCGGTGGTGAACACTGCCTCACCCAGGGTGGTGCCGGTGGCACCAAAGCTTTCTCCGCGGAACACGCGGCCGTCTGCCAATACGAGGACAGCTTCCGAACGGGGTTTGGACGTCACTGCGTCGCCTTTCTGCTGATCTTTGTGGATCGAATCTCTTGAAAGAGTTTCTTGCTCTGCGCCCACATGAGCGAGTGCATATTATTTTGTTGTCTTATTATATTGCCGAAGGGGGCGGCTGTAGAATCCACAGTCGCTGCCCCATCACGGCACTACACGCGCGGGCTTGCGGGCTGGCCGTTCTCACAGGTCACACGGCCCCGAAGCACGGTGGCCACGACCTTAGTGTCAAACTCCATACCTTCGTAGGGCGTGTTGTTTGCCTTCGAGGCCATCTCCTGGCCACTGACGACCCAGCTCTCACCCTCCTTAACCACGGTCAAGTTTGCTGGCTCCCCCACCTCGATGGGGCGGCCGTGGCCAGGCAGGCGCACGATCTGCGCAGGGCACTCGCTCATCACCTTTGCAACGAATCGCCAATCGGCAAGACCCGGCTTGACGAAGATGTCGGCGATGATCGCCAGCGAGGTCTCCAGCCCGATCATGCCTGGGCGGGCGTGCTCAAACTCGCAGCACTTGTCTTCGGAGCCATGCGGGGCGTGATCGGTGGCAACACAGTCGATGGTGCCGTCGAGCAACGCGTCACGCAGGGCGATCGTGTCGCGCTGCTCACGCAGGGGTGGATTGACGCGATACATGCCGTCATAGGTCTCGAGGCGCTCGTCGGTCAGCAGCAAGTGGTGCGGAGTGACCTCGGCGGTCATCGGGATATCGTGCTGCTTGGCCCACTTGAGCAGCTCCACGGTGCCCTCGGTCGAGGCGTGGCAAATGTGCATGCGGCTGCCATAGTCGCGGGCCAAAATGGCATCGCGGGCAACGATGGACTCTTCGGCCACGCGTGGCCAGCCGCGCAGACCGAGCCGAGCAGCAACCTCGCCTTCGTGGGCGGAGGCGCCCTCGGTCAAGCGTGGATCCTCGCAATGCTGTGCCAGCAACACATCCAAACCGCGAGCGTATTCAATAGCCCGGCGCATAATTAGGGGATTGTCCACGCATTTTCCATCATCGGAGAACATGCGAACCTTCGCCTCTGAACGGGCCATCATGCCCAGCTCCGTAATTTGCTTGCCCTCCAAGCCCTTGGTGATGGATCCGACAGGGTGCACATCGCAGAGGTTGATGTCTTGCCCCTTGTGCCAGACGGACTCAGCGATGATCGGCTGGTCCATGACCGGCTGCGTGTTTGCCATCGTAAACACAGCGGTAAATCCGCCCTTGGCCGCAGCAGCCGAACCCGTGGCGATCGTTTCTGTGTCTTCCCGACCAGGCTCGCGCAGGTGAACGTGCATGTCCACCAGTCCCGGAAGTAGCACTCCTCCTTGTCCGTCGACGTAGCGGTCGGCTTCTAAGACCTCGGTGCCAATCTCGGTGATAACACCGTCAGTCACCAGCACGTTGATTGGATCTCCCTCTCCATAGGGACGAACGTTGGTGATGAGGAGGGAACCTGACTCTACTGGCGCTAAGTGTCCGGTGGCTGGGTAGTTAGTTTCGTTGTTGGACATCGGTGTGATCCGTTTCCTTCCTAGTCCAGTTCTTGAATTCCGGGCTAGAAGCCTGGGGTGTCGGTAGATGCGATGAGGCTAAACAGCACGGCCATACGGGTGAATACACCGTTGTGAACCTGCTGCAGCACGGCGGTGCGCGGGGCATCGGCAACTTGGAAGTTGATTTCCATACCTCGCAGCATGGGGCCTGGGTGCATGACGATGGCGGAATCTTTGAGCTTGGATTCTCGTTCGGCGGACATGCCGTAGAGAGCGGCATATTCGCGATGCGTGGGGAAGAAACCGCCATGCATGCGCTCTTGCTGGACACGCAGCATCATGACCACGTCGGCGTCGTAGATCTCTGCATCCATGTCGTAGGAGTAGCTCACCGGCCAGTTTTCCACGCCTGCGGGCAGCAGCGTCGGAGGTCCAACGAGCACGATCTCGGCGCCCAGCTTGGACAGGAGGTCCACGTTGGAGCGCACGACTCGTGAGTGCAGGCAGTCACCGACGATGACGACCTTCTTGCCTCCCACATTGCCAATGCGCTGGCGCATGGTTACAGCATCCAGCAGTGCCTGAGTCGGATGCTGATGCGCGCCATCGCCAGCGTTGATCACGGAAGGTCCCTCGCCGCCGGGGGCGACCCATTCGGCTAGCTGCTGGGCCGCGCCCGAAGACGGGTGTCGAATGATGATGGCGTCAGCACCGATGGCGGTGAGCGTCAAGCCGGTGTCCTTGAGAGACTCGCCCTTCTTCACCGAAGAGGAAGAAGCGGAGATATTGATGACGTCCGCACTCATCCACTTACCGGCGGTCTCGAACGAGGAGCGCGTGCGTGTGGAGTTCTCATAGAAAAGCGTGAAGATCGTGCGTCCCCGCAGGGTCGGCAGCTTCTTGAGTTCGCGACCTTCGATGGCCTCGCGGAAACGATCCGCTTCGTCCATGAGCTCGAGGATTTCATCTTTGGACAGATCGGCGATGGAGAGTAGGTGCTTCACGGTACTCTCACTCCCCCTTCTTCATGAGCAGTACTGCGTCGCGGCCGTCGATGGCCTTGTTAAGCACGGTTACGTCTTCAGTGCGTGCTGTTGGGATATTCTTGCCCACATAGTCGGCGCGGATGGGCAGTTGCCGATGCCCACGATCGACGAGGACGGCGAGCTGAATTTGCTCGGGGCGACCGATGTCACGCAGCGCGTCGAGGGCTGCACGGATGGTGCGACCGGAATACAGCACGTCATCTACCAGAATGACGGTTGCTTGGTCGATGCCGCCCTGCGGAATGGTGGTCGGCTGGAGAGCGCGATGGGGCTTTCCGCGAAGATCATCGCGGTACAAGGTGATGTCGATCGAGCCGGTCGGGACTTCAACGCCCGTGAACTCGGCGATCTTTGCGGCTAGGTCTGCGGCCAGTGGAACCCCACCCGAGGGAATTCCTAGAAGGACAACGCGGGATGCGTCACCGGAATCGAGGGCCGTCTTTTCAATAATCTGGTGCGCGATGCGTGCAACGGTACGTGAGACGTCGTCGCTGCTTAGCAGTTCGACGGACTCGACGCTGTTATCGCTCATCGTGACCTCCTTCCCCGCCTCTCTGTGCGGTCCGTTAAAGGATGTCGACCCCTCCCCGAAAGGGAGGAATGAACACGAAATTGCTGTTCTAAACCAAATTTTTCAAAGCGCGTCCGCTCCACGCCACGTTGTAATAAAAAGTCGTGCAAGCACAAGACTTTAGTCATCGAGCGGTTGGGCATTGGAAGACGAACTCACCTTAGTCGCCTAGCTTATCAGCCTTTGGGGCACTGTGAGAACAACAAATGCCCGGAATGCAGATGCCTACACCCGCGTCGGGGTGGTTCGGTGGCCGCCAATCACCGACTGGTTCCCTTACTCGGCCCTTCACGGGCGAGGCCAACCGTGCGCGGCTGCGCCTTTGTGTGAATTACTGCGGACTTAACAACGATGCGCGGGTGCCACATTCCTTTCCCCACCATGCTAAACCAGCACTGCTCGGTCATTACCTAACTTCCCTGCCTCCCGATTTCATAGTTTTCCCGCTAATACCGCCCCTGGTTTCATCTCATTGCTTTTCCAATATTGACGGCCTACCAAGCGCCTTAATTTTTGATTCCCAGCCATTCCCGCTCATTCCCATTTTCCCGCCAATTCGCAGTCATTCCCAGTCATTGAGTCATAGACCTTGCCTTTCTCCGCAGGAAACAGGATCCCCAGCCCCTTGACTTTCTTGCCTTCCCCTTCTTCCCGTGGTCCGCTCTGCCATCCTGGATCCACCGGCGCCGACTTTTTTTGCTTGCCGACGCCTACCTGGCGGACACATTCGACCGGGACAACGGGCGGCGCTGGGAGCGTCGCCAAGCAATCACCATGCCAGCTCCGAAATCGTCTCGGCGTGAGAATCCCGAGCAACGCGGTCCCTTGTCGCGCCGCGGCTGCATGAACACTACTTGTGACCACTGCTTGTTCGAGAGTGCTATGTTTTTCTTCTCAAACCTAACTGTCTTAGGCAGGGGAACTGTGCCACTACGGCTACACTTGCACCCAAACCTCTGCATTTTTCGAAAGCAGGAGTGCTTCAGTCCTAGAACCCACGGCTCGCGTGGAGGGACTTCGACCTCGGAGCTGGACTGCAGAGGAATCGCTGAGCATTTCCGCACCACCTTCGGAAGGACGCGCTATGAGCCTGGAAACCTCCCACATCGTGCCCGCCTCTCGCGAGCAGGTGTGGCAGTGGCATACCCAACCTGGTGCGATCGCACGCCTCACGCCGCCATTCTTGCCAATGGTACCGCGACGCGAGGCCGAGAGCTTGGCTGATGGAACCACTGTGTTTTCTATGCCCGCGGGGCTGCGCTGGGAGACACGCCACGACCTGTCCGGCTATGTCAAGGGTTACCGCTTTACCGAGGTGTGTGTAGCCTCCCCCATCAAGGCTTTGGCCAATTGGCGCCACGTTCACGGTTTCGCCGAGCACACCCCATCGACCAAGGAGCGAGAAAAACTCGGGCCTCTCGCCGATCCGGCGTTCCTCGGCGGGAATTCGGATCAGGCATACACGTTGGTCACCGACGAGGTATTCTCTCGGTTGCCGGCCGCCACCATCGAGCCATTATTTGCTTATCGTCAACAGCAGCTGATCGCCGATTTTCGATTTGCGCAAAGGCTCAACGCTCAATTCGATGCGGTTCCGACGCTTTCTTCAGGCGCGCACAAGCCCCTCACCATCGCCATCACGGGCGCCCGAAGCAACACCGGGCGGGCACTTTCAGCACAGCTGAGCACGCTGGGCCACAAGGTCATCGCACTGATTCCCAGTACGGATCCAACCGCCGTGCAATCACACGAGGAAAAGGGCAACCAACGCCCCGCAAAGGTCGGCATCTTCAATGTGAAGCAACCAAAGACGCTCAAGTCCCACCAGCGGTGGTGGAACCCTGCGGCACCGTCGCGATACATGCTTGCCGACGTAGACGTGCTCATCCATGCCGAAGGCGAAGACCGCTTCGCAAGCCCGTCAACCATCGCCAAGACCAAACAGGATTCAAAGGCTTCCGAGAAAATTCAATCCCAGGCCAAAGCCCTGATCGATTGCACAAAGGTCCTTTCGCAGGCAGTTGCCGATTCCCCTCGTTGTCGTACCGTCATCGCATCCAGCGCCATCGCCGCCTACGGGCATGACCGGGAGGAGCTCCTGACGGAATCCGCTGCTGCTGGCGCCGGGCGCGCCGCCGCCATCGTGGCGGAATGGGAGAAGAGCTTTAGCACTGCCGAAGCAGCCGGCGCTCGCGTCGTCTTCCTGCGCACCGGCGAAGTACTCAACGGGGCGGGCGGAATTTTGCCCGTTGTTCGAACACTTGTCTCGGCGGGGTTGGGATCATCGATCGCCCAATCGGATTCGTGGCTGTCTTGGATTTCGCAGGACGATCTCACCGATGTCTTCGTCACCGCGGTTTTCCATCCCGCAATGAGCGGTCCCATTAATGCCGTCTCCCCGCACCATATTCGAACCGGGGAGCTTGCCAAGTCCCTGCGCACGCAGCTGCGGCGCGCAGTGCGATTGCCTTTGCCCAACCTGCGACCACGGGCGCTTCCTGGTACCCGCGGTCAGCAGCCGTTGGCGTTGGGCTCGCCTCGCGTGATGCCCGAGGTGCTCGATACCCTCGGGTTTAGCTTCCGCTACCCCGACCTCACCTCTGCGTTGTCCCACGAGTTGGGCACGGAGAAGCTCTTCGACGCATAGGGATGACTTGGCAGAGCCGCCTGGGCACGGGGCTTGAAAAAATCACGGCAAGAAAGGGCGGATACCGGAATCAAACGCAATGCCGAGCGTCAATCGTTCGTTTTTCAATGGTCGTGAAGCAAGCCCCGTGCCACGCCGCGAGAGGGAAACTCGACTAACGCACAGGCAGTGCTCTTAAGGAGAGCAAAACGCGAGGCTTCTATTACATCCAGTAGGCTTTGTACAAGCACAGAAGAATGCACGCGACCCCAAGGAGCCATTGATGACTAACTCCTCCCCCAATCCCGAGTTCGACCAAGACTTTGCAGTCGTCACCGCCGAAAGAATCGGAGAGATTCTTCACGGCGAAGGCCTGGAATTCCTCGTTGAGGAAAAGGAAGCCGATATCACCGTGGCTCGCACCGGGTTTATCAATCAGTCCATCGTCTTTGTTCCGGGCAGTGCAGGCACAACCGCACAGGCAACCTGGCGCGGGCGGTTGAGCGCCGAGGATGCCGCCCGGGGTCTGGCAATGGTCAACGAGTGGAACCTGCACCAAATCAACCCTGTTGCCTTCATGCTTGAATCCGAATCGGGGGAGATCGCCTTCGGCGCGCGCCGAAGCCTGCATTCAGTAGGCGAGGTGAGCACGAATCAACTGGGGGCCTTCGTCGTGTCCAGCATCGACTCATTCGTAGGCCTGTGGAACTATTTCGAATCCGCCCTGCCCGAATCCGTGACCTGGGAGTAAATGCAATGGCGCAACAATTGGCACCATTCTTGGGGCTTCGCTGCAGCCGCTAGAGCGCTTCACTTCTTTCGCGTGATCGAGCCCAAGGCAGCATGGCTTCTCGTCGTCTTGCCATTCTTGTGTCTGGTGCGCCTTCCCACACAATCTGTACATACACTTCCCCATCTATGTTGAGGAGTTCCACATCCCATGACTAGCCCCACCGATCATTCTTCAGAAAACGTCTCTCCCCGAAAGAATTCAGCCGAAGCCGCCTCTTCCGCGGAGCAGCCGCAGCAGTTTAATAAGGTCACATTGGACCGAGTGGTCAAAGCCATGAAAGACCTCGGCATTGAGTTGGATACCAGCAACTCCGATCAGCGCCCGGTGGGTTTTGCCAATATCAATGGCATCGCCATGCTCTTCGCCGCTATGCCCTCAGTTCTCCTCGTACGCGGAGATGTCGCTACTTCTTCGCCGTCACTGGACTTGGAACCTAGCTATTTCTTGGCCGCAAACCAACTCAATGCGCAGTCGGAGTTTGCAAAGGTATGCATCATGGACAAGACCCAAACGCTGACGATCCGCGCTGAGGCCGAGACCATGAGTGCAGCAGGGCTTAGTGATATCCAGCTCACCAACGTCCTCAAGCACAGCGTCGATACCGTGCTGGGGCTGCAAGAAGCCTTCGGCAAGATTCACGCGACGATCAAGGCCGACTGATAAGAGGAAACGGCCCAACCCCAAGGCATAAGGTGAACCTCTGGGAATATTCACACCATGGGACAGGGCCTTTCGACCATTTTTAACAAGGCTAGTCTAATTTCTTGGTATACAAACTCGGATGATATATCCGACCCGGGCTTCGATCTTTCTCTAGCTCGGGTTACCCCTCATCCATCGCTTTGAGCTTTGCTTTTTGTTCCTCCACGTCGAAGTCGGCGGAGGGCCAGCTCAGATTCATGTCCTCTAGGGCACCCAGCAAGAGGTACTTGACCACCATGCGCGCATAAGGCTTGTTCTCGCTGGGGATGCAATACCAAGGGGCATCGGCAGTGGAGGTTTCCCTCAGCGCGATATCGTAGGCGTTTTGATACAGATCCCACTTTGCGCGCGCATCAAGATCCTTGGGGTTGTACTTCCAGTGCTTCGTCGGATCGTCAAGGCGTTCAAGCAGATTCTGCTTTTGGAAGTCCTTCGAGATGTGCAGCATGACCTTGATGATCGTGGTTCCGGCTGCCACCAATTGCTGCTCAAACTCGCGAATGTCTTCCATTCTCTGGCTCAAGGTGGCCTCATCGGCCCAGCCTTCTACCCGGTGGATGAGCACGTCCTCGTAGTGGGATCGGTCAAACACCCCCACGATGCCTGGACCTGGCAATTGCTTGTGAATGCGCCACAGGAAATGGTGCGCTTTTTCCTCATCGGTGGGAGGTCCGAAGGAGGCAAGCTTGACACCCTGCGGATCCAAGACTGCCACGGTGTGTTTAATGATGCCGCCCTTGCCGGAGGTATCCATCCCCTGCAGCCCGAGCAGGATATTGCCAACCTCTTTTCCGGCACGCCGCTGAGCGTAGAGCATTTCCTGCAGCTCAAGAAGGCGGTCATCGATCTCGTTGAACTCCTCGACGAGCTTCTTCTTGCCACCTTTCAGCCCAGGGGTGGCCGTTGGGTCAACTTTGGAAAGCGAAAAACCTGGGCCGACAGCAAGCGCGCGAGCGTCGGCAACATCAAAATCAGCCATACCTTAAAAGCCTAGTGCAGCGGTGTGAGCGACGATGTCATAGACAGAAATTACCTATGACTCTCTTTCGCGAAGAGTGCGCAATATTCTAGAAAGCCTCTGAGACTTTCCCGGCTGCGCATCAATGCACGCGGACACCTATACATGAAAAAGGTAACCGACAAGCAAGCTTGAAGGTTACCTTTCCCAGTGAGTACCAAAATAGGCCCAGGTAGTTAGTGAGGTCTATTGAATGTCGTCATCCTCATCATCTGATTCAGCAGAATCATCGAGGTCGTCTGGGGTGATCAGATCCGATGGAGCGGTGGCCTCGTCATCAGCAGAAGCGTCGGAAGTGACATCATCCTCCAACGGTGTGACCACGGAATCCTCGCGCAAGGAATCGATGCCCTTGGCCATGGAATCGAGCACACCGTGAATGTAAGCAGGTGCAGCATCCCCTGAGTATTGCGACGCAATCTCGACAGCCTCGACCACTGCGGTGGCAACGGGAACCTCCTCGTTGTACAACAGCTCCCATACCGCCACTCGCAAGATTGCGCGATCGACGGCGGCAATGCGGTCGAGCTCCCAGTCCTCGCTGAGGTAAGCGGCGATGATGGAGTCGATGCGGTCGAGCTCTTGTGCCACGCCCTCAACAACGACCTTGGTGTAAGGATTGACGGGCGCCACCGCATTGGCGATATCGCGGGACAAGGTGATGCGATCGCTCAAGATCGCAACCGGGTCGATGTCTCTGATCTCAGCCTCGAAAAGGATGTCCGCCGCACGGCGCCGTGCCTTGTACCGGGTACCGTGACGCTTGAAATCGCGCGCAGAACTGCCCGACTTCTTACCTTCGCTCACGTTAGTTGTTCACTCGGGACAGGTAAGAACCGTCGCGGGTGTCGACCTTCACCACGTTGCCGGTCTCAATGAACAGTGGAACTTGGATCTCAGCGCCAGTCTCCAGGGTGGCCGGCTTGGTGCCACCAGTGGAACGGTCACCCTGCAGACCCGGATCGGTGTGCTCGACCTTGAGGTCGAGGGAGATCGGAAGCTCGGCAAACAAAGGCTCGCCCTCATAGAAGGAAACCTGGACAGTGGTGTTCTCCAGCAGGAAACGTGCGGCATCACCGATGATCTGCGGGGCCAGCTCGATCTGCTCGAAAGTCTTCTCATCCATGACGACGTAAGAAGTTCCGTCGTTGTACAAGTAGGTCATGTCGCGGCGATCGACGGTGGCGGTCTCCACCTTCACACCAGCGTTGAAGGTCTTATCAGTGACCTTTCCGCTGACAACGTCCTTGAGCTTGGTGCGCACGAAGGCCGGGCCCTTGCCTGGCTTAACGTGCTGGAATTCGATGATCTGCTGCAGCTTGTTGTCGATCTTGAGCACAAGACCGTTCTTGAAATCAGCGGTAGTTGCCACGCGCGAAACTTCCTTTTAGGTTGTCAAATTACTTCAATGCCAATCAAGGCCACTTGTGGCCAACACAGGACACGGGCTCCACTTGTACCTCGGCCTCATATGACCTGCGTAGTTTAGCCTACTCATGCTAGCAAACTCCCCTCCCTCATGCACGCAACCTACACGCAGATTGGCACCGAGGAGTCAAAGCTCACCCTCAAACACGTAGTGTACTCAACACCACGCCGTGTACAAAGGGCACAGGCAGCGCGTCCGACTTACAACGTTGTACGGGAGTCCCCGCACTGCACCGTGTCCATGCCCTCCAGGCTCAAGGACGAGCCTGAATCTGCTTTGTTGTATTTAATCTAGGATAAGGAGGTCTTTGTCCAGCTTGGTGAGGTTTTCTGGCGTACCCGACGTGATGATCAAAGAATCCTCGATGCGCACTCCGCCCTTGCCGGGCACGTAGATGCCAGGTTCGATGGTCAGCGTCATATTTTCGGCCAATTGGTTCGAACCGGTGACCGCTGCATAGGGCGCTTCGTGGACGTCAAGGCCTAGACCATGACCGGTGGAATGGACGAAGTATTCCCCGTATCCCGCCTTTTCAATGATGTCGCGGCAAGCACAGTCAACATCGACAAGGTTGGCGCCGGGCACGGCGGCCTCGCATCCCGCGAGTTGTGCTTCAAGGACAATGCCGTAAATTTCCTTGGCGAAATCGCTGGCTTGGCCGACAACAACGGTGCGCGTGGTATCCGAATTAAACCCGGCAAGGTGCGCACCGAAATCGATGGTGACTAAGTCGCCGTCTTCGATGACTCGATTGCCTGCACCATGGTGCGGCTTCGCGGAGTTTGGACCTGAGGCCACGATCGTGTCGAAGCTCGGACGCTCTGCACCTTTCATTCGCATGCGGTACTCCAAGTCGGCAGCCACCTCGAACTCCCTGCGTCCGGGGGCAATGCCACCGTCGGCAAGCAATTCGGCAAAGGAAGAATTGGCAAGGTCGGCGACTTCGCGCAGGCGCTGCAGCTCGAGAGGATCCTTGTATAAGCGAATGCCTTCAATCACACCACTGACCGGCACGAGGGTTACGTCTTCGCCGGCGGCTGCCTTCAGCTTCTCCAGTTGGCTGTGGGAGACGTAGTCCGCCTCAAAGCCCACCCGTCGTGGTCCCTGAACTTCCTTCAGAAGCGCCACGGCGGTATCTCGGGCCTCCACGCATTCAAGGTCGCGAACTTCCTCCGCAATTTGAGTTCGATAACGGCCATCAGTCGAAACCTTTGCAGTCAAGTCCTTGGACAGGATTACCGAGCCATTCGAACCGGAAAAGCCCGAAAGATAACGTACGTGGGTCAGGTGAGTCACCAACATTTGATCAACTCGTTGCCCTGCCAACTTCGATGCCAGTGCGCGACGTCGCTTTGCGAAACGAGTATCAGACAGTGCCATTAATCAAGCCCTTTCGTACGATCTTCTTGCACACCTCAACCATCCCCGCGCGATGAGCGTGAAAAACCTCGCAGAGATGCGAGGCAGCCTCATTCTTACTGGCCCGCACATGCGAGTCCATTCCTTATGCCAAGGTAGAAGGCAAAGGGTGCCTTTTGTTTCAACCTTACTCACTACACCTGCAAAAGTGGGTCACAATCTCATTCAGACCCTTCATGAGGCTGCCAGCCTAGCCTCCGCCGAGGCACTGACAGCCGCGATGTGCCCTGGCCGTTCGGTACCACGTGCGTCTGCTCGTCGCGACAGGTGTCCTGCCTGCTGCCCCTTATCGAGCGCGCCGGCTCGTCGTACACTTCCCTTGTGTATCGACGGCCAGGGCTGCAGGCAAGGACGGTTTCCCGTGTCTGGCTAGGATTCAACGAAGTAACGAAGCGCAAGCTCATAGCCTTTGACGCCGAGGCCGGCGATAACACCCTTCGCGATGGGTGACAGGTAGCTGTGATGGCGAAACGTCTCGCGTGCATGCACGTTGGAGATGTGTACTTCCACAAAGCCACGACCATCGGAAACTTCCGCCAGCGCATCGCGCAGGGCAACCGAGGTGTGTGTGAACCCTCCTGGGTTGATGATGACAGCCCAATCGTTATCAGCGGCCTCGTGGGCCCAGTCGATGAGATCCCCCTCATGGTTGGATTGGCGGAACTCAATGTCCACGCCGAGGTCGCGGGCTAGGTCACGCACGGAGGCTTCCACGTCGGCTAGAGTGGTGTGCCCGTACACCTCCGGCTGGCGCTTGCCCAAACGATTGAGGTTGGGGCCATTGAGAACTAGCACGGTAGAGGGTGCTGAGCGGGATGCAGAATCAGTCACTTTTTCAGTCCTTTCACTAGGGGTTTTCACCGGGAATGAAGCCGCTGTGCACGAGCTCGAAAATCCAGGGGATAAACACGAGTTCTCACTAGGCCTGCGCTAGTGCAACGAGGTGGAAGCGTCGTTGTCGCTCGTGATCTGCGCGTAGGTCGCACGGATTTCGGCATCCGTCACATCTTCGAGGCGCAAGGTAGAAGCAATTCCATCAAGTGCCACAAAGCGGATGTGCCCGCCCTTATTCTTCTTATCGCGACGCATACCGGCGATCAGTTCTTCGTCATGACCAGACTCATAGGAGGTAGGCAAACCCACGGCATCAAGGATCTGACGGTGACGCTCAAGCAGCGACTGATCGATTAGACCACGAGCATGGGCCAGGGTTGCGATAAACATCATGCCTACCGCTACCGCATGTCCGTGGCGCCAGGTGAAATTCTCCCGCAGCTCTACCGCGTGACCGAAGGTGTGACCGTAGTTGAGGATCTCTCGAAGGCTCGACTCCTTCAAGTCCTTGCTCACGACGCCAGCCTTGACGGCCACCGAGCGCGCAATAAGCTCGGGCAGGTGGCCGTCGGCACGCACGCATGCCTGCGGGTCGGACTCATAACGATCAATGATCACAGGATCGGCAATAAACCCGGTCTTAATTATCTCTGCGCTACCGGCAACGATCTCTTGCTGCGGGAGAGTGTCCAGGAAATCGAGGTCGATGAAAACCGCGGCTGGTTCGTGGAAGGCACCAACCAGGTTTTTCCCGGCGGCGGTATTAATGCCCGTCTTTCCGCCGACGGCTGCGTCGACCATCGCCAACAAGGTGGTCGGTGCCTGGATGACGGCGATGCCTCGCATCCAGCCTGCTGCGACGAAACCCGCTAGATCCGTTGCCGCTCCTCCGCCGAGGCCAATGACCGCATCGCCGCGGCTGAAATTTGCCTCCCCCAACGCATCCCACAACTGCCCGCACACCGAAAGCGTCTTACCGGACTCCGCATCGGGGATGACGTGGACCAATGGGCGAATCCCGGCGGCGCTCAGCGCTTGGGCGAGCGCATCGGCGTATTCGCGCACCGTCGGTTGGGTGATAATCGCAACATTGCGAAAGCCTCGCTCACGGGCGAAATCGACGATTCCTTGCTGCAACGAATGGTCGATCGTTACCTCATAGGGCGAGGCGCCGGTAACCGCAACGACTCGGGCAGTGCCACGCTCCTCGATAGGATGAGCAAGAACTACATTCGGTGCAGTAGCTGAATTGGTCATGGCGTCTCCTTATTCAATCATCGATTTCTTCAAGCTGCTTACCGGCAACCCTCATATTGGCTTGCGGGCGCCCGAATGGCCGAGCGTTAGTCCGAGCTTTCCAAAAAACCCAAGATATCTGCAACGACCTTCTGCGGGCTTCGCCTATCGGTGCGGGCACGGAAGCGAGACACCTCCCGATACAACGGCCGGCGTGTCTCAATCAGGCGGCGGTAATGCTCGGCTGGGTCGTCAGCAGCGAGCACCGGTCGCGTCGACTCGTTGGCCGTGCGACGCGCACCTTCTTCAGGTGAGACATCAATCCAGACCACATTGTGATGCTTGAGCAGATCCCTCGTGGATCCGGTCAACACGGCCCCTCCACCAAGGCTTACCACCCCGGAGGTCTGCAGTGCCTGGGCAACATACTCGGCCTCGACCTCACGGAAGCGAGGCTCCCCGAGTTCTGTAAACACCTCGCCGCAGGACTTCCCCATTGCCTCCTCGATGAGGACATCGGAGTCGGTGACCTCGGTATGCAACGCGCGAGCAAGCCTGCGTCCGATGGTGGACTTTCCCGCACCCGGCGGGCCAACGAGCACCACAACGGGGGTCGCGGCGGCCGTAACCTGGCCGAGCTCTGGGTCATGATCGAGGTATTCGCTGGCTACCTGCTGTGTGATCCCGCTGGATTCTGGCATGTCATTAGGGGTTGCGGATTGCTCCGGAATCGTCATGATCCCCTAGCTCTCCTCTCCGAAAGCAAGCCGTTCATCCACGTAGGCCTTGTAGCTTGCAATGTTGCGCTTGGTCTCTTCTAGGCTATCTCCACCGAATTTCGCCAGCACTGCGCGCGCAAGCACGAGCGCAACCATTGCCTCGGCCACAACGCCAGCGGCGGGTACGGCGCAGACATCAGAGCGTTGATGAATTCCGGTAGCAGGCTTTCCGCTGGACATATCGATGGTCTTCAACGCACGCGGAACCGTAGAGATTGGCTTCATCGCAGCACGAACCCGCAGTTCTTCGCCATTGGTCATGCCGCCTTCGAGGCCACCTGCGCGATTCGAGCGACGAATGATGACGCCATCCACACGCTCGATCTCATCATGCGCTTCGGAGCCGCGGCGGCGCGCCTCCTCGAAACCATCGCCGATCTCGACGCCCTTGATCGCCTGTATTCCCATCAAAGCTGCGGCCAACTGTGCATCCAGGCGGTCATCACCTGATACATGGGAGCCCAAACCAATGGGCAGCCCCTTGACGCTAACCTCAACGATCCCCCCTAGGGTATCGCCTTGCTTTTTCGCAGCCTCGATTTCGGCGATCATGGACTCCTCAGCCGACTTCGAGAATGCGCGCACCGGTGAAGCATCGATTGCCTCGAGGTCGGCAAACTCCGGAGCCGGTCCCTCATAGACCTCGGAACGACCGATGGAGATTACGTGCGAGACAACCTCCACGCCCACAGTCTCCCGGAGGAAGTTGCGGGCAACGGTCGCCGCCGCGACGCGTGCCGCGGTCTCACGTGCGGAGGAACGTTCGAGAACCGGCCGGGCCTCATCGAAATCGTACTTCAGCATTCCGGAGAAGTCCGCGTGCCCTGGGCGCGGACGCGTCAGCTTTGCGCCACGACCCGAGCTCATAGCCGACTCCACCTCAGGATCAGTGAGATCGATGGGGTCAGCCGACATAATGGTGGTCCACTTCGGCCACTCAGTGTTGCCGATCATGATGGCAATGGGGCTGCCCAAAGTGCGACCATGGCGCACGCCTGCGAGCAAGGTGACCTCATCAGCTTCAAACTTCATTCGAGCCCCTCGGCCATACCCGAGGCGACGCCGTGCCAATTGATAGGAGATCTCCTCACGGGTGATTGGAACACCAGCTGGCATGTGCTCAATCATGCTCACCAGTGCTTGTCCGTGCGATTCTCCAGCAGTAGTCCAACGAAGCATAACGGTCATTATGTCATGGCCTCGCCCTTCATTAGGCTTTGCCCCGACCAAGCGCGTGCCCCCTCATACACCCCATGCCCCACACCTGCTCATTGTCTGCTCTCTCGTTCCCCCAAGACGACTAGAGCCCGCCGCCAAGGCAAAGAAACATTCCTACAACTGTGGCAATTATCATGTGGGGACCGTGGGCGAAAGCAACCCTCGGTGAATCCGCCTGCGACCACGACTCTTGCTTGGCATATGCACGATCTACATCATCCGCTCTCGCATCGGCCCGACTCGTGGTTGCATTCAGGGCCACCTCCAGCCTTGGGGGTACTCCCGTGTGTCTCCCAGTTCCCCAACCTTTGTTGCGCAGGCGAACAAATGCCACTGCTGCCCGGAATGCAAACTCTGCAAGTACTAGGCAATTAGCCCCCACGACGGCAATGAGCACCGCTGGAAAACCTGCCATCCCTGCCAAGGTTCCCAACCCTGCCGCCAGCTTGATGTCCCCGCCGCCAATCCCGCCGCACCAGATACCGACGCCGAGGTAAAGCAAGGCCCACCCAGCCCCGAAAACCAGCGAAATGGGACTGCCGGCAAGCAGGCAAAGCCCCAACGATTGCAGGAACAAAAAGACGGTCAGCTTGTTGGGCAGCCGCCGTGAGGTGACATCACAATAGATCAATGCCACCAGGGTAGAAACCAAGCACCCGATCAGGCACACTGTCAGGACAGCTGCAATAGATATGCCACCGCGAAGCACGTGTTCAGTCATGCCACGAGGCTACTGGCGCCACGCAACAGGGGCTGTCAAGCAAAATTGACAGCTCACAGCTTTGCGTATGGCCGTGCCCACAGGAGTATTGCATGTGTCGAAGAAACAGACTTTGCTAAGTGACAGGTCGCGTGGACCTAGGCATCAATCGCGATGTGGGAATAGAGTGCCTTACGCATTGCCTTTTCCGGAGCGTGCTGGCCAGTGAACTGTTCAAATTGCGAAAGTGCCTGATGCAGCAACATAGCGTGCCCTCCGATTGCCGCATACCCCTTCGCCTGCGCCGCGGCTACCAACGGGGTTGGCCAAGGGTCATAGATCACGTCAAGGAGCGGAGTCTGGGCGAGCCCGTCTTCCAGGCCGGCAATCGCAGCAGACGGCACCGTCGAAATCACCACCGCCGCGTTTTCGGCGGCACGAACCCCCGCTGCGTCCAAGGTCCGGTATTCGAAGCGAGCCTCGTTGCGTGTCGCCAGAGGGCGAAGGTCTGCTGTCTTGTCGGTGCGGTTGATCAAGACAATATGACCCGCGCCGAGCTCGCCAAGCGCCCACAACGCTGGCCGTGCCGTGCCCCCGCCGCCAACGACCACGGCTGTATCCCCGTTTTTCAATGTATCGATGCCGAGCTCATGCAAGGCCCCCACAACACCGAGGCTGTCCGTGTTGTCCGCACGCCACCCGTCGGAGGTGCGAACCAATGTGTTCGCCGAGCCAATCAGACGGGCTCTATCACTGACCTCATCCGCGAATTCCAAAGCGGCGAATTTGGCGGGCATGGTCACAGAAAATCCGTGGTAACTATCGTCTGCGCTACCGACGATGCCGGCGAGGTCATCCGCCTGACAGTCGATGCGACCGTATTCCCAATCGTCCAACCCGAGGGCTGCATAGCCGGCATTATGGATAAGCGGTGACAGGGAGTGCTCAATCGGATGGCCGAGCACCGCCGCGCGATGGGAAACCTGCATGTTGTACTCCTGAGTGGGGGAAACAGTCATGAATGCAACCGCCCCATTCCACGTTGCCAGGCTCGAATAATTGGCGCTGAGCTAAACACATGGATGCCGATGCACGAGACGATCGGGGCGTACTGCACCTGCTTCTAAAGATAGGTGCTGGGCTTCGCGCCCAGCGTCAAAGGGTGCCGTTGGGTCGCACCAGCCCGCAGGGTGTGCGTTTTATGCGAAAACCCAGACCATGTCGATCTGGGTTTTAACTTCCTCGCGCCCTCAACTGCGACGTTAAGCCTGCACAACAGAATTTATTGAACAGGTGCAGCTTCTCCGGCCGGCGCTGCTTCGTCGACAGGGGCTACAGGCGCCACGGTTTCACGGTTTGAATCGAGCACGCCGTTGTCAATGGACAGCTGGGTGGCTGCCTGATGCTCATCGAAGGTGTTACTAAACACGGTGGTGCCCTGCTGATCAATGGTGACAAAGTACAGCCACTCACCCACGGCGGGATTCTCGATGGCATCGATTGCTTCCAAGGATGCGCTAGCAATTGGAGTTTGCGGCAGCCCCTCCATCGCATACGTGTTCCAGGCCGTCACCCGCGCGCGGTCTTCGTCGGTGGTGGCCACTTCCTGTTCGGAAAGGTCATAATTCACTGTGGAGTCAAACTCCAGGCGCTGCGGAACCGCTAGTCGGTTCAAAATAACGCGAGCAACCTTATCAAAGTCCCCGGCTGGTGCCTCGCGCTCGACAAGGGAGGCTGCGGTCACGAGCTGATAAGGCGTGAGGTTTTGGGCTTGGGCCTTGGCTTCGATGCCCGTTTCTTCAAACTTCGTTGCCGAACGGGTCAGCAGATCCTTGAGAATAGCCTTGGCGTCAGCGTTGGGGTCAACCACATAGCTACCCGGGACGATGAGTCCCTCCAGGCGACGCGGGTCCGCGCCACGCGCCGCTACCGCCTCCTGCGCCCATTCCGGGACGCCGAGCTCCGCGGGGTTGGTGTTTGCAGCGACCTCCTGAAGTTGCTCTGGAGTAACACAGTTGTCATTGGATTCTTGGCAACTGACTGCTGAGATTTGAGAGTAAATTCCGTCCCGGGTACTGCCGCCGACGACACTGACGTCCATGAGCGTTGAACCGCCTTGAATGTCGAGCAGATCGACCAAGTTATTTGGGTCGAGCAAGGCCGCGACCGCAGCGTCTGCGCTCATGCGCTCCTGAAGGCGGTAGAAGCCGGGCTTTACCGCGGCGGCATTTTCGTTGGCAAAGGCTGCCGTTTGGAAGGCGTTATTCGATGCGACGATGCCTCGCTCCGCGAGCTCAGGTCCTAGCTCTGAAAGGCTGGAACCTTCGGGAATTTCAACGAGTTGAACCACGCCGTTACCGGAACCTTTGTAGTCCTCATTGCCCTTGTTGACGACGGAGACGCCAATGTAGACAATCGCGCCGACAAGCAAGATGAGCGTTGCGACTAACACCGCAAGCGCGCGCTGGCGACGCTTGACATACTTCGGTTCCATTCTCATCGAGGGTTTGCCTTTCCGTTTTCGCCGTCTCTTACACCGGCGCCTACTATGCACACGATCGCGCTGCTGGCAGCCATGTGGACACAGCTCACACGGCTTATTCCACGAGCGTACCTTAAGCGCTACCTTTTACTTGCTTTTACGAACCATGTCTAAAGGAGAAGGTGAGGTTTTTCTCATTGCCTTCCGCGCCGGTTCGGCTGCTTCCGCGTGCATATCATCCGACGTCTTGTTCAAAGCCTCAGCAGGCTCATGGAATTCCATGCGATTGTCGCCTGGGGTACTAGTCCTATTCAACTCAGCACGCCGCGAATCCTCGCCTGCTACCACCGTTTCTTCCACAGCCTCCGCGCCGCCCATCAGTGCAGTTGTCTTGTTTTCCGCATCGCAGGAGGTCTCCGCATCATTAGGGTTATCAGTGGCATTGCTTCCTTGTTCCCCCACCGTGGACTCGTCACTAGGTGATATTGCTTGCCGACGTTTAAGGTACGAGGTTCGCCCATCGAGCCAAGACTGCAGAATCTCCACGGCAGCCACCTGGTCGACGATTGAGCGGGAATGCTTCTCTTTTCTTCCTGACATATGCAACGCCTGGTGGGCGATGACTGTGCTCAGACGCTCATCCGCCATCCTCACGGGGATGGGCCGCCCTAGCTTGCTCAGCCGACGGTTGATGCGAAATGCGATGTCCTTGGCATGCTTGACACTTGAGGACCCACTGCCGTCCAGGTTACGTGGCAAGCCGACGACCACCTCCACGACATCGTAGGTATCGATAATCTCTAGGAGCCGATCGATATCTTGGCTGTCGCGGTCTTTGAGACCCGTCGTACGCTTAACCGTTTCCACGGGGCTGGCCAGCATCGCATCACGATCACTGACTGCGACACCGATTCGCACAGTACCGACATCGACGCCAAGGCGCCGACCTGCGCCGGGATCATCGACTCCTGGGGAGTCTGGAGTTATGCGAGCCACACATCGATCCTTTCAACGTCTTTGGGCAAGTCACCAAGGGCTTTCCACCGCATGAATAGCGGGTCAGGATGCCGCTTCTCAAATTATCAATTTATATGCCGCCTGCGCCACAAATGGCAAGGGTCAAGACTTGAATTTGCTTGCCACTAGCTTGAGACCTTTGACCCGAAGGCCCCACTTGTGGCACGGCTCGTCGGTGGTTCTTGGCTTCGCTTTCTCATCAGTGGTAGCTTGTGACGCCGGCAAGCACAAAACCCGGGTACCGTGGGCAAGCACCCAATCGAAGGGTTCTTGTCCACGGCACCCGGGCTACGTGATGAAATTCAGCAATCTAAACTAGGCCAGCTTGCCGAGCTCATCGCGAACGGCTGCGAAACCGGCCTGCAGGCCAGCGGCATTGGCACCAGAGCCCTGCGCCATATCGGGCTTGCCGCCACCGCGGCCGTCGATATATCCACCGAGGGTCTTAACCAAATCACCAGCCTTGACCCCGCGTGCGACAGCAGCCTTGGTTGCAGCGGCAACGAACGGAACCTTTCCGGAAGCATCCTCGGCGGCCAAAACCACGACACCAGCCTTATCGCCGAAAGCGTTTTTGACATCTTGAGCGATGGTACGCAAATCGCCGGCCTCGGTGCCCTTGGAAAGGCCTAAGGTAATTACCTCAAAACCGTTGAGCTGCTCGGCCTTGTTGGCCAGTCCTGCGGACTCCGCCAGCAGCTGTGCCTTGCGCATATCCTCAATGACCTTCTCTGCTTCCTTTAGCTTGTGTGCCAAGGCAGCGATGCGATCCGGAACGTCGGCCGAAGGCGCCTTCAATGAGGAGGCAACACCTTCCATGAGCGCGCGCTCTTTGGACAGGTAGCGGAAAGAGTCCAAGCCGGAGTAAGCCTCGATGCGGCGGACACCAGAACCAACAGAAGACTCACCCAGGATGGCTACGGGGCCGATCTGGCTGGAGTGGGCAACGTGAGTACCACCGCACAGCTCCATGGAGAAGGGGCCGCCGATCTCCACGACGCGGACAACATTGCCATAGTTTTCTCCGAAAAGGGCCATCGCGCCCATTGCCTTGGCCTCATCGAGGGAGGTCTCGATCGTATTGACCGCCCAGTCGGTGTCCACGGCCTCGTTGGTGATGGCCTCGATCTGTGCGAGCTGGCCGGGGGTCAAAGACTCGGTGTAGTTGAAGTCGAAGCGTAGGTAGCCGGGCTTGTTCATCGAACCGGCCTGCACTGCCGTCGGGCCGAGCACCTGGCGCAGGGCTGCGTGAATGAGGTGGGTCGCAGAATGAGCCTGGCGTGCGGCATGGCGCCATGCATCATCGACGGTGGCACGCACCTCGTCACCGATGGCGAGCCCACCCTTGGCAACGGTAGCCTTGTGTACCCACAACTTCTTGCCAATCTTCTGAACGTCGTCGACCTTGAGCAGGGTATCGCCCACGGTGATGACACCGCGATCGCCGAGCTGGCCGCCGGCCTCTGCGTATAGCGGAGTGACGTCGAGGACGACCTCGACCTGCTGGCCTTCCGAGACCTCCTCGACCTTGGCACCGTCGGCAAGCAAACCGATGACCTTCGAGGTGGTCTCCAGCTCCTCATAACCCGCGAACTCGGTCGGGTTATTATCCACCCACTCACGGTAGATCGACAGGTCCGCATGGCCGTGCTTCTTGGCACGGTTGTCGGCCTTGGCGCGGGCACGCTGCTCCGCCATGAGGGTGTCGAAGCCCTCGGTGTCCACCTCGAGTCCGGCCTCGGCAGCCATTTCGAGCGTGAGGTCGATGGGGAAACCGTAGGTGTCGTGGAGGGCGAAAGCATCGGCGCCCTCGATGGTGGTCTTGCCGGACGCCTTGACGGCCTGGGCAGCCTCCTCAAACAGGGTCGTGCCCGACTCCAACGTCTTCAGGAAGGCATTTTCCTCGGTGACTGCCACGCGCAGGATGCGCTCGCGGTTGTCCTCAATCTCCGGGTAGGACGGGGTCATGGTGTCCATGATGGTGTTCATGAACTGCTCCATGGTGTGGCCGGTCGCGCCCAAAAGACGTGCGGAGCGAATGATCCGACGAAGCAGGCGGCGCAGGATGTAGCCACGGCCCTCATTGCCCGGGGTGACACCGTCGAGGATGAGCATCATGCCGGTGCGGGAGTGGTCGGCGATGACACGGAAGCGAATGTCGTCCTCGTGCTTGGTGCCATAGGTCGTGCCGGTCAACTGCTGCGCAACGTCGATGACGGGGCGCAAAAGGTCGGTCTCATAGACGTTGTCTACACCCTGGAGGATGCAGGCCACGCGCTCGACGCCGAGGCCGGTGTCGATGTTCTTCTTCGGCAGGGGGCCGAGGATCTCGAAATTATCCTTGCCAATTCCCTCGCCACGCTCGTTTTGCATGAAGACTAGGTTCCAGATCTCCATGTAACGATTATCGTCGGCGATCGGGCCGCCCTCAGCACCGTATTCCGGGCCGCGGTCGTAATAAATCTCGGAGCAGGGACCGCATGGTCCAGGGATGCCCATGGACCAGTAGTTATCCGCCATGCCCAGGCGTTGGATACGCTCGGTGGGGATCCCGATCTCCTTGTGCCAGATGTCGGCGGCCTCATCATCGTCGAGGTAGACGGTCACCCACAAGCGCTCGGGATCGAGACCATAGCCACCTTCTTCGAGCGACCCCGTCAGCAAAGACCAGGCATGCTTAATCGCGCCTTCCTTGAAGTACTGGCCGAAAGAGAAGTTGCCGGCCATCTGGAAGAAGGTGTTGTGGCGGGTGGTAATACCCACCTCCTCGATGTCGAGGGTGCGCACACACTTCTGAATGGAGGTGGCGGTGCCGTTCGGGAAAGGAGGATTCTGCTGACCCAAGAAGTACGGCTTGAAGGGAACCATGCCCGCGTTGACGAACAGGAGGTTCGGGTCATCCAGGATGAGTGATGCGCTTGGGACCGGTGTGTGGCCAGCCTTGACGAAATGGTTGGTGAAGCGCTCCCGGATCTCATGGGTCTGCACGGCGGTATGTCCTCGTTTCTCGACGATCATAGGTCTAACGAGCGTTAACCTTACCTCATACGGTCCATTCCAAGCGCAACACTTCCACCTATCAGGAGCAACAACCCAATTAGACCACCTCAACAACTCGGTCGGAGAAAGATAATCGCAGGTCATTGCCGTTGCGTCTCATTGGCCGCGGACGATGCGCCTTAAGCGTCCGATGAATTCGCTAATTCGCTTCTCCCCGCCATGCTCGGAAGGTTGATAATATACAGCCTGCTCGAGCCCTTCGGGAATGTACCGCTGCGTTACTACCCCTCGTAGGTCATCATGCGGATAGACATACCCCACGGCGTTGCCTAAGTCCTTTGCGCCCTGGTAGTGGCCGTCGCGAAGATGCGGTGGCACCGGCGGGGTTTTCCCCTGGCGCACATCCTGCAGCGCGGCATCAATGGCCATGATCACCGAATTGGATTTCGGTGCAAGTGCAAGATAGATCGCCGCCTCAGCCAACGGGATACGCGCCTCGGGCATCCCGATGAGCTGGGCCGACTCGGCCGCAGCAACCGCAACCTGAAGTGCCTGTGGGTCAGCGAGGCCAATGTCCTCGGCTGCATGAACGATCAGTCTGCGGGCAATGAACCGCGGGTCCTCCCCCGCGTCGATCATGCGGGCAAGGTAGTGCAAGGTGGCATCAACGTCTGAGCCGCGAATGGATTTAATAAAAGCAGAGGTAACGTCGTAGTGCTGATCACCGTCCCTGTCGTAGCGCACCACAGCCCGATCAATGCTGTGGGCGACAGTCTCTAACGTGATCTCGCTGCCCGGTTCAAGCCCCTCGGCTACTGCCTCAAGATAAGTCAACGAGCGCCGCGCGTCGCCACCGGCTAGTTGCACAAGTTGTTCCAGAGCCTCCGGTGCGATGCGCAGGGATCCTGCGAAACCGCGTTCATCGGCAAGCGCTCTTAGTATGACTGTCTTGATGTCCTCCGGGCCAAGTGATTCCAATTGGAGGATGAGCGAACGCGAAAGCAGGGGAGCAACCACAGAAAATGAGGGATTCTCGGTGGTAGCTGCGACAAGGAGCACTGTCCGGTTTTCCACCGCCGCCAAAAGCGCGTCTTGTTGGGTCTTGGAAAAACGGTGGACCTCGTCGATAAATAAGACCGTGCGCTCGCCGTCGATAAGATCTTGCCGGGCTGCTTCAATCACAGCTCGTACTTCTTTGACCCCAGAATCTAGTGCCGACAAACCCACGAAACGATGCCCCGTTGCCGAGCTAATGAGCGAAGCGATGGTTGTCTTGCCCGTACCCGGCGGCCCATACAAGATGACAGATGCCTCGCCCGAGCCTTCGATCAACCGGCGCAGCGGTTTTCCAGGGCCTAGCAGATGCTCTTGCCCCACGATCTCATCGAGGTTGCGCGGGCGCATGCGAGCCGCCAATGGGGCATGAGCACCGGCTTCAAAAACTGACGAACGGCTCGCGCTGGCCTGTCGTACCTGGCTCGGGACTGCGAATAGTCCCGCATCGGGATCGCTGGTCATCCTCGTTCCTTCCAGTAACAAGCCTTCTTTATATTGATGTCGCCTACTGCGCCTAATGCAGTGCCCTCTGCCCTGCTTAACGCTACATCTTTCACCACAGCATCGACTGTCACCAAAGAGTTCTTCTCCCTGTTTTCATGCGCGCAGGGCACCCTAGCTTATCAATCGCAGGCTTGAGCCACCGGGCATCCCGACGACTGCGCCCGGACAACGAAATGGGTCGCCGAGGAGTCAGGTTATCTCAAGGGCTTATCGACTTCTCATACCTGCCCCGATGCCCTACTAGGTGAGAAAGAGGCAGTTGTATTGGGAGCCTCCAGCAATTCCACTACCGAACGAGCGAATGCTGCCACCTCGGGGAATCGGGGGTCACGGCCACGTTCGGCGTAGCGGTACATAGCCTCGAATGTCTCGCGGAGATCTTGGCGAATCATCTGAGCTTCATCGGTGAGGTTCGCTGGGTTCTTCGCAAGCACCTGATCGGCGATCGGCGCCATGCGGTCAACCACCATCGCAAGGTCGAGGTCATTGAGATCAAAATCTCCGTGGAAAAACTCAGCGCTCATCTCCGCTTCGGCACTCAGCAGCATCATCATCAAGCTGGTCAACGCCCAGCCAACCATCGCGGTGACGATGCGCGCAGAAAGCCGGGTGGAATTATTGACGTTGGGCCAAATCTTGCCAACTTCATGCACCCACGATTCGATGAATACGTCGGCCTCATCATCGGTAACGGGGCGGGCGAACAAGAATTGTGGGAAACCGGCTATGACACAAGCTACGTCGAAGGTGGCATCGCGAAACCCCGCCCATTCGTAGTCAAGGAAATGCGTGCGCTCAGAAACGATGATGTTGTCGGGAGAAAGGTCAAAAGGAGTAAAAGCGCGATGTTGGCCGCTCATGAGTCGGCGACCTGCGTCGTTGGCAAAGTCTTTGACTACATCGGAGATTTCGATACCCGCGCGAACCAGCAACTCCTGCCCCACGGCAAGCGAAGCCCACAGCAGACGTTCGCGGTATCCGAACATCGCCTGCACATCCGGGTATTTGGCGAACATTCGCTTTTGCAAGATGAGGAAGTCTTGCTCTTTGTTGGCGGTGTCGGCGTGCATCTTGCCAATGGCTTCACCCAGATTGCGAAGAATGGACACCCTTAGCTGCTCATCATTGGTGTCAAGCAATTCCGCGAAGGTATCGCCATCACCTGAGTCACTTAACACAATAAGGCGCTCGTCCACGTCGTAGGCAAGCAAAACGGGACCAGGTCGCACCTCTTCACTGAGCGAGGTGGTGAACTGATAGGCCACGATCTCCCGGAGCAGGGTCGTCTTATCGTAGAGCAGATCAGTGGCAGGCATGTACTTCAACACGACGGAGCGCTGTTGCAGAAATGGCGACGGAGCCACTCGGGCGCGCAGGACTACTGCAATTCCGGAGCCACCGAGATCTTTAATGTCGCTGAGCTTCTGGGTGCCGCCATATCGCTGGCTCAGCAGTTTTTCTGCTGTTTCCACGACAGAATTAACCAGTTTGGGGTCTGTTTCGCCGTATTCCTTGAGATCGTCGAAGGACAAGCCGACCTGCGGAAGCTGGTCGAACTCCGCAACTTTATCTTCTGGGTGAAGGCTCACTCAATTACTCCTTGTGGACGTAACACGTCCTGAAACGGGCAGGCTCGCCCGGGGTTGCCTGAAGTGGATTTCTTTGCAGTTGCAACAGAATTCACGTATCGGCTACCTATTCAACATGTCGAGGTTCATTCTAGGTGCGAATTGGAGGTATGGGGGAAGTCTTTGCCAATTCCTATAACTCATTGAGGTTTTACTTCGACAGATACCTCAGGACACACGCGCGAGGCGGAGTTTCCACCCCGCAAGAAAGGGGTGCCACGACGATGTGACACCCCTTTTTGTCTCATTACTGTGAGGATACAAGTCCATCATGAGATGGCTTCATCCCCTGGGCTAAGCAACTCCCAAAAATACAGGGCGCATTGTCCCCGTCTTAGGCCTTGTCCGTTGCCTTTGCATTTTCCTTCTTAGGCTTGAAGTCCACGCCAGTCTCCTTGCGCTGGGAATCCGGGATCGGCGCCGGAGCATCGGTCAGCGGGTCAACGCCGCCACCGGACTTCGGGAAGGCGATGACGTCGCGGATGGAGTCAAAACCACCCAACAGGGAGACAATGCGGTCCCAACCGAAGGCGATGCCGCCGTGTGGAGGTGCGCCGAAAGCAAAGGCGTCGAGCAAGAAGCCGAACTTCTCGCGCGCTTCTTCCTCGGTGATGCCCATGACCTTGAAGACACGCTCCTGGACGTCACGACGGTGGATACGAATGGATCCGCCGCCGATCTCGTTGCCGTTGCAGACGATGTCATAGGCGTATGCGGTTGCCTCGCCCGGGTTCTCGTCGAAAGAGTCGATCCACTCCGGCTTCGGGGAGGTAAAGGCATGGTGCACAGCTGTCCACTTGGAGTGTCCCAGGGCCACGTCGCCGGATGCGGTTGCGTCGGCAGACGGCTCGAACAGCGGTGCATCGACGACCCAGGTAAAGGCCCAATCACCTTCCTTGATCAAATCGAGCTTGTTTGCGATCTCGCCACGGGCTGCACCCAGCAGCGCGCGCGAGCTCTTGGTATCGCCCGCGGCGAAGAAGATGCAGTCGCCCGGCTTCGCGCCGACGTGGGCGGCAATACCGGCGCGCTCGGCCTCGGTGATGTTCTTGGCCACCGGACCAGACAACTCGCCGTCCTCACCCACGAGGATGTAGGCCAGGCCCTTCGCGCCGCGCTGCTTCGCCCATTCCTGCCACGCATCAAGCTGGCGGCGCGGCTGGGAGGCGCCACCGTCCATAACCACGGCACCGACGTACTCATTCTGGAATACGCGGAAGGTGGTGTCCTTGAAGAACTCGGTGCATTCGACGATCTTGATGTCGAAGCGCAGGTCCGGCTTGTCGGAGCCGTAGTACTTCATGGCATGGGCATAGGTCATGCGCGGGATCGGAGTGGCGATCTCATAGCCGATCAGCTTCCACAACTCGACCAAAATCTCCTCGGCCAAAGCGATGATGTCGTCCTGATCAACGAAGCTCATCTCGACGTCGAGCTGCGTGAACTCCGGCTGGCGGTCGGCGCGGAAGTCCTCGTCACGGTAGCAGCGTGCAATCTGGTAGTAACGCTCCATACCGGCCACCATGAGCAGCTGCTTGAAAAGCTGCGGCGACTGCGGCAGCGCATACCAGCTTCCTGGCTTCAGACGTGCCGGCACGAGGAAGTCGCGGGCACCTTCTGGGGTCGAACGAGTCAACGTTGGAGTTTCGATCTCCACGAAGTCATGGCGATCGAGCACCCGGCGGGCTGCCTGGTTCGCTTTGGAGCGCAGGCGCAAGGCACCACCTTGGGTTGGGCGACGCAGATCCAGGTAGCGGTATTTCAGGCGGGCTTCCTCGCCTACCTCGCCGGACTGGGAGGCGTCGTCGATTTGGAAAGGAAGCGGTGCAGCCTCGTTGAGCACCTCGAGCGCGGCGACGTTGACTTCAATCTCACCGGAGGCCAAGTTAGGGTTCTCGGAGCCTTCCGGGCGGGGCTCCACGATACCGGTGACCTTGATGCAGAACTCACTGCGGAGGTGGTGTGCTTGTTCGGCGACTTCGTTTTCGCGGAAAACAACCTGCGCAAGACCAGAGGAATCACGCATGTCGATGAAAATAACGCCACCGTGATCACGACGACGAGCAACCCAACCGGTCAGGGTCACCTCTTGTCCCGCGAGGTCCTTGCGAAGCTCGCCAGCTAGATGAGTGCGCAGCACGTGCACCAATTCCTTTCGCTGTGCTTTAACGTTAATGGCCGCCCTTCAAGGCGCGGCCAAGATTATCCTCAACTGCCCCATACTACCCCGACAACGCAAGAGCGCGAGTCTTAGCCCTCTCAAAGTCGCCTCATGTCAATCGCCCTTGCCCAAGGAACGATTATTTCGCTTCAGTACGTCGACCGCTTCTTCCCCCACCCCGCCGCTTCATTCTGAGCTGCCACGACAGACGTCCGAAGCAGCACCTAGTCCCTTTGCATAAACGGTAGGCACCGGCCACGTTTCATCAGTTTGAGGGGTAGTAAGTGTTGTCGGCTCCATGATTGCCAGTTTTCGTCGTGTTCCTTTTCACGTGTCCACATGGTGGGAGGTTTGTGCTTTAATTCCCTTCGTGTCAGCCCTAAGCTGCGCTGGGTCGGTTATGTGTTTCATGCGTGCTGAATGCGTGTAGGCTCCGCTTCTGCTCGAGACGAACAATTTCCTCCCGCTAGGCACCATCCGATACGGGCTTTTCACTCCCCTTGCGCTTTGCATGGAATGGTTTCTTGCTTTCCGACGCCAAGGTGCGCGCGCCCTACGTTTTGTTCATCGGCCACGAGAAACATCTTTGGTGACTTTCATTAAGCCCTATCGGTGGACGCTTGGCAGTGACGTTTGGCTCGTTGTTGGCCTGCCCAAGCCTTCGACGAACTTCCCATTACGCATTGCCGAGGCGAACTTGGGTTATGAGCCATGACTGAATATCTTCCCTAGCAGCCTTTTATCCGCACCGAGGGCGGTTTTTATGGCATTATCAGCTCATGACATTTCGTGGCGACATTCAAAAGACCTCCAATCGCGCCCGAACCGGCGGCGGTGGGCGCCGGGTGGCAGCCGGCGGTGGCATCGGCACGCTAGTACTGGTCGGACTGTTCCTGCTTATGGGAGGCAACCCCGCTGATATCGGCCAGTTCCTTGGCAGCGACCAGGTCACGCAAGGCGATTCCGCAAATGGCACCGATTCCGGCGGACTCGACCACTGCAAGACCGGCGAGGACGCCAATACATATGACGATTGCCGAGTTGAGTTCACGGCCATGAGCGTGGATCAGATGTGGGAAGAACAGCTCAAGGCACAGGCTGGCATTGACTACATCCAGCCGGGCTTAGTCGTATTCACCGACACCACTTCTTCAGGTTGCGGCATGGCAACATCGGCCACCGGCCCCTTCTACTGCCCCGGCGATGAGTCAGCATATTTTGATATCTCCTTCTTCGACCAGCTGCCGCGATACGGCGGCGCCAATACGCCGTTCGCTGTCGAATACATCGTCGCCCACGAGTTCGGTCACCACATTCAACAACTCGAGGGCACGCTGAGCTTGTCCAATTACAACGATCCCGGCGCCGATTCCAACGCGGTGAAGATTGAGCTGCAAGCCGACTGCTACGCAGGAATGTGGGCCCATTACGCCGATAAAGGCGCCAACGCTTACCTTGAGCCCATTACTGAGGAACAGGTCAACGACGCGATCACCGCCGCCCGCGCAGTCGGCGATGACAACATCCAAGCCCGTTCTGGCGGCGAGGTTCGCCCGGATCTGTTTACCCACGGAACCTCGGAGCAACGCCAGGAGGCGTTTCTGGCTGGATACTACAGCGGCAAGATGAGCGCCTGCGACACCTTAGGCCGCGGCGTATATTCCAGCTAAAAACCGTGCCGGTCATGGGAATGAAGCCTTTGATGAGAACCCTGGAGAGCTTTCATACCGCAGTGATGTAGTAGATGTAGTGCTCGCATGTGGCGTTGAATGTTTCCATTCCTGAACCTTTTGCCCTGGTCACACTGGGTCTGGCACCCTTTTTCGTGGCCAGGGCTTTGTGCATTTTATTTCGCTACACGCCGTGACGATGCTCTCGTGTTCGCCGGGCATGCCTTGCCCGCAAGGGCTGCTGTCTATTACTCCGCCTCCTGCACCTGTGTCTTAGTCCTGTTTCTCCGTTAGGTGTGCCGTGAGGTGTTCGGCAGTCTGGTCAAGCGGTGCCGGGGTTTGTTGCTGTGCCTGGCTAGGGCGTGCATCTGGATCTTCGTCCAGTACGACATCGCCGCCGCCTTCGGGCTGGGTATCGTCGGCAAGCCCCAAGCGGGCACGTTCGGCCGCGATGATTTCGCGAGCCAAAGCGGTCTCGGAAACGTCGACGGCATCGGCCACATCGGCGGCATCGGATTCTCTTGCGAACGCATCGAAGGCCTTGCGTTTGTGGGCAAGTATTTCCAACAAGCGCTCGTCGACTGTTTCATCGCCGACGATTCGGTGAACGTGGACTACCTGGGTCTGCCCCATTCGATGCGCGCGGGCAATCGCCTGGTCTTCAATCGTAGGCTTGACCTGAACTTCGGCGATAATAACCACCGACGCCTTTTGGATATTAAGCCCCACGCCACCGGCACCGATCTGCGCCAGTAACACGGGACCGTCCGTTCCAAGGGCATCCACCAACTGCTGGCGACGAACCGGCGGAACGTCGCCGCTGATAATACCGACGCACTGAGGGCCGAATTCTTGTGCGAGGCGGTCCAACACCCGCCGGAAATAGGAAAAGATCAGCACGTTTCGGCCATCTGCGATCGCTTCGGCCACCAGCTCGCGCATACGTTCAACCTTCGCCGAACCTGTACCCGGCGCGAGATTGAGCGCTTGGCGTAGCTGCATCCAATTACCCGAGGCCACGGCCTCTTGGTAGAGCTGTTGGTCCTGGGCACTGGGTTCAACCCATTCGATGGTTTCTACTTTCTCCGGCAATTCGTCAAGTACGTCGACCTGGTTGCGCCGTAGATAGTACGGCGCAACGGTGGTGCGAAAGCTGGCTGCGGTGCCGGGGTTAGCCGGATCCACGAATCCTGGGTGGAGGTAGTTGATGAGGTTGGCAAATTCCGACACCCTGTTTTCCATCGGCGTGCCCGACATCAAGATGGCGCCTTTTGACTCCTGAATAATTTTCATGGCCGCTTGGGATCGCAGTGCGGCTGGGTTTTTGATCATGTGTGCTTCGTCGATAACCACCAGGTTTACAGGAGCAAGTGGCTGTTGCCGGATGCCTTCATAGGTCATAATGAGCACGCCACCACTGGAAGTCCAAGCGTCGATGCTGGCTTGGCGGATGTCACCATGACCTATGAAAATCTCAAGATCGCTCAACGTTGTAAGCTCGCGTCGCCAATTGACAATGAGGCTTGCGGGGACGACGACGAGGATGCGGGCTCGTTTCGGCACCACCGCCAGGCGCTGTAGCTCATCTGCATTGTCATGATGATGAGCTTCGTTATCGTGACTATCCGGGACTTCTCGATTTGGCTGGTTTGCTTCCGTGCCCGCCGCTTGTCGAGGCTTGGCGGGGTCCTCCAGGCGGGAGGTCTCTTGCTTTGACTGATTGGTATTCCCAGCTTGTTGCTTGCGCAGTTGTTCGAGGTGCTCGGCGAAGGCTTCTGGGTCATAGTTCGCTGCGGTATGCGCGGCCACCGCGATAGCTTGAACCGTTTTGCCAAGACCCATCTCGTCGCCAAGGATGACCTTTTGTTGCACGACCGCGAACTTCGCACCGAAGGATTGATAACCACGAAGGTAGAGGTCTTTCAAGTGGCTGTCGTCAAGATGGAGGGAGCGGATCGCCTCGATGGTGTGTTCGCTTAATCCCTCCAGTGTCGTACCTACTTCATTACCCGAGTCAAGCAAGACGTTGAGCAGCGTTTGATAATGCGCGGGCCGCGACAAATAGTCCTGCCACGCATCAGGCGTGGAAGTTGGCATGGGACCGGGCAGGAAGGATTGTGGGGAGGCTTGCGCCCAGGAAATATCCTCGATGAACTGATCGAACATCGCCGAACCTTCCTTGACCAAGACAAAGGGCTGGCCGATGGTAGCGAGAGTAGGCGGGAATCCGGTGAAGTACTCAAGCAGCCGATCCCGGCGCGCGGCTTGTTCCTCGCTGAGCGTATTTGTCTTTTCAAAAGTCTGGAGGACCTCGGTCGCCGCCTGAGCGGCCGGTAATTTTTCTTGGCCAAGGTTGCGATCGGGCTGCGCTTGGGCCTCGGTGAGTAGCGTCTGGGCGGCGGCTTTCATGCGACGAGCCGTTTGTTCGCCGATACCGGGAATGCGCATCAATGTGGCCTCGGGGCGGTCCAGGATGTCCGCGACTGTGCGGATGCCGTGTTCGTCGAGCCCTTTGAATCGGAGGCGCTCGTTAGTGACGTCTTTGAGCGCTTCGAGGTCCATTCCTTCTAGGAGCCTGCGCGCGCGTACCGCAGCCAGCTGGGATAGATAGGAGCGCAGTTGTCTTTGGAGGTTGTGAGGCGAGTGGGGGTCGGCGTCGATGATGCGGGCAGTTTCACGCGTGGGCAGAATGTAGGCGCGGTCAAGCGTCTCAAGCTGCGCCCCCGGCATATCCAGCGTTGCGGTGAGCTCGTTGCGGGCGGCGTTGATGTAAGCATCGGGCAAACCGTGGATTCCTGGGGTAAGGAAAACCCCACGGGATTGGGCAGTATTGGCTTTAGTTGCGCGTTCTATGATGCCGCGGGTGGTCGTGGTTAGGTGATCGAAGTCTGCTCCGGTGATAATCCCGAGCATTTCCTCAGCTGCTTTTTCGCCTAGGCGTACGCTGCTGTTGCCCGATAGTGACCATCCAAAGCGCGTGAGCAAGCCTACATCGGCCTTTTTGGCGAGTGCTAAGAGATCCGGAATAGGTTGCGTGGATTGGATGAACTTGTCTAATACATCGCAGGTATCTCGTACCGTGTCCGCAAATTCGGCACGAACATAAAGACCGCTTGGCCAGGAAACCAGCGCAGGATCGGTGAGCACGAATCGATCGCCTGGCTTGCCGAATTGCACGGTAGGGCCCGTCCTTACCGCTTGTGGCTCCGCGGTAAGAAGGGTCTTGAGGTCGAATGCCTGACCGCGCATCTCCACCATACGGGTGCCCGTCGCGCACGCTTCGCGCAGCAACACTTTGTCCATAGCCTCCATTATGAAGCGGATGAGAAAAAGGGCGCTATCTGCCCCACCGTGCAGGCGAAGGTTCTTGTAAACCGCGAATGCTTGGGGTGGTCTGTCCCCATGTTGTCTTTTTGTTTTCGTTCGTGGCAATGCACGCAGTTGGTCAGTTCGTTGCTTTTCGACGTCCACGGTGGGCAAACAGAATTTCGTTGGTCCAGCATCATCGACCAACTGAGCCTGCCGCAGGTCGACTTTCAGGCGTTTGGTAGTTTTCCCGGTCGGCTTGATGAGTGAAGAAAGAACTGGCTCCCTCATCGACTCCAGTCGGGGTTTTGTAGTCGGTGTTTTCTTTCTTTTCCCATCATGATTTCCGACACAAAGTATCGGGATGTGAGCACAGCGCCAAGCCTTCAAGTTAGAAGCCACGCAGCAATTATCCTTGCCGCCTTATCCCTAAACTTGGAATTAATGCCTACACAAAACTCCATATAAACTTCTAAGATTAATGGCCTTATTTATTCCTTTTAATGAAACTACGTGAGATGATGGGCACCGTAGCCTTGTACATTTCTCAGGAAATGCATTGCCCTCTCCAGTTCCCTAGCTTTCGGTGCCAGTGATCTTCTCTCATCGGCAATCCACCGGCTTTACTAGGTGCAAAGTTGAAAGCACGAAGAGTCAAGAAAAGAAGGTTCCCCGTTGCGATCCGATGCCGTTAGAAGGCGACAACTTATTATTGACGCTGGCTGCGAGCTGCTCATCCGTTGTGGCCAGCACATGACCCTTGAGGCCGTCGCAGAGCGCGCTGGAGTGGGCATTGCGACACTGTATCGCAATTTCTCCACTCGCAATGACCTCATCTATCACTGCATTATTCAGATCACCCGGCGCCAAATGGAGATCTTTGCAGAAACGAAGTATTCGTTTAGCGCGCCGGGGATTGACCGCGAAGCTCTCTTGCGCGAAGTCATCCCCAAGACGATTCCTTCGGGTGTCAATGTCCTCGTGCCAGCCCTACTGACTGCCCCCACGGAAACTATGGATTCCACTCTTTTGGAGGTTCGTCAGCAATTCTTGGATGGCGTACAAGAAATGGTCACGGCTCTTCGCGAAGCAAAGCTGCTTCACCCTGAGGTCAGCGGACTTGAATTCCTCCAGGGACTCATAGCCTTGTATACCACGCCACAGTTCGACGTGGGGTTGGATTATGACTATCCATACGACGTCCGTCGCGCTGTGGACTTGTTCCTTACAGGCTGCAAATATGGCCCCTACATCCCCGGTCGGCCACCCCAGGTTCCCGAGCCCTCTGAGTAATGACAACGCAGCGACATATGGGGCGAACTTTTGTCACCTACCTTCGCGACGCATAAATCATTGAAGACGGTTCGCCGTCCTCATCCACCTGACATCCTCCCGTCCCGGCCACCAACGCATTTATTGTTGGTGGTTTTTGTTTCTCCCACATACAGACGGATCTCCAAGTTTTTGAGCTTTCCCGGTAGCTCCAACCCCAAGAATGGAGGGATTTCTCTACCCCCTTCGGGTGTTAGGCTAAAAATTCTATACCGCAATAGGTATCAATGGTTCTCGGAGACTCTATGATGGTGACTCATACACAGTTCCCGTGTTTCACAGGAGTACCTCCCTTGACGATTAGCACCCTTGATCTGTTCAGTATCGGTGTGGGCCCATCCTCATCCCACACGGTAGGTCCCATGCGCGCCGCTTACGATTTCGCCGAGACGCATCATGTGGAAAGCGGCAATCACGTCCATATCCTGCTTCGAGGCTCGCTGGCAGCCACGGGTATCGGTCACGGCACCGACCGTGCGGCAATTCTCGGATTGGCTGGCTTTGAACCGGAAAGCACAACAGCCAATGACGGGATAGCCTTCGGCCACACCGTGCCGGTACGAGGCACCATTAAGGGACCGCGCCGAAGTATTAGCTATTCGATCGAGTTTGATACGGATCCGCATCCCTTTCATCCAAACAGCTTGAGCTTCCAGTGCTTCCAATCCGAGCTATGGTTCGATTTCGGTGCACCGCGCAAATCATTGGCTGCCGGGCAATCACAATCCGACCCTGCAGAGTCCGATCCGAGCAGTCAAACGTCGGAAAGCATGCTTGGGCAACCCAATCCACACGCAACGGTGAAGGAAACGGTGCCAACGACGATTCCGGGTCCGCAATCCTTAGCAGTGCCTATTCCACAGCAATCGGAGCTTTCCGACGCTGCCAAAGCCGACTCCCACACCGACCCTTCGCCCGCCCAGCATCGCGCCGGAAAAGGTTTCGTTGACAAAGAGAATGGAAATGGCGCGGTCACTGACGTCTGCACGTATTTCTCCGTCGGCGGAGGATTCGTCTTAAGCGAAGACGAGCTTCTCACCCGTGCGGCCGATGGCAAGCAATTGGGCTCCGGCGCCTCCACCCGAGGGCGTGAAGGCGAGCTGCCCTACCCTTTTAGCACCGCCGACGAGCTGTTAGCCCAATGCACCCAGCATTCGCTGAGTATTGCCGAAATCATGGCAGCCAACGAGCTGAGCCTACACGGCGATATGGACAAGGTTAATAATCATCTCGACCGAGTGTGGGAAGTCATGCAGGCCTGCATCGACCGCGGTCTGCGCACCCCCGGAGTACTACCCGGTGGTCTGGAGGTTCACCGCCGCGCGCCGCAGCTGTACGCACACCTTAAAGACACAGTCGGCGCACAACGGTCAGATCCCCTTTCAGCGATGGAGTGGATCAACCTCTACGCACTGGCGGTCAACGAGGAAAACGCTGCTGGCGGACAGGTTGTAACCGCACCGACCAACGGCGCCGCCGGTATCGTTCCCGCCGTCCTCGCCTACGCGCATTCCTTCCTTTACGGTCTAGGCCCGCACGCCCACCGGGAATTCCTCCTCACAGCTGGAGCTGTAGGCATCATTATTAAGGAAAATGCCTCGATTTCCGGTGCCGAAGTTGGCTGTCAGGGAGAGGTGGGATCCGCTTCAGCCATGGCCGCTGCCGGTTTGTGCCACCTACTTGGCGGGCTTCCCACTCAAGTCGAGCATGCTGCCGAAGTTGCGCTGGAACACAATTTGGGCCTCACCTGCGACCCCGTCGGTGGGCTAGTGCAAATTCCCTGCATCGAACGCAACGCTATCGGCGCGGTCAAGTCCATTAACGCCGCCCGCCTGGCACTGCTGAGCACCGGAAACCATCGCGTGACTCTCGATGATGCGGTCAAGACGATGGCATCGACAGGACGAGATATGCTCTCCAAATACAAGGAAACCGCAACCGGAGGACTCGCGGTGCAGCTTGGCACCCCACGCGTTGGGCTCCCGGTAAACATCACCGAATGCTAAAAGTCGCACGCCGAAGGCGTGAGGCTTCCGTGGTAACGAAGAGCTTCTTCGGCAAGGCGCTTCATAACCATGATGTTCGCCGGTTCAACCCACGATGGAACTCGTAGTTATTTTGGAGGCAAATGTAATAAAGCAAGGTTGGAAGCGAATACAATTACGGAAACTCAATCTATAAGGTTTCAACCTTGAATACCGAACCCGTGGAGCACCTTGATTCCAACCTCACCCACCATGAATAAGCGTGCCATCATCGCAGCGGTTGCCTTGCTGATAGCTGCATCATCAACGACCGCTACGGCACACGCCACTTCCCACGCCGGCACTCACGCAGCAGTAGCCGAAATCATAAGCGAAAACGCACCCGTTGAGGAGGTCGAAGGACCGGTTCATATTCTGGCTGGCCCTGCAACCAAATTAGACACGCTGGGAACAGCCATCATCAACGGCTCCGCCGCCCATGCGCAAGGCCCACTGGACGTCATCACCACGGTTTTTAGTTTGCCCATGTGGATAATCCTTACCCTCGCCTTTACCATCCAGTCCTTTTTCACCCAAGGGTGCAACTGGATTGATTCTCGAGGCTGCGCGCCAAGCTGGGAGTGGAAGCAGTAGCTACGACCGTATTGTGGTATCCCTTTCATAGACGAATCCCCCTTTCCCACGTCCTTGATGACGTGGGAAAGGGGGATAAAATGCCAAAACCCACTCTCACCTTGAGGCAGGATTCTCAGGGCTTTTGTCTTATAGTCGTCCTGCAAGGTAGGTAACAACCTCGTTGAGGGCGATCTCAGTTTGCTCGTGAGCTCCAAGATCCTTCACCGCTACGGTGCCGTCTTCAAGCTCTCGATCGCCAAGCACGAGGGCGAAGCGCGCGCCAGCCTTGTCGGCGCCCTTCATCGCGCCTTTGAGGCCACGGTCTCCGAAGGCCATGTCTGCCTTGATACCGGCGGCACGCAAGGAGTCAACGATCTTGACCATTTCACGCTTGGCATCGCCGCCAATCGGAACGCCGTAGACGTGGACGCGGGCACCGTCGGTAACCGCCTTCTTCTCCGCCTCCAGCGCCAAGAGGCAGCGATCCACGCCTAGGGCGTAGCCGATGCCAGAAAGGTCTTGTCCACCCAATTGTGCCATCAGCCCGTCGTAGCGCCCGCCACCACCGATGCCGGACTGAGCGCCGAGCCCGTCGTGGACGAACTCAAATGTGGTCTTGGTGTAGTAGTCCAAGCCACGCACCATACGCGGATTTACCTCGTAGGCCACGCCCAAATCATCCAAAAGGCCGAGGACCGTGTCAAAGTGTTCGCGTGAGGCATCATTGAGGTGATCCATCATCAATGGCGCATCAGCGGTCATTTCTTTGACCTCTGGCCGTTTGTCATCAAGCACACGCAAGGGATTAATCTCGGCGCGGTGACGAGTTTCCTCATCCAGGGGAAGCTTGAACAAAAACTCCTGCAGCTTTTCGCGGTAGGCCGGGCGGCACTCATTGTCGCCCAGACTGGTCAGCTCCAATCGGTAACCAGTCAAGCCGATGGCCTTGAGGCTGCGATCTGCAAGTGCAATGACCTCGGCGTCTAGCGCAGGATCATCAACGCCGATGGCTTCCACGCCAACTTGCTGAAGCTGGCGATAGCGGCCTGCCTGAGGGCGTTCGTATCGGAAGAATGGTCCATAGTAATTGAGCTTGACCGGAAGTTGGCCGCGGTCGAGGTTGTGCTCGATCACTGCACGCATCACGCCCGCTGTTCCCTCTGGACGAAGAGTCACCGAACGGCCACCGCGGTCGGCAAAGGTGTACATCTCCTTGGTCACCACGTCGGTGGACTCACCGACGCCACGGGCGAATAAGCTGGTGTCCTCGAAAATCGGAAGCTCAATGTGCTCGTACCCAGCAAGGTGAGCCTGGTGGGCAAACATGTCGCGTACAGCGAGGAATTCTGGCGATGCTGGTGGCAGGTACTCCGGCACGCCCTTGGGTGCCGTAATCGTTGAAAGCTTCTTCTTCTCAGTCACGGTCATATAGCTTAGCTCTTTAAGTTGAGCAGAAACGGATTAGTCATGCGTTCAGCACGAATCGTGGTGATTTCTCCGTGTCCGGGCAGAACCTGAAGGCTGTCATCGAGCTGAAGGATTACCTCACGCAAGGATCGCACCATATCCGATGGATTAGATTGGGGCAGGTCCGTGCGCCCAATGGACCCTTTGAAGAGTACGTCGCCGCTGAAGCAGATTCCCTCGCCGTAGAAGACGACCGAACCTGGCGAATGCCCTGGCGTGTGTCGAACCAGGAATTCACTGCCGGCGATAGCGATGCTTTCCCCATCGTTGAGATAGCGCACATCCTTGATCGGGGTCATATGGGCTGCGTCGAAAAGACGCTTCGCTTCCTCTGAGACCCCATCGCCGTTGTCCAACATGAATTCGTCCGCAGTGTGGATGTAGACCGGTACACGGAAACGCGCGGCAAGCGTTCCTGCATCACGGGTGTGGTCGATGTGACCATGGGTGAGAATGATCTGTTCAAGCACCTGGCCATGTTCTTCCAGATACGCCACCAATTTATCGGCCGTATGCATTCCTGGGTCGATGACTGTGACCTGCGTAGCCTCCACAGCATCGTAGGCGATATAGCAATTTGTTTGATAAGGGCCGCTAGCGAAGCCACGTACTTCCATATTTAGTCTTTCTTCCAGACATTTCTGCTAGGTCAATTCACGTGCACGAAATAAGGCGGGCGCCACGTCGTGTTCGGAGTCGCACCTTTGCGGGCAAGCAATGAAAGCGCCGGACTCCACGACGAACGCTACCCCGTTATCACCTGTCATCATGAACGGAACTTGGAGACAATGGTGCGCTGTAGACGTCGGCAAGCGCAAAGAAGGCACAGTTGTGAATTTTTTTGGGATCTACGATCTGGCACGAAGCGTGACATTGACGGCTCCCGTCACGACCGACCCCAGATCCACCCGACATCAAACTCAACACCCGAGCGGCACATGAGCATACTCTGCCATCCACCAAGCTGTGGTCATTCCGAGCTACAAGCAGCGGCATTTACACCCGCCCCACCGACAGCCGGCAATGTTGTACAAGCGGGCAATCGGCCATCTCATGCGCCAAGTATATGGAATGACTTTTTTAAAGCGCAGCTAATGCGGATGCGTAATCAGGTTCAGTGGTAATTTCGTCGACCAGCTGGACGTGGGTAATAACGCCATTTTCATCAGCAACGATCACTGCTCGGGCCAACAGCCCCTTCAACGGAGAACCTTCCAAAGTCAGTCCACAATCCGCCCCGAAGGAGGAACGGAAGGCCGAAGCGGTGACCACGTTCTCTAGCCCCTCAGCACCGCAGAATCGCGCCTGCGCGAAGGGAAGATCGTTGGACACGCACAAAACTGTGGTGTTCTCGAGACCGGCGGCATCCTCATTGAAATGGCGCACCGAGGCAGCACAAACGCCAGTGTCGATGGACGGGAAAATATTGATCACCAGCTTCTTGCCCGCGAAAGAGGCATTGTTTAACACGCCAAGATCTGCACCGACGAGATCGAACTCCGGCAGCCTATCGCCGACTGCGGGCAACGTGCCAGAAGTAGAAACGGATTCACCTTTGAAATGAGTTGTAGCCATGCCTCACAGCATAAAGACATTGACGTCTCCGCGCTAGGATTTTTCCGCTCAGTGCTCTAATCGTAAATTTCCTCGCCCCATTGCAAGACCTCATATTGATGCTCGAACCGTCGAAAATTTCCGTTGCGGAAGCACCTCACACCAGCCCTCAGCGGTCAGAAAAGTATCCTCTGTTGCCTTGGCCGAGAGAAACAAGCCCACACATTTGCCAACGTCCACAGCGGTACCGCTTTTCCCTTACCCTAACCCCACTCGATTCATCAAATTCCTACAAAGCTGAGGTGCGCGGGTAAACTCTTGGAACGAGTCTGCCAAGGAAGCAGAATTCGACTTCTGGGTATCGAACGCAAACTACGAGCTATGAGGAATAAATCAAGGTGAGCACCAACAAGGAACGGCGTCAACAGTCCATGCGCGCGCTGGAAAAGGAAATCAAGGCCCGCGACCGTGCGGAAAAGACGAAGCCGCTCGGCGTCGCCGCCTCCGCTGCACTGGTCATAGCATTGATCGTCGGTGGCATCTTCTACCTCAATAAGCAAGATGACTCGGCAGTAGAGAACACCGCCTCCTCCTCCACTACAGCTGCAGCGGACTACCAACCGCTGAGCAAGACCCGAGCCACGGCGCTGGCAGACACCGTGACCTGTGAATACACTGCAACCGGCGAGGCCTCCAAGCAGGTCGATACACCGCCGACTGAAAATATCTCCACCAAGGGCACCGTGAAGGTCACTCTTGAGACCAACAAGGGTGACATCGCCATGGACCTTGACCGCTCCGTAGCGCCTTGCACGGTTAACGCAATCGAATCGATGGCCAAGGCTGGCTACTACGACGACACTGTATGCCATCGCCTGACCACCCAGGGTATTTACGTCCTTCAGTGTGGCGATCCTTCCGGAACCGGTTCTGGTGGCCCTGGCTTCCAATTCGCAAACGAATACCCAACCGATGAGGCAACTGATACCTCCACCCCTGTGATCTATGAGCGCGGCACGATTGCCATGGCAAATGCCGGCGCCGACACCAACGGTTCTCAGTTCTTCCTCAACTACGAAGACTCGCCACTGCCCCCTTCCTACACCTACTTCGGCACCATTGAAGACTCCGGTCTGGAAGTTCTCGACGCAATTGCAGCCACCGGCGTCGAGGGCGGCGCAAGCGATGGCACACCGGCGGAAGAGGTACGCATCACCAAGGCGGTCGTTGCCTAGGTCAAGTTAGCCACATCGACGGCTGGGTCTCCACGGAAACTCACGTGGGGACCCAGTTTTTATTCGCAACGGTATTCCTATCGCATTTCTTGATCTGCGTGTCAAACTCCAAGAAAAGCATTGAGCACGACGACATCCACCTGGCCCCCGCGACCACAATGCTGTTCCGTTCTCCGTGGCTAGAGAGTCGATGAACTGCACGAAGCGAGCACCGCTTGGCAATCACGGCCACGATACCTCATAACAGGTCCCCGGATTGGGGCGAAGGTCAACCACTTGCATCACTCTAGTAAACATCCGTTCCTAAGAATTGGCTTTATTTTTAATATGCTTGCCCGAGTGTGGACGGTAGGTTAGTATGACGGAAGACCTCACATCCTTTTATTTCCGAAGGGCTAATTTCATGAAGATGTTTTCTCGTAAGTCTCTCGTCGCTGTCGCTACCGCTGTGGCCGTAGCCACCGGCTCCATGGCTGCTCCGGCGATGGCAGAAGACACCGCCTCGGCTATCACCACCCATGATGACACCGACCAGAATGACACCGACCAGAATTCGGGCTCCGAGGATCCCGCAAAGTCCAACTCTATCGTCTCCAAGATTTTTTCCGGTTCCTCCGATGAAAATGGCAAGCTCGACACCGAGCAAATCACCGCTTGGATCGGAGTGATCACCACCGTTGTAACCACCCTGTCTGCACTTATTACTCTGGTGACCAAGTTCCAGAACCTCGCCAAGTAAGTAATTTTTCAATAAGTCAATCATCAGGCCCGCGAGCGTTGACGCTTGCGGGCCTGATGATTTTTGGGAGTGAGGATTCAGGAGTCAAGGTGGCGGTCTCAGCAGACCCCGTGGAAAGGCCGCATCCACTACTAAGCTGTGCCGGCTATTGACACTACGTAGGCCCCTTTCGCCTGCGATGCACATAGGCAACCAGCTAGAAACTGGTCTCCAACCCACCCGGTGGGCTCGAGACGCAGCCATTTCTTAACCGCCAGCCGTTACTCGGTAGACATCGAACACGCCCTCGGTGTTTCGAAGCTGGGTCATCAACGAACCAAGCTGCTTTGTATCGGAGACGCTAAAGGTAAATCGGACGATGGCCACATGATCCTCAGCCGCATGGGAGCTCATCGATACAACGGAAACCTTTTGCTCATTGATCACACGGGTAAGCTCCATGAGCAAACCATTGCGATCAAGGGCCTCAAGCTGCAAGGTGGCAGCGAATACCGAGCCACCCTCGGCGGCCCACGAGACCTGGATCAATCGCTCCGGTTCGTCGCGTAGTTTTTCGGCGTTGGTGCAGTCAGTGCGGTGCACCGAAACGCCACCGCCACGGGTGACAAAGCCAAAGATCTCATCCCCGGGCACTGGCATGCAGCATTTGGCCAGCTTCGCCATGACATCGGGGCTACCTTCGACGAGGATGCCATTTTCGTCAGACACCGCCTGCTTGGAGCTGACCAGCTCGGAAAATGGCGTGCGAGAGACTAGGGTATCTTCGGCTTCGTCGGCATCACCGAAGCGGGCCATGAGCCTGTTGGCCACGTGCGCGGCAGAGACGTTGCCCGATCCGATGGCCGTGTACAGCGCGTCCACGTCAGGGTAATGCAGCTCGGTCGCTACCTGTTTCATGGACTGTGCGGTAAACAGCCGGTGCATGGGAAGGCCACCGCGTTGAACTTCAGCGGCCAAAGCGTCACGCCCAGCTTCAAGGTATTCTTCGCGACGCTCTTTCGCGAACCACTGGCGAATCTTCGCCTTGGCGCGAGGAGAGACTACGAACTCTTGCCAGTCTCTACTGGGACCTGAGTTCGGGTCCTTGCTGGTGAAAATCTCAACGCGATCACCGGACTTCAGCTTGGATTCCAACGCGACCAATTTGCCGTTGATTTTCGCACCGATGCATCGGTGACCGACTTCCGTGTGCACCGCGTAGGCAAAATCGACAGGGGTCGAATCTACCGGCAGGTTGACCACGTCGCCCTTGGGAGTGAAGACGAAGATTTGCTTGCTGGTGAGGTCATATCGCAGGCTGTCGAGGAATTCGTTGGGGTCGGCTGCTTCCTTTTGCCAGTCGAGCAATTGCCGCATCCACGCCATCTGGTCAATCTCGGCCTGCTCACCGGAATGACTACCCTTGGACTCCTTGTAGCGCCAGTGTGCAGCGATACCAAACTCGGCGTTGTAATGCATCTCGTGGGTGCGGACCTGCACTTCCAGCGGTTTTCCACCGTCGGCCATGACGGTGGTGTGTAGGGATTGGTACACACCAAACTTTGGACTAGAAATATAGTCTTTAAATCGGCCAGGCATGGCGGCGAACAAAGAGTGTACGACACCGATTGCCGCGTAGCAATTGTTCACCGAGTCGACGAGAACGCGGATGCCCACGAGATCAAAGATCTCTTCGAAGTCTTTGCCCCGCACGATCATCTTCTGATAGATCGACCAATAGTGCTTCGGCCGCCCCATGACTTCTGCCTCGATATGGTTTTCCTTCAGCGCGGCCTGAAGCTGACCGATGATCTCTTTAAGGTAGCGGTCGCGGGATGGGGCTCGATCGGCGACCAGGCGAACGACCTCCTGGTACTTTTTGGGATAAAGAATGGCAAATGAGAGGTCCTCCAGCTCCCATTTGATGCTCGCCATTCCAAGGCGGTGAGCCAATGGCGCAATGACTTCCAAAGTTTGGCGCGCCTTCTTCGCTTGCTTTTCCGGGGGAAGGAATCGCATGGTGCGCATGTTGTGCAGGCGGTCGGCCACCTTGATAACTAGCACGCGGGGATCCTGGCTCATCGCCACGATCATCTTGCGGATGGTTTCGGCTTCCGCTGCGGCACCCAAGGCAACCTTGTCCAGCTTGGTCACGCCGTCGACGAGCCTGGCAACCTCCTCGCCGAAATCACGGCTGAGGTCTTCTAGGGAGTAGTCGGTGTCTTCGACGGTGTCATGAAGGAGAGCCGCTACGAGAGTGGTGGTATCCATACCAATCTCAGCGGCAATCGTGGCCACGGCGAGCGGATGGGTGATGTAAGGGTCGCCGGACTTGCGATAGACCCCTTCGTGGAGTCGTTCGGCCGTACTATAAGCACGTTCCAAAAGTGCCGCGTCGGCCTTCGGGTGGAATTCTTTGTGGATACTCAGCAGCGGCTCAAGGACGGGGTTGACCTTGACTCGATTTCCCGTCAGACTGCGAGCGAGGCGGGCGGACATACTGCGCATTGAGCTTTGTTGCTTGACGGGTTTGTTTGTCGTCATCATGTGCTCCCTCGGTGGCAGAAGTTGCCTGCGTAATTAAAGCAATTGTGGTGGCTTTGCTCCCCCAGCTTTCACCTCCGCGGCTGGGAAAGTCACGGCACGGGCTTAGGCTAAACGGGTCGGTTGCAGCGCCACCACACATTGGTTGAAATCTGTATTCTCATTTTAGCCATGGCACCACGTTCATTTGCGTATTCGGCCTAAAGGTCTGTGGGTAGCACTCTACTTGCGCTTTTGTGCTAGCCGACGTCCACGGTCGCCACAGCGCTCACGCTATGTGCTTATCCAGAATCCATTTCTTGGACGTTGGAGGGAAATGACTACTGGTCGTTGACAACAAATACCGGCTTGTCCGAAAGGGCTTGGCGTCCACCCAGCCCGTCGACCTCTAAAACCACACCGAATCCGGCAATCTCCCCACCGCAGTGTTCGATGAGTTTGCGGGCGGCCACGAGGGTGCCACCGGTGGCGAGAACGTCATCAATAAGCGCGACCCGCTGCCCCGCTAAGTCGAGGGAATCGGCCGGAAGCTCGAGAGCTGCAGTGCCGTATTCCAGCGAGTACTCCTGAGAAACGACCGGTGGGGGCAGCTTCCCTTTCTTCCGGATAGCGAGGATTCCGGTGCCCGTTGAGTAGGCGACGGCTGACCCCAACAAGAATCCTCGTGCATCGAGTCCACCGATGAGCGTAGCATCGATGCTGCGTGCCCAATCGGCTAATTCGTCGACGATCAAAGCAAAAGCTTTCGGATTAGCCAGCACAGGTGTCAGGTCCTCGAATAGCACACCCTCAACAGGGAAATCTTTAACGAACCGGGTCTTAGCCGCGAGTGCTTCGCGGGCGGTGGAAAATCCCGTTTCGGCGAAATGGACGATGGCGTTTTCAGCATCTGCTGTTTTGTTCACTGGTGTTAGGCTCATAGGAACTAGTCCTCAAGTTATTCGGTGGGATTGTCTGTCTTTAAAGTTTAATGGTCGTTCGGCAGGCGATCGCATTGACCCTCACGCTGAATTAGCTCCGCAGTGAACTGCTCGGTGATTCTCTGTGGTTGTGGATTTCACTGTAAATCCTTGAGGAGAAAACGCCGGGTTCGGCGTTTATGGAGGAGTCGCGAACTCCGACGTGGAGCCTCCCAAACCTTCACGGATTGTATTACTGCTTTCTAGCCGAACAACGAGTTTAGGAATCTTGATCCGTAGTGGGTGGAGTGAATTTCCACTTGTTCATATTCCAACCAATTCCTGAAGCGTCGGTGTTGGACACCTCGTTTTCAACTCCACGGTGAGTAATGAATACTCTTGGCTGCGAAGCCAGCGGGATGGTGGATACCTCATCCCAAGAGGCAGCTTCGGCCGCGCGTATCGCCTGAAGATCTGTGCTTGTCTGGGCAATTGAAGCGAACTCCGACATCGGATCAACTGCTTGGATAAATGCGTCGGCGGTACCCGCCGTGTAGATCACTTCGCCCCACTGTCCGTAGCTGAGCTTCGAAAGATTGCCCAAGGAACCGGCTTCGGACGAGACGTCCACGACGGTAATTCCCGCAGGTTGACATGACTCATTCATCGCCTGAACCATTGCGGCCAAGCGATCATTGGGACCTGCATAGCCAACCCGGATAGTAGAGCCAGTAATCAATTGAGCAGCCTCGATGTTCACAGCCAAATGAGGGTCGGTGATGTCACGCATTTGGCTGGCTGCCGGGTCACTTGCCCGAACTGTCCGCGAAGCTACGGGATCGACCGGAACGCCCGAGTACTCCGAGGAAACCGATGCGATCTTGGCTTGGTCGACGCATGCTGCGAAGGCCGCACGGGCGGATTTATCGGCGAATACGTCAGCGTTGCTGAGGAACAACTGCTCTGTTAACACACCCGCCTGTGAACTAATTTCGAACTGATTGTCGGTGGCGTTGCGGTCAAACCAGTCATTTCCATTCACGCTCGTGGCTTCCACCACTTGGATCGAGTTCCCGGCCGCCAAGGCAGCAAGATCCGCACCTTTCGGCCATACGACGATCTTTTCCAGCTCAGCGGGTTCACCAACATAATTCTCATTTCGGGCCAGCACTACTTCGCCGGAATCGCCCACCTTTTCAATCTTGTAGGGCCCAGTCGACACTTGTAGCAGAGGGTCAAAATTGTCGAGGCTAAAGCCGTTCTTCCACAGGTCTGCAATGGGGGCGATCGCCTCAGCGTCGCGCGATTGGAGCGCCGCGTTGAAGTCTTCCAGTGTCATTCCTAGCTTGTCGGCGATTGCATGCGCCGGCATTAAGACACCAGGGCCGAAAAGCTGACGCCAGCGCGCACCGAAACCTTCCTTGAAGACGACGGTTGCCTGCTTGGAGCCCGGGGAGCACTCGACACGATCCACTTGCTCCATCAAAGGAAGATGCGAATCGAAGAGATCCGGCATCGCTCCGGCTGTAAACGCTAGCAGGTAAGAATCACAAGTTACTTGTTTTCCATCTGAGTATTTCGCATCGTTGGAAATGTTATAAATGACGCGCTGACTCGTGCCCGGGAGCACTTGGGTGTTCACGAAGTCCGAGTTGGGAATGAGCTGGCCCTTTGGTCCAGGCACGTGCGCCGATGGATACAAACGTCCAGCGAGCGCCTGGGCATTCACGCTCACGCCCAGGTTTGTACCCGCGTTCGTCGTCAGCAGGGGTTCATCAAGTGCATAACCGAAATAGATTTCCTTTACTTCTTCGGTGTTGCTATCCGCACCGCAGGCACTGAGCCCCAGCGCGATAGCACAAATGGTAGCCACTACACTTCTTCGTGACGCGGTAGCAAGGGAAGAGAACATTTTCACCGATACTTTTCTAGGCACTTGAGAAACACGCACGCTCCTCAACGGGTACACTGCGCTCCTTGGAACATGCATGGGTTGCTCTCAGTTTTTGTGCTTTAGGGCCTCATTCGCGATACTCACAGCCGCCATTCCACTTGAACGTGACCAAGCGCTACCCAGGCAGAATGAAATCTCCTAAGTTTTACTTTAGGATTGCGGCAGCACTGAAGGCTGTGAGCATCCTAGTTAAAGTTAGCCGAAACTGCCGGTAGAAACTAATAGTTCCACCCATCGGCCGAAATGGCTGATGCAATCGGCAGCCTCAAACACGCTTTCAACCTGAATAATTATGACCGGAGCGAAGTAAAATAGGTGACTTGAATGGGCTACCTTATGCAAGAGTCTTCAACACGAACGAGCATGCCTTTCGGCGTCGGAAAGCGAAATAACGCCTAACAAGGTTGCAGACCTACGCGACGTATTTGGCAGTTGCAAACTTCTTTGCACATGTTTGCCAAAGACCTAGCGTGTTTTCGCTTGATGCCCCAAGACACGTTCACCCCGCAAGGTGTACACACCGTATCTCTTCGAAAAAAGTAGAAATACAGGTGCGATCACTTGCGGGGTGAAGGCGAAATTGTCTTCGTAGCTAGTCCACTACAAAGGAATGCAACCCAAGGATGGGTGCTAGGCGTAAGCGCAAACCTTTTGCCTGCATCAGCGGTTGGGACGCCACGAGGCGCCTGTCGACTTCAGTGCGGTGGTATCAACCTTGCGAGTACGTTCGTCAGAGATCTCTTCGAGTGCTTCTTCGAGATCCTCCTCGGCCTCGACCTTCGCCTCACCGGCGCGGCGACGTTCGACCGCAGCATTATGCGCCTTGGTTTCTTTCGTTCGGTTTTTCAGGCTTACCAGGAATGGGGTGGCCAGGAATACCGAGGAGAATGTGCCCTCGATAACGCCAATGAGCTGGACGAGCGCGAGGTCTTTCAGCGTACCGACGCCCATCAGCCAAACGGCAACAACCATCAGTGACACAATCGGCAACGCGGAGATCACGGTGGTGGAAATCGAACGCATGACCGTCTGATTGATAGCTAGGTTGGCATGTTCGCCGTACGTCCGCGATGTGCTTCCCAAGTAACCGGCGGTATTTTCACGAACCTTATCAAACACGATGACGGTGTCATACAAGGAGAAGGCAAGCACAGTCAGCAGACCAATGACGGTGGCCGGGGTGACTTCAAAGCCAACCAAGGCGTAAAAGCCGGCGATGACAATGAGGTCAACGAGCAACGCCGCGATCGCAGCGATGGCCATTTCGCGCTGGAAGCGGATGGTGATGTAAACGAAAACGGCACCGAGGAATACTAGCATGGAGATCAACATGCGGGAGGTGATGGTCGACCCCCAGGATTCAGACACCGTTGAATCGCCGATCGCGTCCGGGGTTTCTTGGCCAGCGCCATCTTTCGGCTTGTACTCCGCGTATAAAGCCGAGCGTGCGCTGTCAATTTGCTCCTGGCTAAGGCGCTCAGAATTGATCTCCAGCACACGAGAGTCTCCCGAGCCGACAATTTGCACTGTCTCAGGGGTGACACCGGTTGCTTCGGTGAAGGTTTGTTCCACCTGCGAAGTCTCAAGATTCGCAGCTGGCATATTCATTTTGGTGCCACCGACAAAGTCAATGCCCAAGCTAAAGCCGCGAATCACGATAGCCAGAAGACAAACAACGATGATCCCGCCGGCAATCATGTACCACTTGCGGCGATGATTGACGAAGTCGAGGCCACCTTCACCTGTGTAGAGCTTGTTTAGCACTCCATTTGAGCTCATGGTGTTTTAAGCCCCCTTCCCTTTTTCGTCAGCGTTACCGGTAGGTGCGCCGATACTCTGTGAGCTTTCTTCGGGGCTAATCGTAGCCACGGCGGCGTCAGCTTCGCTTTGGTGAGATTGTGCCTTGTGCTCCTTGCCGATCTCCATCATCTTGCCAAGTCCGTTGAAGGCAGGCTTCGACGTGAACGGCTTTCGCGAGGCGAGAACAACGAGCGGTGCGGTTACCAAGAAGGTCACGACAATATCGAAAATCGTCGTGAGGCCTAGGGTAAAGGCGAAGCCCTTCACCTCACCCACGGCGAGGATGTAGATGACCACTGCAGCTATCAAGGTCACGGCATTACCCGTGACAATGGTTTGCTTGGCACGATCCCAACCACGTGGCACCGCCGATCGGAAGGTACGACCGTCGCGAACCTCGTCCTTGATGCGCTCATACAAGACCACGAAAGAGTCCGCCGTGGTGCCGATGCCGATGATCAGACCCGCGACACCGGCTAGGTCGAGAGAGTACCCGATCCAACGACCCAGCAATACAAGCGACCCATACACCAGGGTGAAGGAAGCCACCAATGAGAACATCGAGATGATTCCGAAGAATCGGTAGAAGTACAAGGAGAACAATGTAACTGCGGCAAGCCCGACAAGGCCAGCAATCAGGCCAGCCTTCAACGAAGCGATACCCAAGGAAGCTGGCACAGTGATCGCCGTACCGCCGGACTCGCCATTCTCGCCAGCGAAGCTCAGGGGCAATGCACCATACTTCAGGTTATTGGCCAGTTCTTGGGCTTCGGCCTGGGTGAAGTCACCGGTAATCGAGGTAGCCGACCCCACCGGGGTAGCGGACTGAATCACCGGTGCGGAAATGATCTGGGAGTCCAGTGTGATCGCCACCTGCTGCTGCAAGTAATCAGTGGTCAGCTTTGCCCACGTAGCTGAGCCTTGATCACCGTTGGCAGACTTGAAGGAGAAGGAGATCTCCATCTGCCCGGTTTGAGTATTCAAACCACCTGTGATGGGCGCGCTGGTGTCGATTTCATTGCCTGTCAGGCGCTTGCCGTTTTCTTCATCAGTTTCACCAACGAGCAATGGAGCCGGCGCAAGGATGTACGGGGTAGACGTCGATGGATCACATGTCACCAACGGCAGCTTCGGGTCATCGGTACCCTGGAGCGGATCTTGACGATCCGGGGAGCACTGAAGCAAGGCGGCCGCGGCGATCTGCGTGTTTGCATCGGTGGACTGACGATCGGCCTTTAGAACCTCCAGTTCTTTCGTACGCGCCTGCTCCGCTTCAATGGAGTTCTTCGGCTCCTCGGGTGCATTCGTCTCAACCGTCGGAGCAGTGATATCTGTAGCATTCGGATCAGTTTGCTTATTGGAAGCATTCACCGAGTCGGTAAAAGAGGAAATGGCCGCATTGGCATCGTCCACGCTAATTGCACCGACTTCGACCCAGCGATCGGCGACGGTCTTTACCGAATCGACCATCGTCGTCATGTCAGGATTTGAAGGGGTGGTCACCGGGCGGAAAAGAAGTTGGGAAGTCTGCCCGAGAGCGCGTGCCTGAGAACTATCCTCGCCGGGCACGGTGATAACGAGCGTATTGCCGTCAACCACGACGCTGGCGCCGGAAACGCCCATACCGTTGACGCGGTTTTCCAAAATCGTGCGTGCCTGGTTGAGCTGGTCCTGCGTTGGCTGTTCGCCTTGTGGGACCAGCGTGACGCGGGTACCACCCTGGAGATCTATTCCCAACTTCGGTGTCGAAGACTTATCCCCTGTGAAGAAGATCAAAGCGTAGATGCCGATGATGACCAAGCAGAAAAGCGCCAATGCTTTCTTCGGCCAGGTCTGCCACCGGGAAGTCGCTCTTCGTGGTTGCGAAGACAATTCGAATAACTCCTTGTTAATTACAAGACAAAACGGCACGCCCAATCTCCGACTGCCAGTGGCTGCAGAGATTGTGTGCACCGTTCAAAAGTGCCCCTACTCTGAGGGAACCATAAGTGCTTTAGGCTCGAAAGCTCAGCGGAATCTGTAGCTATTTCGTTCGGTAGTGGATTCTACGCCATCAAAATGGGTAAACGTAGACCAGCTACACTTTTGACAATTGTTTGCCCTTCGCCTGCTGTCCTTTTCGGGGCCACGCCAACGGCTAAAAACAAAAATGATAGATAAGCGGTTGATCGACATGTCACCCGATTGCACATCAATTACCTCGAGGAATACCGACCACAACGCGGTTCGGGTCTGCCTTGGCGCAAAGACTTAGTGTTCAGAATCTGGATGCGATTCGTCTACGTCTGTCCCGTCGCGATCGTCGGTTTCTGAGAGCTTTTTGAGAATGGCAGATTTCTCATATGTGATTTCCACACTTGGCGCAACGAGAAGTACCACTGTGGTGTCACCTATGGCCACTACCTCGCCATGCATGCCAGCCGTAGTTACTACTTTGTCACCAACGACAAGGCTTCCTTGCATGGCATGAATTTTGTCCAAGTGTTGCTTTTGCTTGCGCTGCATGGACAACATCGGAACGACCATCACCAAAAGAATGAGGATTAGCAAAATGACGTTACTCATAACCTTGAAGTTTGCCAGATTATTAAGCCACGGTGTCCCTCTAACCCTAACCTTCTGGGGAAATGCCACCCCCATTATTGCCACCTGGAGGACGGTGAGCCTGAAAAAACTCGCGCAACCATGCGAGCTGCCGGATGCCTAGCCCCTACCGATCCGTCTTTCTCACCGTCGAGAATCGATGCATGCGCATACTCGACGCAGGTGCGCCGCGTATGCAGTCGATGACCTTAGTACAGTGTTCCCATCGTTCCCTCGGGAGGCTCCAGTCCGAGATGATGCCATGCAGCCGCGGTTGCTACGCGCCCCCGGCCAGTGCGAGTGATCATGCCCGCGCGGACGAGGTAAGGTTCACAGACTTCCTCCACAGTGGAAGGCTCCTCCCCGACCGCCACTGCCAGCGTGTTGAGCCCCACTGGGCCTCCGCCGTGGCCCTTGATAAGGGCTTCTAAAACCGCACGGTCAAGGCGATCAAGCCCCATCTCGTCGACGTCGAACACTAAGAGAGCCGCCCTAGCACTCGCGAGGTCAACGTGCCCGTTCGAATGAACCTCAGCGAAATCTCGCACACGCCGCAGCAAGCGGTTGGCAATGCGTGGTGTCCCCCGGGAGCGAGAGGCAATCTCCTTCGCCGCATCAGGATCGATGGGAACCCCCAGGATTTTTGCCGCACGTGTGACCACCTTCGTCAAATCTTCGACCCCATAAAACTCCATTTGTGCAGTAAAGCCGAAGCGGTCACGCAAAGGACCTGTCAGCATACCAGAACGGGTCGTTGCCCCGACCAGAGTAAAAGGTGCCAGCTCAAGTGGGATTGAGGTGGCGCCGGGTCCTTTGCCCACGATTACATCGATGCGGAAGTCTTCCATCGCCATGTAGAGCATTTCTTCCGCCGGGCGCGCCATGCGGTGAATTTCGTCGATGAAGAGAACATCACCCTCCATCAGATTAGACAACATCGCAGCAAGATCACCGGCGCGTTCCAACGCTGGGCCGGACGTCATGCGTAGGCTCGTTCCTAGTTCATAAGCGATAATCATCGCCATCGTCGTTTTGCCCAAGCCAGGGGGACCCGAAAGCAACACATGATCCGGGGTCACGCCGCGGTTTTTTGCACCCGTAAGCACGAGATCGAGCTGGTCGCGAACCTTGGGCTGGCCGATGAACTCGCTGAGGGAACGCGGGCGCAGCGAAACCTCGGAATCGGCCTCGTCTACTTGCAAGTTCGCGTCCACATCTGACGAGCGAGGACGTTGCTGTTGATTCGACTGAGTCGACTGCGCAGCGGGATATCCCGCTGGCAAGCGAAACTCCGTCTTCTCGACGTTGCTCATGTGCGCTCCTTTAATTCAGACATTCACCATCGTATCTTTATCGAGTGCGTTAGCCTCGTCTATACAGACTCTTAACGCGATCCCATTAAGTTCAATGCCTTGCGCAATACCGCACCTGTGGAAAGCGACGGATCCTCTGCGACAACCGCAGCCACCGTGGCCGCGGCTTCTTTTTCCCGGAAGCCCAGGCCGACGAGCGCTTCGATGACTTGTGCTTCATTGGCAGAAGTTGCCACCGGCGTTACTCCCCGCGCCGGCGTTGCTGTTTCTGGGACCGCGTCGACTTTATCTTTGAGATCCACAATGAGGCGTTCGGCCATTCGCTTGCCCACACCCGGAATCTTTTGAAGTGCCTGTGCATCACCATTATGGATAAATGTCGATAAGTCTTGTGAGGAATACACCGCCTGCGCGGCCATGGCCAAGCGGGGACCGAGCCCAGAGACTGTCTGCAACAACATGAACATAGCCCGCGCCTCAACTGAATCAAACCCGTATAACGTGTTCGAATCTTCGCGAATGACCTGTTGCGTCAGCATGAACGCTTCTTCACCGCGATGCAGCTGGGCAAGCGTTGCCGGGGTTGCAAGAACCTCATAGCCGACGCCATTGCATTCGATGACAGCGCTTCCAAGTCCAATTTCAATGACGACTCCGCGAAGAGAAACGATCATGGGCATTCCTTATGAATTCTAGTGATGGAAATCTACACATCGAGTGTTCTCGAATTGTGCGAAAACAAATGTAGGGCGGTGACAATAGCATTAGTGAAATTATCGATCACTACTAGGGTGTGAACTTTCCTTGCCATTCTGCCGAAGTATGCAATGCACTGGACGGCTGCCCCACGCGCCGCTGCTGTTCCGCACGGATGGACTGGGCTTTTGCCTGACCAAGCAAACCTTGCTGACGTCTTCGGGCGGTCTCAGTCTCTTTCTCAATCGCCCCTTGGCGTTCGATGAGGGGTGCCCGCCAGCAATGGCATACCGCAAGCGCCAGTGCGTCGGCCGCATCGGCAGGCTTGGGAGGTTCAGCCAAGCCAAGGATACGGGTAATCATCGACGTCATTTGTTTCTTGTCTGCGCGCCCATTGCCGGAGATAGCCTTTTTTACCTCACTCGGTGTGTACATAAACACCTCAAGTTCACGCTGCGCGGCCGCGAGCATGAGTACGCCCACGCCATGCGCGGTTTGCATCACTGTGGAGACATTTCCGCGCTCAAAAACTCTTTCGATGGCAACGACATCGGGTTGATATTGATCCATCCACTCATTGACAGCGTCCGACAGTTCAAGTAAACGTCGGGGAAGATCCGCGTTGACAGGCGTGCGCACCACTCCCACAGCTATGGGCAGGACCTGCCGACCTCGACCAGCTTGAACCACGGAAAGGCCACATCGGGTCAATCCTGGATCAATTCCCATGACCCGCAAGCCTGCGATCGACATCAGCCGGATCTCCTTTCCTTAAGAGGTTTATCTCAAGCAACATCAGCAATTCCGAAAAACCCCGGTGAGATTCTCCCAAAAAAACAATCTGGACTTCATTAAACGCTGAGCCAGGTCAATCGACTGGCATCGTTTGCGCCGTTAACCACTGCGCATTCAGGGTTTTACTCGCACATTGCCGCCAACACCGCAAATTTAGCACATTTTTTCGAAATGGCTAGAAAAGCAAAAGGCACACCATCCGATGTGATCGGTGTGTGCCTTGCTGCATTGGTGGCAGCATTGGTGCAGCCCGCGGCGAGTTTTTTACTCAGCCTCGAGTTCAGCAAGTACCTCGTCGCTGAGATCCATGTTGGTGTAAACGTTTTGAACGTCATCCGATTCCTCGAGTGCATCGACCAGACGGAGGATGCGCTTGGCCTCGGCAGCACCGAGCGGAACCTCGACGGATGCGCGGAAGTCGGTCTCAGAGTCATCCACCTCGATGCCTGCTTCCTCCAGCGCGTCACGTACGGCCGGAGTATCTCCCGGCGCGCAGACGATCTCAAAACGATCGCCTAGGTCATTGACTTCCTCAGCGCCTGCATCCAGCACTGCCATCAAGACGTCATCTTCGGTCAATTCGCCCTTGGCAACAAACACGAGACCCGTGCGGGAGAACAGGTAGGACACGGCACCAGACTCTGCCATGTTACCGCCGTTCTTGGACATAGCAGTACGTACTTCGGAAGCCGCGCGGTTACGGTTGTCAGTCAAACACTCAATGAGCACTGCCACACCGTTTGGGCCATATCCCTCATACATAATGGTCTGCCAGTCAGCGCCACCCGCCTCTTCACCGGAACCGCGCTTGCGAGCGCGCTCGATGTTGTCGTTAGGTACGGAGGCCTTTTTGGCCTTCTTGATCATGTCATCGAGGGTAGGGTTCGCCGCCGGATCGCCACCACCGGTGCGCGCCGCAACTTCGATGTTCTTAATCAGCTTTGCAAATTCCTTGCCACGCTTGGCATCATTTGCAGCCTTCTTGTGCTTGGTTGTTGCCCATTTAGAGTGCCCGGACATCCTAAACCTTTCTATCAAACTTCGTGAAAACCCAACGTGGCTGGCTAAAGCCTTGCTGTGCAAAAGCACGTGCCTTTCGCCACGTGTCCTCGTTGCGCGAGCAGAAGTGGCGTGCCCACATCACGTTGCCTTAACGCCTCTGTGATCCATGCCCGACCTAGTGAGGTTTTCTTTTCTCACGATCGACGTAGGCTGCATCCGCGTGTTGCCTACCGGTTCATATTCGCCTACAGACTCATGCCCCTCATGCACGCATCAAGGTCCAAAATCGGTAGCGGTTTGCGGCGGCAACTGCCCATTTCTACCAATCGTTACATCGACAGAAATGCGACGCTGCAGTACAACGTGGCCATTATACTGCATTGTTCCCGGAAACCTCCGAACGACCACCGCTGCTCTACTCGCGGATTTCATTCCTACCGATTCCTTCCGAGCCACCAGCGTCCACCGCACTAACTGCGCCTTGAATGCCTACCCGGCAAAGTGCGCAGGTGGCGGGGACAGCTAAAGCGATGCTGTGGCGAGGATAGCAACTGAAGCTTCCCTGCTTCCGTCACACAGAAGCTGCGGACGCTGCCAGCGTCGCCAAGCATGCGAAATAAACGGAAATTTCTTTGACAACGCGGAGACTGTGATTGCGACAAACGGCTTTCCTACCGATGTTCGCCACCCCATGTTCGCCAGCCCAGGTGGCTTTTGACATCGTCGCCTTCTTAGCCCCTACAAGGTGGGTGGTACCCCAGCGCGTTGAGCGTGCCGACGGGCGAAGCTCGTCGTTGTTCCGGTCACAGAGCCAGTGAGGACAGATCACGCACGAGGCGTAGCATGGATCACCACCATTTCGGACGGGATGCCGAAAAATCGCTGATGGTGCTCCACATTCCTAGTGCTTCGGATTCTCGATCGGAATGGATTTGACTCCTTTTCGAAGGGTTCGCGTCAAACCTTCCTGCGTGACCACGGCAACCAAGTCGCCCTGCTGGTTGAAGATGCGGCCTTGAGTTAGTGCGCGCCCGGCATGCGCAGATGGCGAGATTTGATCATAAAGCAGCCATTCATCAGCACGGAATGGACGCAGGAACCACATGGCGTGATCGAGCGAAGCCATCTGCACCTTATGGTTAGGATGCGGCACGAGGGAAGAATGCAGCAGCGTCATGTCGGACATGTAGGCCAGGGTGCAGATGTGGAAAGTCTCATCGTCGGGCAGCTGCCGCTTGGATTTGATCCACACCACCTGCTGGCTTGCGGTGTACTTATTGTGTTCAAAATCCTCCGAGGGTACGACTCTGATGTCCCAGTCACCCCATTCCTCCAACAGGGCCCGTCGGCTGGCATCGAGCGGGGTGTTGAGCTCAATTTCATCGGGCATGGGAACGGCCCTCATCGCATCGGAGTGCTCGGGTCCCTCATCGTCGCGTCGATGAAAGCTTGCCTGCATGATAAAAAGCGGGTGCCCATCTTGGACCGCCGTGACCTGCCTGGAGACGAAGCTGCGACCGTCGCGAATGCGGTCGACAAGGAAGGCGGTTGGCTTGTGCGAATTGCCAGGACCGACGAAATAACCGTGGAGGGAGTGAACCCGGAATATAGGATCGACCGTCTTCGTCGCCGCGACGAGGGTTTGCGCGGCGACCTGGCCGCCGAAGGTGCGGCTGAGCATCGACTCAATAGCAGCACCGCGGTAGATGTCGGTGTCGATATATTCAAGATTGAGGATATCTTCGATAACTGGCACTTGTCATTCACTCCGCGCTGATTGGAAAGTCCCCTTTTGCTTACGTCACCGCAGTGCTGCCTCGATCCCCTTGTTTTGAGCATAAGACTCTCACGAGGACACGAGACTCTTGCATGTCAGCGCTGGGGCCGCGACCGCGTGGCCCAACGAAGACAGGGGGCAAAAGAGACACTCTGAAACTAATTCATTAACCGTGCTTCTCAACCTTACCGCCGGTTATAGGTTTTCGCTGCAACCTGCCCATAAAATCTTCGGCCTACGTAAATAATGCCCGCATCCCCAGCTTCACCGGCACGCATTCAAGTGGCAGGTAGCATCGCTTTTCTTGCTTTCCGACGACCATAGGACCCGACTCTTCCAGCCGATGCAACAACGACTGGCACGAAAAAGATATTGCACAGACACCGTTGCATTGCAGTGCTTGACCCAATTGAAAAACCAACGTGAAACCCCACTAAAGCGAACACTTCGGTGTGACTATGCCAAGCACCAGCCGCCGGGGAATGCCGAGAGCAGCAGATAGCGAATTAATAGGGGTCACGGATCACCTTCGGACTCATTGCCGCACACCCTTGGCCTGTCGTGATAGCGTCTTTTTAAACCCGCCCCCTCAGTGGGTAAAAAAAGAATTTCGACGAAAAAGATCCCTGCATTGAATACTCCCCCGCCCCAAGGCTCTTCCAGCAATGCCGCCGCCGCTCCTTCGGATTTCGACGAACCGGATGTGGCGATCCACGCATTGACTTCACAACCATCGGCATCAGTTTCGAGTAGGACGATCACGCACAAGGACTGGTGGATCTGGGCATTCTGGGCACTCACACACTGCGTGGCGCTGAAAATCATGCAGCTCAACACCATCCCCGAGGGTGATGTTCAATACTATTTCAAGGCAGCATCCGGTATCGACCCGCAGGCGATGCAGGAATACCCAGCTGTCGGAGTGTGGCCAGTTAAGGCTCTCCACTGGCTCATCGGGCACGGCATGTGGGAATTCGTAATCGCGTTCGTATTCCTGACCTTCCTTGTGGACGCCGCATTCCTGGGCGTGATCATGGCTTCGAAGACCCCCCTTAGAATTCCCGCCGCTTATGTCTGGTCTTTGTTTGCAGTATTGGCCCCACACACGCAATTCTTACGCTTAGATATTTTCACCGGCGTCCTCGTCGGCATCGCCGGTTTCGCTCTGTTTACCCGCACCACTGTTGCAGCACAGCTTCTTGCGTGGGCAACTGCCATGAAGCTTTGGCCGGGGGTATTGGCGGTTGTATTGGTCAACCGCAAGCGCATGCAGGCCGTGTGGGTTTTTATAGGTACGCTCATCGGATTGTGTGTGCTAGTCGCCCTTTTTTCTGGTTTTGACAGGCTCATCTCTCCCCTGACCTACCAAGGCGAGCGTGGACTTCAAATCGAGTCGGTTGCTGCCACCCCGTTCATGTGGCTGGCTTTCACAAAGCCGGAAGACTACCACGTCTCCTATGCCGCGTCGAAAAGTTTCGAAGTAACCGGACCCGGCGTTGCTACCGCAGCGCAGGTTTCCTCCATCGCGCTGTTGGCGGCGGTGGCCCTGTGCGCGGCGTGGGGCATTGTTTACTTGGTCTCTCACCGCCGGTGGTCACCAAAGTCCTCCTTGGCTGCAAGCATCCTGATCGTGTGCCTGATGCTCGTAACCAACAAGGTGTTTTCCCCGCAGTATGTCCTGTGGTTGGCACCGTTATGCATCGTTGCTGTGGCATATTACGGCCGCGAACGTATAGTTCAAGCAATTATGGCTCTGACAGCCGCGATGTCGTTGGTGACCTCGCAGCTTTATCCTTTCCATTACGATCCCATCATCGCCCAGCCGATTAGCGACCCGACCGGAATCTACCTGCTGATAATCCGCAACACCTTGCTGCTCATCATCACGGGGCTTTCCCTAGCCTGGCTGGTTGGCATCTGGAAACAAGAAACCGCACGTGGAAACTAACCTGTGGACGTCGGAAAGCAATGAATACCAACGCGGTCCCAGGCAATCAAGTGTCAGAAATTGGCACCGGTGCCGGCAAAAATTCCACGGTCGAGCAACCACCATGTTTGCCAACACTGCGAAACTAGTGCATGAATCTCGCTAGCAAAAACGAACCGCCCTAGAAATCGTTAAATTCGAAATACTCCGGAAGTTTGGCCGTGCCGCCGAGGCGGCATACGCGCACTCCGGTTCGGGTGCGCAATGCTCGGGTGTCAGATACGGCGTCGTTATAAAAGCGGTGCGCCAGCTGCAGGCGCGCCTGCGCATCGACAATTCGAGCCGGAGTGTTTTCTCCCATGTCAGCGATGACCCGAGACACTTCTCGCTCAGCATTCGCTCGGGCTTCAAAGGTGTCATAAGCTAGCTTTATCGACTCCGCAGCCTCAGCGATTGGCTGCGACGACGGCTCCAGAGCCGCCACCAAGGCGGCACGCTTGTCCAGTGCGGCCTGAAGAGCTTGAAGCGCGGAATCGGTACGAATATGCAACCGATTAAGCCTTTGAGCCGTGGAGAATGCCCAATAAACAATTACCGTGAGGATGACGGCAAGCAGGACAAACCACAAGGTAGACACGTCTAGCATTCCACCTTCGTCCCATCGGCTACCGTCTCATACACCCGCATGATATCGGAAACCACCACGTCCCAATCATAGATCTGCGCGCGCTGCACTCCTCTCTGAGCAAGCTCGACGCGGGCTCCGGGGTTATCAATCAGCGTGCGCAGCTTCGATGCTAAATCCGAGACGTCGCCGTTGCGGAACAACAGCCCGGCCGGATGCGGCGAGTCGGCCGCACACACAGCGGAAAAGGCCTCCAAATCGGAAGCAACCACGGCACATCCAGCGGCCATCGCTTCAACGAGAACGATGCCGAAACTTTCCCCACCGGTGTTCGGGGCGACATAAATGTCCGAAGAGCCAAGGATCTCCGCCTTTTCTTCATCGCTGACGCGGCCCGCGAAGGTAACGCCTGCCACCTCGCGAGGCTTTCCGCCACCCATCACCACAAACTCGGCAGGACGATCTAGCTGTTCCTTTGCCCGTAGCAAGATATCCAGCCCCTTGCGCGGTTCATCCAACCGTCCCAAAAAAGCGATGCGAACCGTGTCCGGATCCGACCTAATCTGCTGAAACTTCGATAGCGCTGCGACCTCCACACCGTTGGGGATAAGCACTGGATCGCCACCAAGTTGCTCGACCTGCCAGCGACGTGCCATCTCACTGACCGCGATGCCCCCGCGGATCTTCTCCAAAGAACCGCGCAGGATGGGAAGCGCCAGCTTAAGCAGTAGCGAACCAGAGCTGGAGGCGTGGTACGTGGCAACAATCGGTCCATGAGCCAGCCGAAGGCTGGCGAATGAGAAGCTAGGCGAATTCGGCTCGTGAATGTGCAAAACGTCGAACTGCCCTTCGCGGATAAATTCGCGGGCCACAGCAAAGGTGTGCGGGCTAAAGGACAAATTGGCAACCGAACCGTTGTAGGGAATTGGGATGCTTCCCCCGCCGTGTACCACAAATTCAGGAAGGTCCGTGGAGTCTGCCGCCGGGCCGAGAACTTTGACCTCGTGTCCCAAAGCTATAAGTTTCGTTGCCAGATCAAGGATGTGAGATTGTACTCCACCTGGTTGGTCGAAGGAATACGGGCACACGATTCCAATTTTCACCCTTCACATCCTCCACTTTCTACAGTTTCCCTTTCGACACGCTCGCAGCTGACCGCAGCCATGTGTGCGCAAACGCCCTTGCCGTCTGATTACCGGCATAGCCGACACATTGGCTAAGGATTATACCGAAGCCATCCCGCATGCCGTTTTTTTACAAGTACCACCTCCGGCAAGATTCGGAGCTTGACCAACTCGCGCTGAGCTGGGAGTGCCTGATTCAAACCGATAATTTTGTTAGGAAATGCCTTTTTCATAGCGTTTTTGATCGAGATCCGCCAGCCACAGTGGCTGCAGCATGTGCCAGTCCACCGGGTGCTGGCGAATGTTTTCTTCGAAATGACCCGCCATCTCCTGGATGAGACCACTTAAGGTTGTCGACTCTAAAGGCTTCGAAATAGAAGTGCCCCAGCCATCGCCTTCAAACCACGTGTGGACCACGTGCAGCGGAGCTCCTGTATCGAGGGCTAGGCGTGCCGCACCAGCGGGCATGCGGGTGGTTTCGCCAAAAAACTCCACCTCCACGCCGGATTTCTTCAGATCCCGCTCCCCTAGCAAGCATACGATGCCGCCTGCTGAGACGTCCATGCGAAGTTCCTCATAAGGACCCGTGGCACCTTCATGTGCAAGCACCTTAAAGCCCAGAGACTGCCGGTATTCCACGAATGCATCAAATAAACGCTCCGGCTTCAGGCGTTCAGCAACCGTAGTAAATTTCGAGTATCGCGAGGTCAGGAACATCCCCGCCATATCCCAGTTCCCGGTATGAGGAAGTACAAGCACCACGCCTTTACCAGAATTGATGGAGGCTTCGAGTTGATCCTTTCCGATAATGGCATCACCAAACCGTTGCACGGTCGTTGGATCGCCCGCCAGGCTGGGCAAGCGGAAAGCCTCCAGCCAATAGCGGGTATAGGAACGCATGGAGTCTCGGATCAATGCGTCGGTGACGTTGTTCTCACCTACCACGCGAGCCAAATTCTTACGCAGCTGGGGCATACCCTTGCCCTTTTTGGAGGCAATATCTGCTCCCACTCTAAATAGGGGCGCGGTGATGCCCAATGGCAAATGCGCTATCAGTTTCCACCCGGCGATGTATCCGTTAGCCGCAAGTTCTTCGCCCCAGCGCTCGGGATGTGCCAGCACCGATGCACGAAGGCCCCGGGTAACCGATGTGAAAAGGCGGGATGCCGTCTCTTGAAGTTTTTTTGCGGCGTTCATTTATTCACTAAAGTCCTTCGCCCCGGCCGGCGCCGCAATCTTTTGTTGCCCCTCAGGGGCCTGGGAGGCCATGTAGAGTCGCTGCCCCACGGTAAACACGCTGCCCACCGCGAGGACCCAGAGGCATACCTCGAGCGCATAGGGGACTCCGACGCCAGCAAGTCCGATGCCGCCAAGACCTAAGATGAGCCGCTCCGGGCGCTCGATAAGGCCACCGACCATCTTGAATCCGCTGGCCTCACCGCGAGCCTTGACATAAGAAATGATCTGCGAGGACACGATCACACTCAAGGAGGCAGCGACGAGCGCCTGGCTTGCGTTCATGGAGTAGACCAACCACCAGGTAATCGCGGCAAAGAGTGCGCCGTCTGTGATTCGGTCGCAGGTGGCATCAAGGGTGGCACCGAATTTTGTTCCGCCCCCGCGCATGCGCGCCATCGTTCCATCGACCATGTCGAAAGCCGCGAAAACACCCGACAACACCGCGGCAGCAAACAGATGACCGGTGGGAATCAAGACAACAGCCACCGCGATGGTGGCAACGGTTCCGATCAGGGTAACCGCATTCGGGCTAAACCCCACCTTTATCAATCCACGTGCAACGGGCTCAACAACCACAGCTGCGGGCTTTCTTCCGTGAACACTAAGCATGGCATTCTCCTGGGGCGTCCGGCATGTTCATCCACGTTTCCGCGAGCAGACGGCGCGTGTCGCGCAGCAGCTGCGGCAAGACCTTGGTGCCGTCGACGATTGTCATGAAGTTGGAGTCACCATTCCACCGTGGCACGATGTGCATGTGTAAATGGTCACTGACCGACCCGCCGGAGGACTTACCTAGGTTAAATCCAGCGTTAACCGCGTCAGGGTTGGAGGCAGACTTTAAAACCTTGATGGCCGTTTGCGCATAGAGCATCAATTCACTTGACTCCTCAAGGGTCAGGTCCTCAAGGTTGGCGACTTGACGGTAGGGAACAACCATCATGTGCCCGGAGTTATAGGGGAAGAGATTCAGCAGCACGTATACCAATTCACCACGTGCGACGACGAGACCCTCCTCATCGCTTAACTTCGGGATCGCGGTAAAGGGATTTTCCTTCTTTTTTGGCTTCGAGGCGTCACCGTCCTGACTCCCAACCCTGTTGGTGATGTAGCTCATTCGATATGGCGCCCACAAGCGTTCAAGGCGATCCGGAATTCCTACTCCGGTATCGATGTATTGATCACTCAACTGCTTTACCCCTTGCTGAAGAATAAGAAATTTTACGGTCAACCCCAGGTTCAATTCGCCTCGTGCGGCGAAGAATCGGAATACCCGAATACTCACTTCTTCTGGTCATCGCTTACTTCTTCGCATCTGGATCCTTTCCACGCAGCAATGCTTCCAATCTCGGGCCAGCAGCAACTCGACAACTGCGAACTCGCACGCCACGCCGTGGAACTCTTGCTCGTGCATGAGGAATCAATGTGCCACATGAAAAAGGGCGGGAAGAAACGTGGGTCCTTGCTTCTTCCCGCCCTCATAGCTTCAAGCAGCCTTTAAAGTCCTAGTCCAGCTTAGCGGAAACGTTGGCTTCTGTCGGCTGATCATTGACTCGGTTGCTAATCCAATCAGCGATTATTTCGACCGCCTTATCAACGTCAACTCCATTGATCTGCGTTCCGTCAAGGAAACGGAAACTCACCGCGTTGGCCTCCACATCGCGTGCACCGGCAAGCAGCATGAAGGGCACCTTTGCGGTGGTGTGGTTGCGGATCTTCTTCTGCATACGATCATCGGAGGTATCCACATCGGCACGAATGCCACGAGTCCGTAGCTTCGCGGCCACCTGCTCTAGGTGCTCGGAGAAGGTCTCCGCAACCGGGATGCCGATGACCTGGTGCGGTGCCAACCACGCGGGGAAGGCGCCGGCATAGTGTTCTAGAAGCACGCCAAAGAAACGCTCGATGGATCCGAACAATGCGCGGTGAATCATGATAGGACGCTTCTTTGTTCCATCAGAAGCGGTGTACTCCAACTCGAAGAGCTCAGGCAGGTTGAAGTCCAACTGGACAGTAGACATCTGCCACGTACGACCAATCGCATCGCGGGCCTGGACGGAAATCTTCGGACCATAGAATGCAGCACCTGCCGGGTCTGGAACCAGTTCCAGACCGGACTTCTCGGCCACAGACTCCAAGATGCCAGTCGCCTTCTCCCAGATCTCATCTGATCCGACGTATTTGTTCGGATCCTTGGTGGAAAGCTCAAGGTAGAAATCATCAAGACCATAATCTTTCAGCAAGGAGATGATGAATTCCAGAACCGAGGTCAACTCAGCTTCAAGCTGATCCTCCGTGCAATAGATGTGGGAATCGTCCTGTGTGAAGCCGCGAGCTCGGGTCAGGCCATGCACCACGCCGGATTTCTCGTAGCGATACACGGTGCCAAACTCAAACAAGCGAAGTGGCAGTTCGCGGTAGGAGCGACCGCGGGAGGCGAAGATGAGGTTGTGCATCGGGCAGTTCATCGGCTTGGCATAGTAATCCTGAGGCTGCTTGATGCAGTGGCCATCCTCGTCGTACTCGCCGTCGAGCTGCATGGCCGGGAACATTCCATCCTTGTACCAGTCCAGGTGACCGGATTTCTTGAACAAATCACCTTTTGTGATATGTGGGGTGTTCACGAAGGAATAGCCAGCCTCCAAGTGGCGGCGACGGGAGTGCTGCTCCATCTCCATGCGCACGATTCCGCCGTTGGGGTGGAACACGGGGAAGCCGGATCCAATCTCGTCGGGGAAGCTGAAAAGGTCGAGTTCGTTGCCGAGACGACGGTGGTCACGCTTCTCGGCCTCCTCCAGCATGTGCTGGTATTCCTCGAGCGCTTCCTTGGACTCCCATGCAGTGCCGTAGATGCGCTGCAGCCCTGCTTTGGACTGATCCCCTCGCCAATACGCAGCGGATGAACGCATGAGTGCAAAGGCTGGGATGTACTTGGTGGTCGGTACATGCGGTCCGCGACACAAGTCATACCACTCGACTTCACCGGTGCGCGGGTTGACGTTGTAGTAGCCGGTCAGCTCGCCAGCGCCAACTTCGGTCGCCTCATCGGAGTCTGGATCGACCGAACCCTTGTCCTGGATGAGCTCCAACTTGTATGGCTCATTCGCCAGCGCCTCGGCAGCCTCTTCCTGGCTGGCGTAGACGCGTCGCTCGAACTTCTGTCCCGACTTGATGATCTTCTTCATTCGCTTCTCCAGCGTCTGAAGATCCTCAGGCGTAAAAGGCTGTGCCGCGTCGAAGTCGTAATAGAAGCCGTTCTCAATGGCTGGACCGATACCGAGCTTTGTGCCTGGGAATTCCGCCTGCACAGCTTGCGCAAGCACATGTGTACAGGAGTGACGAATGACGCTGCGGCCTTCCTCGGTGTTGGCCGGGACAGGCTGGAACGAAGCCTCGGTGTCCGGGACGAAGGACAGATCCTTGAGCTCACCGTTCGTGTCCTTAACACAAACAATGGCCTCCGGGCCCTTGTTGGGAAGTTCCAAATCCCGCATCGCCTCGCCGACCGCAGTTCCGGCAGGAACCGAGAAGAAGGCGTGCGGGTTGGCCTGCGCCTGAGCAACATGTGCCATGAATTCGTGCTCCTTTATGCACTTTGTGCCCGCGTCATACCTGGACGCAAGGCAGCTCAACGTAAATGAGGGCTGTTTGGCCTTAAGTGATGCGACCGACATTCGAAACCTGAGCACGCATATCCGCGCACTCAAGCCTTGGGCAAGCCCCGCGACGGCTTTGTTCGAGGCCGGCGTATTGTACGAAAGACGTAAACGCTGACCAGTCTACAGGCTCTTACTCAGCCTTCAGTAGTGAGCCACCCCAATATCCTTCGGATGAATGAGTGCCTGGCATGATGGCGTAGATCGCAGAACCGATGTGCGTGATCCATTCGTTGAGGCGGTCGGAGGCATCCAGCCGCTGTTGGATAGGGATGAACTGCTTGCGCGGATCTTTTTGATAGCAACAAAATACCAATCCCGCGTTGCTAAGCTGCTCGCTTCCCGGCTCCGGGGGCAGGTTGTAGTTATAGGAACGCCGTAGAATTCGATCTTCCTTATTCTCATCGTGAGCCGTGGCCAGAGCCATGTGGGAATTGACATCAATGACGGGAATACCGTAACTATCAAGCGCGTCGTAGTCCGGATCATCAAACTCATCACTGCCAGTCAAGGGGGCACCATTGTCTAGCTTGCGGCCCATGACGTTTTCGCGTGAGGTTCGATCGAGCATTTCCCAGGTATCGAGGTTCATGTTTATACGGCGTACGACGAGACAAGAGCCTCCCCGCAACCATTCTGGAGAGTCATCCTTGTCATCAATCCACACCTGGGCAGAAAACTGCTCATCGTTTCGAGGGTTGACGGTGCCATCGATTTGGCCGAAGAGGTTACGCGGAGTTGCCCCTTCCTCACGCACGCCAGGCGCATTAAGGAAACCTTGCTGGAACCATTTCGTAGACACATACGTCGCGGCCGACCGTGTCATATGCCGAGCAACGAACGCATTTTGCAAGGGGTCGTCGCTGCATATCTGCAGGACTATATCGCTTTGCCCCCATTGTTCCTCTAGCTTGTCCTTGCTAAAAACCGGGAGTGGTTCCAGCCAGCTTGGTCTTTGATCTTGCTTTCCGACGATGTCGAAAAAGCGCGGCCCTACTCCGAGTGTGACGGTGAGGTTAGCTGGAAGTACGCTCAGCTCTGGCTCTAGGGAACCTGGTGGATTCTTCCCCTGGGTGAGACTGCGTGCATCTTCCGTCCACAACCTCATGAGACGCTCGACCGCCGCGAGATCAGCACCCGCCCGCAGATCGAACCCGATCAATGTAAGAAAACCCGGAGCCGGGGTAGCAATACCAGCCTGGTGCTCCCCATCAAATTCGACCGTCTTCAACCCTGCCGCCACAGCAGTATCTGTTGCTGCGCCGCTTGCTTCGGTTGCAGCATCATCTTCTGAGGCACACGCGCCAAGCGCGCCAGCGCCGAGGAAGGCTGCCCCGCCGAGCACAAAGTTGCGCCGAGAAAGCTTCCATTTGTTGCCAAGGCCATTCACCGAACTCGGCTTCAATTCGCCTGGATCTGCCGGTGGTTGAAACTGATCACCCGTCACGAAAATCATCTCCATCCTTGCCCTTTATTCGGGCCTTTTATCACCATGTGACAGCACCGTTGTGTCAATGTTGCTGCCATTGACGTCTAACCGAGAAGTTCGGACCACACCCGCATCAAGAGGACAACCTTGGCGTCGGAAAGCACGACGCTAAACAACTATGAATACAGTGACCACCATGACCACCATGACCACAGGCAGCCACTGTAAGTCTTTGTTACCTACGGCATCAATGTGTTAGATCATAGGAAAAAGGAAGCGAGGCAATCTTAAACTTTTTAATACTTCTCGAAGCACCTTGTATGTCTAGGCTCTACATAAGGATGAGGCTCGGCCACAGTGTATGAACAACCGAAAGAATAACGTTCTTCGGCTATGTCTACCTCACACCATCGCAAGACACCCTCGCCTGCCGTCCCTAGAGCCCAGACTATCGCTTTTACCCGGCAGGTTTGAACCAAACACCTGCCGGGCTGGCATCGCAGCGGCATATTCTGCTGGATACCCCACCAAGTGGGCTCTTAGTGAGCCATCTCCGACATTTCAGCCATGCCGGACTCGGTGGTAGACATGTCCATACCACCGCCATAGTTTTCCTCACCGGCTGCGAGGTCTCTCACTGGAAGGTCAGCTACCTCAATCGTTTCACCATTCGACAGGGTCACAGTGATGTCCACGGTGTCGCCGGCCAAAATCGGGGTGGGAACATCGAGAAGCATCATGTGCTCGTGACCCGGCTGCAAAACCATCGACTGCCCTGGCGGGATGTCAAAGCCGCCTTCTTTCATCTGCATGACACCGTCAACGACCTCATGCAGCTCATATGCACCGGCATCAACAGAAGCCGTGAAAGAAGCGACGTTGACGTTTTCATCCGTATTATTAGTGAACACACCGAAAATACCCGTCATGGTCTTGCCTTCCGGCATTGCCTTGACGTAGCCGTCCGTGAAGGTCACACCTTCCTCAGCATTCGAAGCAGATGCAGTAGTGGTTGCAGGAGCCTTCGTGGTCACTGCGGCGGAAGTTGCGGTTTCCACCTTGGCGTCTGAGTCATTCTGAGAGTTGGAACAACCAGCCAGAAGCAAGGAAGCGACAGCGATGGTGCCTAGAGCGTACTTAGTGCGACGGGACGTGAACAAAACAAACTCCTTGATATGAAATACGATTGAATACGTTGGGAAGAAAATGAAATGCGACTTCCATGGAAGTGGCGTAGCTTTTCAGCATCCGCTTCGGTTTTAGCTCATACTGCTGTGCGAATCAGCCATTCCGAGAAAAGGTGCGCATACAACGGGGCAAAGTCTCGACCTGGTGGGCATTCCCAAAGCCACGCAGCATGTAAGCGTAACGCCAGCTGAAGGCCTGGGCAGAAACATGTGAATTCACTGGAATCAGCCCTGCTTCTTACGGCTGACAGCCACCACGATGGCACCGATGACTACCACCGCTGCAATCACTCCACCCCACAAGCCGATCTTTGAGCTCGACTCCTCTGCATCCGCTTGCACAACAGATGCGGCAGATTCCGTGCTCGATTGTTCCGCAGACACCGAGGACGATCCTTCCGAGGCAGTGCCTGACGTGGCACCACCACTTCCTTCGACGGTAAACGAAATCTTGCCGCGCGTGGCGTGACCGTCGGACGAAGTGATTTGGAAACCAACGTTGTATTGGCCATCCCCAGCATGAACACCACTGGGCACCGCCAACGACAGCTGCGTACCGCTGAGGGTTGGTTCCCCAGAGAACAGCACCTCACCATCTTGGTTAGTCACCGCCATGGTGTTGAAACCCTCCTTGGGATAAGAGGAAAAGTCGAGGGTGATCGTCTCTGGAAAAACAGCCAGCACCTCACCGTCGGTGGGCGAGCCGCCAACAACAGCGTCGTGAGCGAATGCCTGCGGCTCGGCGCCAAGCCCCACACATCCAAGACCGAGCGTGCCCGCTGCCACAGTGGCTGCGGCTAGGACGCGTGCTGGGCGCAGGTTGTGTGGGCGCATCTGGTGATCCATCGTTCTCCTCGTGTTCTTTGAAACCATACTTTACAGCGAGATGTTATAACCAACTTTCGTTGACCATGACATCGCACCAAAAGTTGCTTCGCCAAACAACATGGGCAGCGGTTGCCGCTCTCCCGGTTTGCATTTCTTCCCCATCACGCGGGGACCGACAGTTGAATATAACCCCTGTGAAAGGGTCAAGGATTAGTCGCAGCGGCAACGGAGAAAGTTCCCTCCATTTCGTTTGCACTACCCCCGCCACCGTGCCTGCTCACTCGTCCCGAAGCCACAATCTGAAGTCATTGGTGTCGAATGTTGCCAAAACAGCTAAATGGAAATTTAACGCAACAACCACCCGAAAGCTTTCATCACATCCAGCCACCACACCACCGAGCGCCGACATTCGTACCGCTTTGCTTGAGCAAAAACCCAGCCAATAAATGAACAAGTTCCAATACCCCCGAAGGCAGGGAAATACCCGGTACCGGTGACACTTTTTAGGCAATGCTACCCACAATCGGCACAAGGATTCATGCACGAAATTTGTCGAGATTCTCGTCCCATTTGGCTTCTTATTCACCGCGCCGTACCGGGCACCCAGTGCGAGGTCACCAGCTTCCCCCACTTCTTATGGCGGGGTTGTCGAAGCCAGCTCTCACTTCAATGACAACCACCGTCTCAGCCCGCGAGAAACCCGATCCTTCTACCCAAGGACCTCATGCCCCATCATTGCTTCCCGACGTTTCCTCGCACGTACCCGGCTCCCGTTTTTGCCACCGTACTTTGGTGACGTCAACGTGGGACGTTTCCCTACATACCCGGCTCCCATCCTTGGAAGCCCCACCCCACAACAAGCCCTGTCGACACAAAAAGGCGCCGGTTTCCCGGCGCCTTTTTACCTTGAGCGGATGACGAGACTCGAACTCGCGACCCTCACCTTGGCAAGGTGATGCGCTACCAACTGCGCTACATCCGCATAATCCATTTTTCGAAGAGTCCGGATTAGAAGACTCTGTGCGCGATACTGGGATTGAACCAGTGACCTCTTCCGTGTCAGGGAAGCGCTCTCCCGCTGAGCTAAACGCGCTTGCTGCGAGGTGGAAACGGGAATCGAACCCGTGTGCACGGTTTTGCAGACCGTTGCCTCACCACTCGGCCATTCCACCGCGGCGTTACCGCCTCCAGTATGAAAACATACCTGAGCGGATGACGAGACTCGAACTCGCGACCCTCACCTTGGCAAGGTGATGCGCTACCAACTGCGCTACATCCGCATAATCCATTTTTCGAAGAGTCCGGATTAGAAGACTCTGTGCGCGATACTGGGATTGAACCAGTGACCTCTTCCGTGTCAGGGAAGCGCTCTCCCGCTGAGCTAAACGCGCAAAACGCTTTCGCGTTGAGCGGATGACGAGACTCGAACTCGCGACCCTCACCTTGGCAAGGTGATGCGCTACCAACTGCGCTACATCCGCACGCACACTAACTGGTGCGAGACAAAACATTAGCCGGTTGCCACCATGTTGCACAAATCCCCAGTTCACACATGTATTAAACAGAGATAATCACATTGCTGTCATTGCCAGGTTTGCTGATGCCCTGCCGCAGCACCCAACTCAAGGGTTTGCAATATTCCAACCCTGACATACGCAGCCAGTGAAGGTTTCGGAGCCCAGCTCCTTTCGTTTCCGCTATTTCCAAAGAAATGGGCAGCCCTTAGAGTTAGTCCTACATCAAAATGGCATGCAGACTGAGGTTTGGTTTGCAGCCAATCCCGTTGGATCTGATCACCCTCGTTTCTTTTCGGGACGTGGCGTAGTCGACTCACCTCTGCGCCCCTTCGACGGCTTCGTGCACGAAAAATTGCACCAGAGGGCTCCATTTCGCCTCCACCGCCCCACCCGGAACGGCCTTCGCTCAGCTTGTTGAAAAGTAATGGATTCCATCACGAAAAGGCACTTCCTACTCCCCCCGCTTCTTGCAGCTGCGTCGATCTTCCATCCCAGCATTCGCTGAACCCTGTTCCTTAATCCCTTCAAAATGCGCTCCAAGCTGCGGATTGCTAGTTTTACACAGATTCGTGCTAGATTCATTCGTGCTGAGAGGATGACTGATTCTTTCCTTTGGTTCTATGGCTCAGTGGAAGAGCGTTCCGTTCACACCGGAAAGGTCGCTGGTTCGATCCCAGCTAGAACCACAACCAGGCCCCGCCACCACCCCCGGTGAGCGGGGTTTTCGCATGTCAAAGCCCAGATTGCCTAAACTTGCGGCTTAAGTAGCAAAATGTGTGTCCGGTCGGCGTGTCGTCGGCCGGACACTTTTGCGTTTATCTGATGGTGCCCTTTTGTATGCCGATGTTGTGTTGGTAGTCGGTTGGGATAGCGTTGTCGTAGAGAGCTGGTCGGCCTGTTTCCTGGTTTGCTTGGTTCTCGTTTGGTTGGGTCAAGACTGTGACTTTGGCGAGTGCGTCTTGGCCGAAGCGTTGCTGCCTGGCGATTTCTAGTGGATCGTCGGTGACGTCTGTTAGCGTGGTGTATCTGTAACTGCCGGTGACGACCCCCATGAACACATGAGGCGACCACCGCAGTACCTTTCGACTCAACTCCTACATATCCTCGAAAGGACAACCCACGATGGCCGCTGGACCCTATTCTATCGACCCGACAACCTACCTTGACGAATTGCTCGCCCAAGCATCCCCGGATCTGATGCGCGAGATGCTTCAAGGCTTCATCAACCAGATCCTGTCCACCCAGGCTGACCAGGTGTGCGGCGCCGACTACGCCACCGTGTCTCAGGACCGGGTTAACACCCGCAACGGATACCGCCACCGCGACTTCGACACACGCGTGGGCACCATCGACGTTGCCGTGCCCAAACTCAGAACCGGGTCGTTTTTCCCCGACTGGCTGTTGGAACGTCGCACCCGGGCCGAAGGAGCCTTGACCACCGTGATCGCCACCTGCTACCTCAAAGGCGTGTCGACCCGCAGGATGAACGACCTGGTTGCCACCTTAGGGATCAACAATCTCTCAAAGTCCCAGGTATCAGAGATGGCCAAGGATCTTGATGTCATGGTCGAAGACTTCCGCACCAGACCCCTTGATACCGGCCCCTACCTCTACGTTTCCTGTGATGCACTCACGATGAAGGTCCGCGAAGGCGGGCGAGTGGTCAAGACTTCTGTCCTGTTGGCCACCGGTGTCAACGCCGAAGGCTACCGGGAATTACTCGGCATGCAGGTCGCCACGAGTGAGTCTGTGGCGTCGTGGACGGGTTTCTTCCGGGATTTGAAGGCCCGAGGGCTCAACGAGGTCTATTTGGTGACCAGTGATGCTCACTTAGGCATCCAGCACGCGATTGGTGAGGTGTTGCCGAATGCCTCCTGGCAACGGTGTCGCACGCACTTTTCCAACAACCTGTACGGGATGGTGTCGAAAACGCAATGGCCAACATCGTCGGCGATGTTCCACACGATTTTCCAGCAGCCGGATGCGGAATCTGTGTGGGCTCAGGCCAAGGATGTGGTGGAGTTCTGTCAACAGAAGTTCCCGGATGTGGCTGATTACCTGGAAGAAGCCCTGGATAAGCTGCTGGCGTTCACGCAGTGCCCGAAGGCGGTGTGGACCAAGGTCTGGTCGAATAACCCGACCGAGAGGCTCAATCGTGAGATCCGCCGGCGCACTGATGTTGTTGGGATCTTCCCGAACCGGGATGCGGTGATCCGTCTGGTCGGGGCTGTCCTGGCGGAGCAGCATGATGATTGGATCCAGCAGAAGCGGTACATGTCGTTGACGAGCTTGGAGCAGACCAGGGTGATGATGACTGCGAACATCATCGATTCGGACGATATTAATTCTGAGATCATCCGGAAAGATGTGGCATGAGCCAGAGTCAGTATTTAGCTCGTGATAGTCCGTGAGGGCGTTACGCTACTTGTTTTATCGAAAGAGCAGATACACCACTCCCGCGGACTTGACCCAAAACAAGGGTCTGACTCCGATGTTAAATCAGAGTCAGACCCTTGAGTTGTCTTTACCTAGAAGCTACCAAAGTAGCTTGCAGGTTTAGATTGGCTTTGGGATGTCAATTCCACCAGCTGGATCGCTACTGCCGAAAGTTGCGCTTCCGACTGGACCCAGTGCTTCGTAAAGCCAGATAGCGAGGTCTACCCCCCAGTCGACGACCGAAGAGCCGACGTACTGGATGTCTTCGATGTTAATTCCGATTGGAATCATACTTAACATAGTTTCCCTCCTTTCCTACTTAATAGTTGTTTCTTAATTGTTGGGGCCTGGTTTAGGCTTCTTTGTTTCCGCGACCGCGAAGTGCCAACCATGCACCACCGACTAGCAGCAGCAGACCTGCGCCTGCAACGCCGAGTACGGATGCACCGGTGTTAGCCAAGCCGCCGCCCTTTGAACCGGAAGGTCCGTCAGATGGCTGGCTTGGGCCAGAACCTGGAGACTTCGGAGTGTCACCTGGCTCACCTGGCTTGGAAGGCTCACCTGGAGTTGGCGTATCTGGGGTTGGAGGTGTTGGGGTGTGGTCACCTGGGAAGATAGGAATTGGGATGATGATCAGACCGTTAGCGCTGGTCTTGTTTTCCAAGGACAGCTTAACTGGGTCGTTTGCTTCACCGGTCAATTCAACAACTACGCCGGTCTCAGAGCCTTCCAGCTCAGAGATGTTGGCGGAGCCGCCCACAACCGTCCAGAGAACCTCTGCCCACTTGACGTTGGAAACGTCGGTGGTTGCACCGGTTTCTTCGAAGGTGATCTCCGTGTTCAGTGGGAACGAAGGCTTACCGTCGATAATAGATGCATCGCAGTTTGCTGGTTCTGGGTGTACTTCTGCCTGCTGGCCAGGAACTACATTCAGGATGCAGTGGCGGTCATTGCCGTCTACATCGGTCCACGAAGCAGTGACCTGAAACAGTGCGTTCTCATCCTTGGTTACAGCGTTGCCCTTTGTACCGGTGACAATCTTGTCAACGTCAACGGTCGTGGTTGGGATAACGCGGTTGTGGATTTCAACCTCGGTGACTTCATTAGCTTCGATGTCAGCTGCTGGTGCGTCGGCGGATTCACCATTGACGATGTAGTCAATCTGGGTGCTCCAGTCGATACCTGGCAGTGGCTTCGGGGTCAATTCGCTGAAGGTGACCGTGGTGCCCTTAGGCAGAACCTTGTCAGATTCCCACTTGAAACCGTTAGCAGCGTTTAAGGTGATGATGTCACCAACAGCGATGCCTGCATCTGCTGAAAGTTCCTTGCCGGCTGGCAGTTCGATGTTCTTGATGGAGACCTCAAACTCAGCGCCTTCTGGCAGGTTAGCTTCTGCAGCTGGGATACCGGCACCAGATTCATCAGTGATGATGTACTTCTCGTAAGAGATAGCACCTGGTGCCCACAGGGCTTCGTTGCTTACTGTAACGAGGCGACCCTCTTCTGGGTTATCGGAAATGATTCCGGTGTAGCTTCCATCCGGGTTCGCCTTCAACCAGGACTCACCAGTTGGGTCAGTGCCCCAGGTGATGTTGCCCCACTCGACGCCTTCAACTTCTGGCAGTTCGAGTTCGGTAAAGGTGATTTCAGTGCCTACTGGCAGCTTCTCCGAGAGCGCGGTTGCCTCGTTCTGATTAATAGTCAGGGTCTCTGACTTGTACTCAGTACCAGACTTCCAGGTTGCCTTGACGGTGAACTCAACGTCTTCTGGCACAGCTTCAGCAGCTTCGCCTTCGACAGACTTGATAACACGCATGGTGCCATCGTTCTTATCGACGTAGTTCTTCAGCTTAACGTTCTTCACGTCCTTGCCGATGGTTACTTCGCCAAGGTTGTTTTCGCCGACAGTGACGTCACCAGACCAAGCTGGAACGCCCCATGCCAGACCGTTACCGTTTTCCGGAAGGATTTCTTCCAAGGTTACAACGGTGCCGTTCTTCAGGTCTTCGCCGAAGTCGACGGAGCCGTTCTTTGGAACCTGAAGTTCCTTGCTCTGGGACGCACCGTTTTCATCAGTCCACGTTGCGCGGACAAGGAAGGTGTCAGGAACATTGCTGTTGTACTGCTCAGGCCCCTCTAGCTTCTTCTCAATCTTGAAGGTGCCGTAGGTGTCGTTAGCCTTGTTCATCAGCTGAACCGTAACATTCGGGCTTTCCTGGGTGATAGTGATTTCATCACCTGGTACAAACTCTGGGTCGCCCCAGGTTACCTGGTCGTTGTCAGCAGGACGAGCCTCGCTGAACTTAACGATGGTTCCGACCTTGAGGTTAGGGATGGTAGCTTTTTCGCTATTTCCAAGCACAAGAGTCTGCTGAGTCTTGGTGCCGTCTGGGTTGGTGATGCGAGCTAGAACCTCGAAGGATTGGTTACCAACTGCATCAGCTGCCTTGCCTACTACTTCCTTAGAGATGGTTGCGCTGCCCAGGTTAGCCCGGTTGCGCAGTTCCACCTCAATGTTTTCACGTGGCTTAATAGCGATGATAGCTTCAGAGCCATCTTCACTAACGGTCACGCCGTCCTTCTTGGAGTCAACGAAACGGCCTGGTTCGAAAATGAAGCCAGAGTCCTCTGGGAATCCAACCTCGGTCAGACGGATCTGCCAGTTGTTACCACGAGCGTAGTGTCCGGAGACTGGAGTGCCGTCTGCCTTCACCTTGATTTCGTAGCGCTGAACCGGAGTTACCGATGCATCGGTCAGATCAGCTGGAACCAGCTTGCCGTCTTCATCACGGACAGGTGCGAATTCCTCAACGAGAACGGTGAATTCAGCGTCTTCACCGAAGTCTGCGGAGCCACCTGCTTGAGCCTTGAGCAAGCTGAAGGAACCGCGGGATACGCCGTTTCCATCAGCGCCGCCGTTCCAGTCTTGCTTAACGCTATGGCTCAGGGTCTCACTAGTTGCGCGTGCAGAGTTAGAGTACTCAGTGCCCTGCGCATCCAGCCCTCCACTGGAAGTACACAGCGTGTAGCTGATGTAGTAGGAGAAGTCGCGGCTGAAGTGTGCTTCGCCGAACGCGTCTGCATCCAAGGTAAAGGTCAGCTGGTTGCCATCAAGTTCAACGGCAGTTGCACCAGTGAGGTCTTGCGTAGCGATGCCACCGCCGCTGACGAAGTCACGTGCTTCCAGCTTGAAGTTCAGACGCTCTTTCAGGTCCTTGCCGTCTGCTTCGCAGACCGCCTGGGTATCGGAGAACTCGTCGGTGACTTCGAGGGTTTTTGCATCCTCAAACTTCTGTCCATCAACGCGGATGGTCCAATCAATGGTGGTACCAGCTGGCTGGGTCTCTCCGCCTACTTCCTTAGCTTCCTTGTTCAAGTGACCAGACTTGTTTTCGGTCACTCCTGGGGACTTGGTAGTAGCGGACAGGTCTGCACCATTAAATTTTGCCGAGTTACTAAACTCTGTATCTGGATCTGGGATGCCACCAGTGGTCAGGCAGTTGGAGTAGGTGAAACGGTAGTTCTTTTCCGGATTGAATTCGAAGCCGTTCCACGTAATCGTGGTATCGAATCCTTCCGCACCTACAGCAGCAACGTCCTTAACACCGGTAAAGTTGCTCGTGATCTGAGACCAGCCCTGCTCAAAGCGATTTTCATCTTCGTTCCATACTGGACGCTGACTCTGCTCCCACACAGTGATGTTCAGGCCGCCTTCGCAGACTTCCTGGTTAGCGCCAAAAACATCCTTCAAGGTGATTTTATCAATGTTTTGCAGCTTCGCACCGTGCTGGAAGATATTCCAGGTTGCCTTCTGGAAACGCTCAGTTCCGCCAAGGAGGCTTCCCTGCTTGCGCAGTTCAATAGGCTTCCAGTCGGTGTACCCACCGATGATGCCGTTGTAGTGCTGGCCGTCAATAATGATGGAGTTAGAGAAATCGCCGCCTTCAAGGCCGTCTTTGGTGATCAAGAGATCATTAACGGTACAGGTGACGTACTCCAAGGTGTATAGGTAATCCGAACGGAATTCCTCACCCGGGTTAAGCGTCACGGTCAGCGCGTTGCCACTTATGGTCAGCTTACCGATTTCGCTCTGGCTTCCTGGACGACCGCCAAGAAGCTTGTTCTGGCCAGGACGGCAGAATTCCAGGTACTCCGAAAGTTCATCATTCAAAACTACGGTTCCGGTTTCGTCCTCATCGAGGGCGACCAGCAGTGGACCTGCGATATCAACAGACCACTTAATCGAGGTGCGGTCTTCAAGAACCGAGCCGGACTTCCCGGTCTCCAGCGGTCCAGAGCCGTCATCGATGCCGCCGCCATCACCAGGAAGTTGGACCTTTACGGTATCTCCGGGGATCGAAAATTCTAAGGACTCAGCATCGGTGTATGTAGTAGCAGTTGCTTCAATCCACCAGGTACCGCCAACGTTTTCCTTACCGGCAACAGAATCATCGAGAGTACACGTAAAGGTGTTGTCATTATTGACTACGCAATTACCGATAACTTCGCCCTCTTCGACATCACCAGAGCCATCGGCTACAACGTCAAAGGAAAAACCCGCTGGGATCGAAAGCTCTTGTGGGAAACCAACGCTAAAGGTTTCCCCACCCGCAAGAGTCGAGGTAGCTTTCCACGAACCCTCGACGCGAGCTTTCTGGCCGACCTGCAACTGCGTTTCTGGATCAGTGATCGGGCTATTGGTAATTCGGTCTACGAAAACCTCAATTGGGCTATCCGCAGCAGCCTGAAGGTTCATACGCATAGCCTTCGGTGCCGACTTTGCAGGAGTCAAAGCTTCTGGCACGTCTACAGCAACGTCTGCGTCTCCGTCCTCGGAGGTACGGAAATTAACAGTCTTGGTGTTAATTTCTTCAGCCAGTTCAGCTTCTACTTCCCACTCGCCGGTCGGCTGATCCGTGGTGTCGTAGGAGAAACCATTGACATCGCCATCAAGTGCTTCAAAGTCAGGCTCCAGAGAACTTTCGTCCAGCTGCAATGCCTGTGGCAAGGTTACCCAAAAAGAGGCGCCCTCAGATGCATCGCTTGTCGATGCATTCCAAGTACCACTAATGGTCACCTTCTCGCCGACCTCAACTTTTTTAGCATCCCCAGAAGCTTGAATCTCTTCGATCTCAACTACAATATCGGAGTTGTAACCCTTGTTGACTTCTAAGGGTTCTGGAGCTGCTGAAGTACCGTCACCAGTGTTTCCTGTGTCCGCAGCCGGAGCTTCAGGCTGCTCTACATCAATTTTCTCGACGGAGGTATCTGCGGTCTCCGAAGCGCCAGGTGCGTCCTCCTCCTGCGCTGTCGCCTGTGAAGGAGTGAACGTCAGCATGCTGAGGACCAGGGCAATAATGCCAAGGATCGTCGCCAATGCAACCCACGGAGCCACCTCCTCTCTTCGTCGGAATTGATTAATCCTACTCAACACTCCCGCCCTCTCTCGACGTAAATTGACTAAACAACCAGATGCCAGTGTTGATAACTGTCATCAATCTAAGACAGATTCGACAACCAGGTGTTTGAAAATAAGAACCCTTGCCAAATCCTGCAATTACTATAACAGCTCCATAGGAATATGGACACAAATTAATGAATCATGAAGCGTCCTGGGTTTAGTTCCTACCTCAGCTAAGGAAGGATTGAACTATGCCTAGAAAGTATTCCGTCGAGTTCAAGGAGAAGGCGGTCCATCAGATCATCGAAATGGTCCGCCTGGAGTCTTGCTCACTGCAACGCGCCTATACGGAGGTCGGTGAGCTGCTTGGAGTATCTCACCACACGTTGCGGGTTTGGTACCGTGACAGCGCTTCAGTACGCGATAATTCTGACGCTTCAGGCGGCGAAACAATGGAAGAAGAACTCAGGCGTCTGCGTCGAGAAAACCGCGAACTGAAACGAGCAAACGGGATTCTTAAGACAGCTTCGGCTTTTTCGCAGCGGAACTCGACCGACCCACGACCAAATGATCTCCTACATCGACGCGTACAAAGATCAATTTGGATTCGAGGCCATCTGCAGAGTTCTAAAACAGGCAGATCGTGGATTCATCACCTCTCGTGGCTACCGCAAGGCGACCACTCGTGTTCCCAGCGCAAGGGCCTTAAGCGATAGCCTGCTCATCCCAGAGATACAGCGTGTGCATGCACAGAATTTCTCGGTCTACGGTATCCGCAAAATGTGGCACGCGATGAACCGTGAAGGCTTTCATATTGGTCGCGACAAGACCGCACGTCTGATGAAACTCGCAGGCGTTTCTGGCCGCAGACGTGGGCGAACCCCAGTGACAACGGTAAGCCAGAAGACACCGGATCATCGCCGAGACCTTGTACAGCGAGACTTTCGTGCGCAGGCACCAGGCAGGCTTTGGGTTGCCGACATTACCTACGTTCGCACCCTGTCAGGATTCACCTATACCGCGTTTGTCGTGGATGTATTCAGCCGAAAAATTGTTGGTGTTGCTACACGCTCGACGATGCGTACCGATGCGCTGCCGATGGAGGCTTTGGAGCATGCGTTAACGACTGCAGGGCGAATCCATGGAAGCCAGCTAGAACCACCAATTCACCCGCAGGTTTTCCTGCGGGTTTTTGCATTCACCCCTGTCATTGAGTCTTGGGGGGTTAACTAGCACTACGTGTGTCTGCGCCGGTTAGGCGAGCGACGTGCGAAGGTCGCAGGACCACCGCGGCTATCGATATCGGGCACGAGCGCTTTCGGCCATGAGTAAAGTAGCTCCTAAAAGCATTCCTTCCAGTATTGCTGCAGCAATGAACGTTTCACGATTGTCTCGATCATGCTTGGAGGAGTCACCACCTTTCCGACTCCGAGTCTCGGTGGTTGTCGGCTACATGCCTGAAGGCAGGAATAGAATATGGTTCGGCCAATGAATAGTCCACTAGCCACAGAAGCACCGTTTTCACTTCTATCCTCGGAGATACAGGCGATCCTCGGCGACCCCGGCGCATCACGCACGCTTGTTCGGCTCATTTTCGCCTCAACAATCAACGCATCGTCCAGCATTGACGGAGTATCTGGGCCACTGGGTAATGAGCTGGATTACCAAGTATTACTGGCCGCTCGTGCGCTTGCCGACGTCGTTCTGGTCGGCGCAAACACCGTCCGTGAAGAGAATTACGGTGGCGTGGTGCTCAGTAACGACCTGCAACAGGCCAGAGCATCCGTTGGGCAGGCAGCCATCCCGCCGATCGCTATCCTCTCGCGCAAAGGAAACTTCTCACCGGAGTCCACAGTGGTCGCGGCCAGCGCCGTGCCACCTATTCTGATTCGCTCACACGCTGACGCGCAGAAATATCCTTCGCCAGCGGTAGAGGCCGGGGTGTGCCGTGAATTATTGCTGCCGGATATCAGCGGCGCCGCCGTCATCCACGCGCTCCAAGCGGAGGGATTCTTACACATCGTATGCGAGGGTGGCCCCAGCCTTTACGCGCGTCTTCTCAAGGATGATTGCGCCGACGTGTTGAATTGGACGATAGATCCCAGCATCGTCTTTGCCTCCGGCTCCCCTATCTTGGGACTGCCGCCTGATACGGCGGCCACCGGCGAGGGCTCACGGGTTGTTTCGCGCCTCCCTTTTGACCTTCGTTCCCACGTTGCCTGCCCCAACGGGGTGTTGTTTCTGCGGTATGAGCGCCGACGCTCCTCGGCCGAGGCGGCAAGCGAAAGCCACCAGTAAGGGGGCACGGGGCGCGCAATGCCCGTCAACACTGGCGACGTCGATTAGCATTAGCTTTCGTGACCGCGCCTTTGCCTACGCCAATGAAGACCCGACTCGACCAGATCTGGACCACCGGCATTCCCGCCCCAGATGACTCCTCACCGAGCACAACCGGTGACGGAAACTCTCTGAATCGTCGTGATCCCGGCGTGAGCCAACTCTTTTCTCATCGTGCAGACACCAACAGGATTGGAAATGCGTTGCTGTGGCCGTTGGCTGCGATGATCATCTTCCACTGCGTATTTTTCCTCGCTGTCAACGGCTCACCCACCGATGACTTCGGCACGGTGTACAACGCCTTGCGGCGGTTCCTCGACGGCAGCGCCGTATACGTTGAGAACTATTCTTTCGTTGATCCGCACTACCTTTACAACCCTGGCGCCACGGTTGTGCTGTCACCACTGGCCTTAAGCTCGCATTTTGCCGCTTCACGCTTTGGTTTCATCCTGCTGAACGCGGCCGCAATCATCGCGGCTTTGGCGATACTCACCCGCATGTTTGACTATCGGCTCAGCTCCTTTGTATACCCACTTTCCCTGTGCATCGCTTTTTCCACCGAAGCCGTAAGAAATACGCTCATCTTCGCCAATATCAACGGTGTCATGCTGCTAATCTTTGCAGGCTTCTTGTGGGCGCTGCTGCGCAATCGGTCGCTGCTAGCTGGCGTACTCATTGGCTTTGCCATTCTTATCAAGCCACTGTTTGCGCCGCTGCTTTTGCTGCCATTGGTGCGCGCGCAGTGGTCGATCATCGCCGGAGGCATTGTGATTCCGGTGGTGGCTAATCTCGCGGCAAGCTTTGTTGTCGCGGACTTCAGTTCCTATTGGTCGACGACGGCACCATATCTAAGGCTTGCCCGCGATTATGCTAATTCGAGCCTTCCCGGCGCGGCTGCGTACTTCGGCTTGCCGCCAGCCGAAGAAACTGCCCTTTTCGTTGTCTTTGCCCTCGTGGTTGCTGTGGGCGTGATCTTCGTTCTTCGCGTGCGAGTGCAAGATCCACCCTTATTCTTGGCTTTGTGCTCAGGGCTGTTGCTCAGCGGGGTGTTCTTCCTTTCCGCACTGGGTCAGATGTATTACTCCATGCTTTTATTCCCGCTTGCGTTCGCGTTTGTGCGGGAGGTTTCGCTAGGAGCGAACCCTCTTGCATGGTTGGGTTTGGTGTTTTCGCTCTTCCCCGGCGACTGGGCTTCCGAACGCTTTTATAGCTTCGGTTCCTACATTGGCACCTTTGGCGCCACCGTGGGATGGTGCCTGCTAATAGTGGTCATATCCACCACTGCGGTTGCGTGGTACTTTAGTAAACCACGCACACATGCTTCCTTGCTTTCCGACGCCTAACGGCCGCATGTCCGTCACGTCGGTTCGTGTCGAGGAAGTACTGCTGCGTGCCGCTCGCGCAACCCCGCGAGCTCACCGATCGAGGAGAATACTCATGACGGACTTCACGCTGATCAGCGACGCCGAATGGCGCAAGCGCCTCAACCCCGAGGAATACCGAGTCTTGCGACAAGCAGGTACGGAGGCGCCACACATCGGCGAGTACACCAATACCACCACCGAGGGAGTGTATTCCTGCCGTGCCTGCGGAACCGAACTATTTCGCTCGACCGAAAAATTCGAGTCCCACTGCGGTTGGCCTTCCTTCTTCTCGCCTCTAGCCGGGGATCGGATCATCGAACGTGACGACTTTTCCCTTGGCATGCACCGTGTTGAGGTCCTGTGCGCCAATTGTCACTCACACCTCGGGCATGTCTTTGCCGGCGAGGGCTATGACACCCCCACCGACCTGCGCTACTGCATCAACTCCATCAGCCTCACGCTTGAGGAAAAGCCGGTCAACGAATAGTTGACGCGCACGCTTAAAAGTCGCTCGCGTCTTCCGGTGACTAGAGCGAATAAAATCGAGGGCACCTGCGGATTCCCGCAGGTGCCCTCTTTCGGTGAGCCCTTCCTCCCGAAAGATGCGCAAATCCTACTCGTCCGCCAAGACTGCGTAACTCCAAGTTAGGCCATCTGCAAACAGGCTCTCAAAAGGTTTTTAGGGAAGTACGTCGATGAGAGTAGAAATCGCATCAACCCGCTTGCCCGAAAAGAACGGAACTTCTTGGCGCACATGCAGCCGAGCCTCGGTGTAACGCATGACATGCATAAGGTCCACAATACGATGCAGCTCCGGAGCCTCGAAGGCCAGGATCCATTCGTAATCACCAAGTGCGAAGGCCGGAACGGTGTTAGCGCGTACATCCGGGAATTCACGCGCGGCCTGACCGTGCTCAGACAAGATCTTGCGACGCTTGGCTGGATCCATGACATACCAGTCGTAGGAGCGAACAAACGGGTACACCGTTACCCACGCTCCAGCATCCTCGCTCATGATGAAGCTGGGCAGGTGGGACTTGTTGAACTCGCTAGGACGGTGCAACGCATTTCCGATCCACGTGACCTCGGTAAGCTGGCCCAAGGTGGTCTCACGGCGAAATGCTGCAATTGCCTTCTGGATATCTTCAAATTCCTCGGCGTGCCACCAGATCATGAAGTCCGCGTCCGCGCGGTAGCCAGCCAAATCATAAATGCCACGCACCACCACGGTACCAGCATTGGCAAGCTCGGCGAAGAACTCCTCAGCCTGGGCCTTAATCTGATCACGCTCGGTGCCCAGCGCCCCTGGAATTGCGCGAAATACTGCCCACTGGGAATAACGCTGCATGCTGTTGAGCTCTTCGAAGTTGAGCTTTTCTGCCATGTGTATGTCCTTTCAACAGACCTTGTCACGGACGCCAGCCGCCCGAACCTATCCACCGGCCAATCCTAAGAGCCTGCGGGGCGCCTATTGTAAGTCCCCGAGGACACAAAAAGCACAGATTGGCATTGTGACGAGAAGCTGATGCCCGTTTACTTCTTGTTGATCCCACAAACGCCCGTAGACCACACGGAGCGGCCTCCAGCCAACCATCTAGGCGAGGTTAGGCATGGTCCATAAGTTGGATAGCAACGCAGCCAATCTTAGCAAAGGCAACACACATCTTGGGCGGTTGTTCAACTGTTCTCTCGTAGCTCCCCCCCCCCCCCGCCGTTGATCACTCGAGCACCTGCTTCACGTGTGCGTCGCCTTCGATCTATCTCCGCCAAGAGTCCTTTTAGAATGACCAAAACCAAATACACCCGGATCCGCGATTCTTATCCCATTTACCAACGTGGACAACAGAAAGCGACAGTTTCAACAGCTGCTTCTACTGTTTCACTTTCACCAAATTTCCCTCGAGTTTCAAGCCAATTCTGCCTAGTCAACGCCGTTTTCTGAACGCCAGTGAGGGCAACCGTTTTTCGGCGCGCCTAACTGGCTTTGCCACGACGCACCGTTAGCTTGGTCATTGTGACCAATTCTCAGAAGACGCCTCCAGACCTTCCGCTGGCTGAACCGGCTCGGGCGGCAGGCACCCAGGATTTAGGCGCTGAGGCATTACCAGCCGCGTTCTCCCAGGCAGTGGAGTCTATGCATAAAGCAGTGCTCAGGCCCGAGATTTCTCTGGGAACGATTCGTCCCCCTCAGCGACTTGCACCTTATAGCCACGCCATCGGTCTCGAAGTCATCCCTGAAGACCCTGAAGAAAACGAGCACCCCCTCACCGATGCCAGTGGTGATGCATTCGGACGCCTTATCCTGCTTCATGACCCAGGTGCGGATGAAAGCTGGGATGGTTCCATGCGGCTTGTGGCCTATATTCAGGCGGACATGGAAGATGCCGTAGCCAACGATCCCTTGCTTCCTGAGGTCGCATGGCAGTGGCTCACCGAGGGTCTCGACGTGGCCGGCGCGCTTCACACCAACCTGGGCGGCACGGTCACTGCCACCGCATCGGTTCGCTTTGGCGAAATTGGCGGTCCGCCACGGGCCTATCAAGTGGAGATGCGTGCCAGTTGGACCGCGGAAGGAAACGACTTGGCACCGCATGTCGAAGCCTTTTCCCATGTCCTAGCCAACGTGGCGGGGCTTCCGCCGGAAGGTGTGGCCACCTTACATAAGCGAGGCTAGGGTCTGTCATTGATGAGTGAGGTCATTACTCAACCTGCCGGTGGCACCCCCGGTGTGCTCGACAACCCTGGTTCCATCTTTTCTGCCGCGCAAACTTTGGCTGCTGGCGCAGGCCCCATTGCGCTCGACGTTGAACGTGCCGGCTCGTTTCGCTACATGGACAGCGCGTGTCTGATACAGGTTCGTCGAAATCACATTGATAGTAGGGCAAAAGCAGGCGGCGGCCTGCAAGCTGGCGAGTCCGCGGAGACCTTCTTATTTGATCCTCAGTCAGCACCTGAGGCGGTTTCTGAGGCCCTGGCAGGCGTATTCAATCACTCAACTTGGATCTTGCATTCAGCCACTTCCGACTTGCCGAGTCTGTTTGAGCTAGGGCTGCGACCTGTCAGGCTTTTTGACACAGAACTTGCCGGACGTTTCCTCGGCATTGAACGTGTTAACTTGGCTGCGTTAGTCGAGCGGGAATTCAATGTCACTCTTCTCAAGGGGCATGGACACCAAAATTGGTCTAAGCGTCCGTTGCCCTCGAGCTGGCTGGATTATGCGGCCTTAGATGTTGAGTTTCTCATTCCTTTGGCTATCACCTTGCAAGATCAGCTCGATCAGGCAGGACGCCTCGCGTGGTTTGAAGAAGAGTGTGAGCACATAAGGATTACTTTTGCCGATGGCGGTCCGATCAAAATCAAGGACTGGACCTCTTTAAAAGGCATATCGAAGCTGAAAAACCCGCGGCAATTACATGCTGCACGGCGATTGTGGCAACAGCGCGAGGAGTATGCAAGAACCAAGAATCTTGCGGTTAGTAAGGTATTAAAAGACTCGACCTTGATCGAATTGGCTGGTCATAGCTATCGCAGGTATCGCGACATCGAAAATCTGCTGCGAAAAACGAGCAATCCAGCAAGGCTTACCCCTTTGTGGCATCGTACGCTGCGCAACGCTTTAGCCGATGATCCAGCATGCTTTCCCACTGTAAAGGAAATGAAGGCCTCGCGAGAAACCAAGCACCGCCGTGAGGCATGGTGGATGAAGGATCACTACCCCGAAGTGTGGGACTCCATCACCTTGGCGCGCGACCTCATGGAACGCAAAAGCAATGACTTGAATGTTCCTGCTGAGCTCCTCTTGAAACCCACAATTCTCAGATCGACTTTGGTTGAGGCACGTCTTCACGGGCGAGACATCGAAGAGACACTTGCCTCCCTAGGAGCTAGATCCTGGCAGCGAGAAATAGCCACGCCTTTGCTGCAAGAGGCTCTCCGCCCCTGAGCCGGGCCGCCTAGCACGAGACATCAAACCTCGCGTGACCTTTGAATTTAGGAAACCGACCCCGGCATTGACGCTTGGGTCGGTTCAATCGTGGGTTGATCGACCTTAAGCTTGCTCTTCCTCAAACAGTTCCTTGGCCCACGTCTCAATTGCCAGTCGAATGCTTTCCGCATCTAAGCCGACTTCAGCCAAGAGCTCGGTACGGGTAGCATGCAGTGGGAAAATCTCTGGGAACGCCAAGTTGCGTAGCGGAGTGTCTACCCCGGCAGCATTCAATGCTTCGCCCAGCATCGACCCAACCCCGCCGTGCACCACTCCGTCCTCGACAGTAACGACGAGGTCATGGTCGTCGGCAAGCGCAACGAGACTAGGTGCAATCGGCATGACCCACCGCGGGTCCACCACGGTGATGTTGAGGCCTGCTTGGCGCAAATCCTCGGAGACTTCCATCACGGGCTGCACCATCGGGCCACATGCGACCACGAGAACCGATGGAGATTCCGATACTGCCTCATCATCAGGCTCCCCTACCTCAGAGGTGTCTGCGTAGAAGATAATGTCCACACCATCGCTGAGGCGCTCCTGCGCCGATACTTCCTCAGGCAAATTCCCCTTCGGGAACCGCACCACTGTCGGCGAATGATGCTCTACTGCCTCGCGGAACAGCTCCACCAGTTGTGCACCGTCACGCGGAGCAGCAACCTTAACCCCCGGGATTATGCCAGTAATTGCCATATCCCAGACACCATTGTGGCTTGCGCCGTCCGACCCGGTTACACCCGCTCTGTCGAGGACGAGAGTTACCGGCAGATTAAGGAGTGCAACGTCCATGAGGAGTTGGTCGAAGGCACGATTCAAGAACGTCGAATAGAGTGCGACAACCGGATGCATTCCTCCCAGCGCCAAACCAGCAGCCGAGGTAAGCGCGTGTTGTTCTGCGATGCCGACATCAAAGAAACGCTCAGGGTAGGCGTCCCCGAATGCTTTCAAGCCGGTAGGCCCAGCCATTGCAGCCGTAATCGCGACGATGTCATCTCGTTCGCCACCAAGCCGCACCAACTCCTTGCTAAAAAGCGAGGTCCAACCGGGGCTCTTTGCGCCCACGGGCTCGCCGGTCTTGGGGTCTATGATGCCGGTGGAGTGCATGAGTTCCGCTACATCATTTTCCGCCGGGGCATAGCCGCGCCCCTTCTCTGTTACGGCGTGGACGATGATCGGTCCGTGGTAGTCGCGTGCGTAGCGCAAGGCTGCCTCCAACGCCTTGAGATTGTGCCCATTGACTGGGCCAACATACTTCATCCCCAGCTCTGGAAACATCTCCGTTGGGATCACTGTGGATTTGACCCCCTCTTTGAACGCGTGGAGTGCCTCAAAGGTGCGCTCCCCAACCCACCCAAGGGACTTTAAGGTGGTCTTGCCGTGCTCCATCACACGGTCGTAGAAAGGCTGCATGCGCAGCTCAGCCAAATTGTCAGCGAAGCCACCAATGGTTGGAGAATAGCTACGACCATTGTCATTGACAATGATGACTACATTGCGATCCTTACCCGCAGCGATATTGTTAAGGGCTTCCCAACACATGCCGCCTGTCAAGGCTCCATCGCCGACTACTACCACCGCTTGGCGATCGATTTCTCCCTTAATTTGAAAGGCCTTGGCTAGGCCGTCAGCATAGCTAAGCGCAGCCGAGGCGTGAGAAGACTCCGTCCAGTCGTGCACGCTCTCGGTTCGAGAGGTGTAGCCTGACAAGCCATCCTTTTGGCGCAGATTGTCGAAGCCAGCTGCCCGCCCAGTGAGAATTTTGTGTACGTAGGACTGGTGGGAGGTGTCGAAGATGATGGGATCCTGTGGTGAATCGAACACCGTGTGGATCGCCAAAGTAAGCTCGACGACGCCAAGGTTCGGACCTAAGTGACCACCCGTGGCAGACACCTTTTCGACAAGGAACTCGCGGATCTCACCTGCGAGCTGTTCCTGTTCTTCCAAGGACAGGGCCTTCACATCTGCTGGGGACTGGATGCGATTCAAAATACTCATGCCGAACGCTCGAGCATCCTTTCTTGGTAGAAACGTGGTCTCTCCCGCGCTGTGGCGCCACAGGTCACATTTTCCGTGACCGCTTCTGGCTATGGTCATGCCCTAGGGCGGAAAGCCCAGCCACGGGGGCCGGACCTGAAGAAGCGAGCGTGGCACAGTCACACAAGTGTGGAAATGAATCCAACTTCCTGCCAGCTTGCTTCGGCGTTGTTGTTCCATATTACTAGCCTGGTGGACCGAATTAGGTAGCGCACGCACAATTGCTTGGCCAAGACCAAGCCACGGCCTAAGCTTGAACCGCTTAGAACAACTCTTCTTGCAGGCTAAGACAGGGTTTTACTTTTCTCCGTCCGCTAACGACTTCGCTTTCCGCGTAGCTAATGGCCACCATATGCGACCCACTGGTCGTTTTCTCGCAATTCTTGTATCCGGTAAGTGCCTTGCTACCGCTTCCTGGCCGTTGGAGTTTGCCTTCCGAATGGGGCATGAACGGATCTTAGGCTGGTTCAAACAATCCAACTGCTTCCATATGATGAGTGCCAGGGAAGGCGTTAAACAGCACCACCTCGGCAAGACGGTAACCACTTCGCGTCCACGTTGCGGTGTCCCGGGCAAATGTAGCCGGATCGCATCCGATGTGAATGACTTTCGCAGGCGCAGCTGCAGCAACTGCTTCTACCACGGTAGCTCCTGCGCCAATCCGCGGCGGGTCGAGGACCACAACATCTGGTTCGGGTAGCTGATCTAATGCCCGTTCCACACTCGTTGGGTGGAAAACCACAGCATGCGCATCGTCGTCGGAAAGCACCTCTTTGAAAGCAGCCCGTCCAGCATTGGCTGCCTGGTGTGATGCTTCGACTGAGTGAACAACCGCAGGCACGCCAATACCTTCCATGATTGCGGGCACAAAGGCACCAACACCACCATAGAGATCCCACCCAACTACCTTGACTCCAGATCGAGGCGTAATCGGCGCCAAGGACAACCACCGACGTATTACCTCTGAATACGCCTCAGGTGCAGCAAGATGCGCCTGCCAGAAAGCCACCGCAGGAAGCTGAAATTTCACTCCGCCGACTTCTTGAGTGGCAAGGCCGCTGCCCTCGATGACATTCGTGACCTTCTCGTTTCTACGTCCGCGTGGGGCGCGGCGCACCTCGACGACGTGGCGGTTGCCTTCGTCGTCACGCACGGCAACGACCTCTGCACCGGGAGTAAAGGCTGGTGCCTGTGGACCGACTACCCCATCCAGCAAACCCTCAACTGCCTGAACGCACACTTCGCCCGAGATCACCTCATTAGACTGCGCGCGGCGAAATCCTGCACGACCTGTTGAATCTACCCCTAGGCGCACACGGGTTCGCCACCTCGCGTTGGGCTGTAAATCAACCACCTGAATCGGCGGTGTGTTCTCGACCTTGCCCAGGCGTCGGAGTTGGTCAATAAGGATGTCCTTTTTCAAGGAAATCTCGGCTGCCGGATCCAGCTCGCCGAAGTCGCAGCACCCTGCGCCAGCTGCCGCGGCTGGACACCGCTGCGCGACTCTCATCGGCGATGCATGAACCACCTCATGAACCACTGCACGAGCAAAACTCTTCTTTGATTCAAGGATATCGACTTGAACCTCGTCGCCGGGAAAAGCGCCTTTGACAAAGACAACTTTGCCTTGATGCAAGGCAATCCCTTCGCCACCATGAGCAATACGCTCGATCTTGAGCGTGAGGCGATCGCTCTTGTGCAAGCTGTCCACTGGTTATCCTTTACTTTGTTCGCGCCATTTTTCACGCGCTTTGGTTCTACGAGCCTGTTTGTCCCCACCAGGCGCCAACAACAGAGCCTGAGCAAATACTGATCCAGGGCCGGAATGGGTATTTCTATCTGGCCGACCAAGGTGCAATTCTCAACAGACTATTTCATGGTGCAGCATAGTTTTACTCGGCAGAGTAATCCGAATCCGCCACGACTGAACCAGCCTAAGGCGACTCAGATTGAGTACTAGCCTTGTCCACAGGCTCAGAAACTGCAACGTTGGTATCGATGGCACCTTGGGCAGCTTCGGACAGGCCCATACCCGCCTCTTGCAAAGCTGAGGTGGCCTGTTTGACCATCACCACGGTAAACAACGTAACCAGCCCTGTCAGCGGCCATCCCATGAGCATTCGGGCAATCCACAACGCCGTGGTGTCATCGACGTTGTACAACCAATTCTGTATAACAAATCGAGCAGCAAACACCAGCGTCCATCCAGCCGTTGCCCACGCATAGGCACGACGCGCGCCAGAAACCGTTCGCCAGGCCATGCCGTCGCCGTTGATCCCCTTCCAGATGACACCGACAAGTGGCCACCGAAGTGGAATTGAAATGAGAAACACCACCGCATAGAGAAGCGACATCCAGATGCCATAAAGGAAGTAACCCTTTGCATCACCCGTCCACCATGCGATCACCACGCAAATGGCCACACCCAATAGGCCGGAAATGGCTGGTTGAATGTTTTCTTTACGCGCCAATCGCCACAAGAAGATGGCGAAGGCCAACCCAAGTGAGGCAACGATCGCACCCGTGAGCCCCCATACTCTGTTAGCGGGAACAAACGCGAGAATGGGCAGCGTACTCGAGACGAGGCCCGACAGCCCTCCCATTTGTTCGAGCAACGAGGGATTTTCCTCACTGCCAGAAGGTTCGGCGGGACTAGCTATGTCATTGTTTTTCGCGTCGATGGTGGACTCCTCAATTACTGAGCGAAAACTGTAGATACTGATGCTTGGAGGGCCAAAGGCACAGGTGTCATCTAGGCTCGACCGCGCCGCGAGCCCCGAGACGAGCACGCATAAGCGCACGAGCCTGCAGCTTCTCACAGGGGCCGAAAACGCCTTAGGACAACCACGCTACCCCTAAGCCTTGCGACCTCAAAAGCTCCCACACTCGCAGCTTTGCCCTTGAGGTCCCTTGTTTCCTCAGGTAGGGGTTCATTGGTCGCTAAGACAACAGTCCAAGCGGTGTTTCACCATGAGTGTGCTCCCATAGACGAAGTAGCGAAGACGAGCTGTGTTTTTATTGCTCCTGTTTCGGCTCGGTGGCATGCTGAGGCTGCCCCTGAGCACTTTCTTGAGCTGCCTTTTGGCGTCGAATCATTTCTTGCTGGACTTGCTTTGCCAAGGGCTCAGGAAGCGCGACTGGAAGGGAATTTCCAGCTAAGATCGGGGAATCATCGCGGTAGACGAAGGTACGGGCGGTCAGCTCTCGTGCCAGCCTAGTCATCTCCTCCGCCTTTTCCTTGGGGCTTGCCACCGTCATGCGGAGCATCCATCGTGGACCATCGACACCAATGATGCGCACGATTCCGCCACCGCTGGCCATCGATCCCACGATCTCGCGCCCCCAGGGTCCGTATTGAATTTCGACATCGAGCCCATCATTACGCATCGACTGCGCGATGTCCTTGGTTGCCTCGCGCCACTGCCCCTTTGAGGCGGGCGCCGCGAAGGCCACCGGAGTTACTCTCCCATATTCGGTGAGAACATGCAGCATCTTTGGCCCGTTCGGCCCCATTTCCACCTGCACCTCGGAATGGTGCGGCAGCGGCAAAACGATGGATCCGAGGTTGAGAACTCCGGTTCCGAAATCGGAGAAGTCGAAGTCCTCAAACTTGACCGAGCGACCGTCATAAGGACCCATGCTTCCGCCAATGGCATCATGTTCGGGATCAGCCGGGAGCCCCTGGCCATTGAAAGCATCCTCTACATCTGCGGCCAATTCCACCTCCGGCGCCGATGCCACATCTTGTGCATCAATCTTGCCGATTTCTGGGGTGTTTGTCGCTTCCCCGCCCTTAGTGGGATCGTTCTTATTTTTTCCAAAAGGCCACAAAGCCATTGGTGTCTCCTTGCAGATATATGTGTCGCACCACGTTTATGCCGCCGCTTATTGAAAAACACGAGGCTGTGCTTGATGCAGTGCGCATCAGTGGCGTCCGCCTCCGATTCTAATGAGATTGAAAGACGATAGTTGTCAGATCACTCGGAGGGTGCCTCGATGCCGGTGGAGCCATAGCCGTGGGCACCACGCTCGGTGTCATCCAGTTCCGCTACTTCGTTGAAGTCAAATAGCTCGACCCTTTGCACTAGCAACTGGGCGATGCGTTCGCCTTTTTCGATAACGATGGGGACTGTTGGGTCGAGATTGATGAGGCACACCTTTATCTCACCACGGTAATCAGCATCGATGGTGCCTGGCGCATTGACGATGCTGAGACCTTCTTTCCATGCACGACCGGATCGAGGATGGACAAGTCCCACGGTGCCCAACGGCAAGGCAATGGCGATTCCAGTCCCGACGAGGGCACGGTGACCAGGTTCAATTTCAACCGACTCCATGGCGCACAGATCGACACCGGCGTCGCCGCGATGCGCACGCACGGGAATCACCGCGTCGTCGTAAAGCTTCTTGATGCGAATAGGGGCGATGGTGTTCAAGGTGCCATCACTGCCGTTCTGGCCATTCAATGAAGTGTTGGAATTATCCGTTGTGGACATAAAAGCCTATCTTTCTTAAGTTCCTAAATCATCCGATTATATCCCCCAGTCCGCACACGCGCCCCTGCCAGTCCAGCCACGCATCGTTCCTTGCCCAAAGAGGTGGACAAATCCCGTCATCAATGGCTCTGCCACTGCGGAATGCGTTGGGAAGCCAACTAAAAGCATGATCCCTTCGATATCAAATGGGCCGAGTGCATTGCGCCTCGCGCGTGCGCTTACCGACGTCTAAAGATTGCTTGTGTCGCAGCCTACCCAACTCACAGGGGTCGCTTCGAAAAGTGCAGTAAGATTGATTGGCGTGACTTCCGCCAATGATGATCAGATCAAGATCTTATACAGCGAACGCCAGTGGATTGCTTGGTACTGGTGGGTAGTGGCCTTCATCGTCGTGGCCATTTTGACCGCTCAGTTTGCCATGAACCGATCAGTCTTTTGGTTATACATCCCAGCGGCAGTGTTAAGTCTCATCGCGATTTGGGGGCTTGTTTCCCTGTCTAAGACAACAATACGCGTCGAAGAAGATGCCGACGGGATGCGATGGCTCGTTTGCGGGCAGGCAAATCTGCCCAACACGGTCGTTGACAGGGTTTTGGTCGTCCCCGCCTCCGCCAAACAGAGTGCGATGGGCCGCCAGCTCGACCCTGCAGCCTATCTGGTTTCTCATTCTTGGGTGAAAGAAATGGTCATGATCGTGCTTAATGATCCCAACGACCCGACTCCGTATTGGCTTATGTCTTCAAAAAACCCCGAAGCCCTCCTGAAGGCTTTCACACCCGATCTCATTGCAAAAACGGCTTCCGCCGACTGAGGGGATCAAGTGCTTAGTGAAAGCAAGGCTTCCTAACCCACAGAAAATCCGCCCGTCGACGATTTTGGCTTATTTGTCGCGGGCGGATTTTTCACACGTGGGCGGCAGGACTGCAATCAATTTGCAACGAAACGAATGCCCCCTCCGCAAGGTTGGAACCGTAGATCCCACCAACGGCTGCGGGTATGAAACGAGGAAGGGTGCGCGCGCCACTCTCGTGAACACACCGGCTGCGAGGATGGCAGGGCTTGGCGGCAGATGAGGTTAGTCCTAAATCTTCCCCGGCAATCCCCAATTTGTGGCGCGCATTGGAGGATGCTCATGCACAATCCAGGCAGACCATCGAGCCATCAGGTTCGACATGCGACATGCGGTTGCGACGCTGCACCAGGAAGCACACCGAACACGTGAACTCATCGGAGCGGCGTGGTACGACCGTCACATCGAGCTCTTCACCGGAAAGATCCATGGTGGGAAGATCAAACGGTTCGACGATTTCCCCGTCATCGTCGATATCATTCTTGGAGGACTCTGCAGCCTTCAGGCCCTCAAGCGAATCAGTTTCAAGCTCGTCGTCAACGCGACGGCGGGGTGCATCGTAATCGGTTGCCATGATGCTGCTCCTTTGGGGAATTGTCGAAGCACGGTGGGGCGAAGTAGCTGACACAGTAGCAATGACAGCTCAAGCCCACAACGCGAAGCGTGATATTTTCTCGACGCGCATATTAAGGCAGAAATCCACAATTGTCACTCTCAGGACACTCTTGGATTGACCGGGGGTAAACTCTAACCCTCCTCCACGCTTAAAGCCGCAAGCGGAAGCTCCTGCGGTATATCGCCCATGACCTGCCGAAATGACTCTTTCAATCCAGGTGCACATCCCCATAAAAGGTGAGCGTCATCACCGCTTTGAGACAGGGCGGGGGCAACCACGAAAGCCCCTGCTTCGCGAGCAATGAGCACGCCGGCAGCGTAATCCCACGCATTAAGAGCGTGCTCGTAATAGGCATCCACCATTCCCTCGGCAAGCGCACACAAATCGAGGGCGGCAGATCCCATCCGTCGAATGTCCCGCACAACGGGCAATACCTTCAAAAGGATTTCCGCCTGCGCCTTGCGCCTTAATGAGGCATAGCTAAAACCCGTCGCCACCAATGTCGTGGCGAGGTCTACCTCTTGGCTTGCTACAAGTCGAGAATGCGTGCCGACGGGACTCAAAGCAAATGCACCACAGCCTTTGGCCGCCACATACATCTTTGCGGTGGCCACATTCACGACACACCCGGCAATAACCTCCCCATCGACTGCCGCCGCGATGGAGACCGCATAATTGGGATGCCCGTAGATAAAGTTCACGGTGCCATCGATGGGGTCTACGATCCAAGTCACACCGCTGACTGAGCTAAATGAGCTGCCTTCCTCGCCAATCAACCCGTCGCGAGGCCTCAGTGAGCGCAAGCCTTCTGTAATGAATTCCTCGGCCATAGAATCGACGATGGTCACGGGGTCTTCGGCTGAAGATTTCGATTGGGAATACGCACGAACGTCGCCAAGTTCACCCCGCTTGGTGCGGATGAGTTCAGCGGCTGCCTCCGCAAGATCCATTGCCACTTTGAGCAACGTCGTAGGCGCGTTATCGGTAGCTGGGTTGTAAACCCGCGATTGATGTCCAGAATCGACGCCGTCTCCGGCACCGTCGCGTTCACAATCGAGTTCAGGGCGAATCCCGCCAGGCAAGAGATAGGTGGTATCCATAGTCACTATTATTGCGACTTCGGAGTCCCAAGGCTTCCCCGTTGACCAATTCAGATGAATCACACAGCCGCGTCACATGGGCCATGCACATTCCCGGTTGGCTGCGTCGACGATACTCGGTCACTTTCTTGACATTCCATCTCGATTCCACCATGCGGACATTCACCCCCGAAGGGGTGTAGATCAATATTTGGCTTTTATGTGGCGTTGACAACTCTTGCGCGGGAGGTGCGCGACGAGAACACTTGCAATCAGGCCACGTCGGTTTCCCTCAGATCTTTGCGCACAGTCCATAGTGACTGCCTAAGCTGGAGATGTATCGAATGATTTTTGTCAGCGATGGCACAGTCGGAAACGTTTGCAAGCTAATTGGTCCTCACATCGGCCTGAGAAGTTGATCCAATACACGCCTCCTTTACTCACCTCAACATCTGCAAAACGACTCTGACAATGGCGACCAACAAGGCAACAAGGGCAACCGATTGCTCGAGGTTTGCGTTGATTCGGACAAAATAAGAACAAAATTCCGATTATGCTTAGTTTTCATGACACGCATTGGATTTGGAATCGATGTCGGCGGCTCAGGCATCAAGGGCGCTCGAGTAGACCTCAACACTGGTGAGTTCATTGGCGACCGCATCAAAATCGCCACCCCACAGCCAGCAACCCCTGAGGCCGTTGCTGACACTATTGCCGAAATCTTGCGCATCGCCGAGTGGGATGGACCAGTCGGCATCACTCTCCCCTCCGTGATCAAGGATCAGGTGGCACTCTCAGCCGCCAACATTGATCCGACCTGGGTCAACACCGATGTACAAAAACTCTTCACCGAGCACATCGGTCAGCGGGAGTACTCCGTTCTCAATGATGCCGACGCGGCAGGACTTGCCGAGGTGGCCTACGGGGATGAACGCGCAAAGCAAGGCGTTGCGATCCTTTTGACCTTCGGCACCGGGATCGGCTCCGCCTTCCTGGTAAATGGAACCCTATTCCCCAACACTGAACTTGGTCACTTGATCATTGGTGGAAAGGAAGCCGAAAGCTTCGCATCTTCTGCAGCGAAGGAACGCGAAGACATTAGCTTCGAAAAGTGGGCCAAACGGGTATCCAAGGTCCTCAAGGAGTACGAGCGTCTCTTCTGGCCAACTTTGTTTATTGTTGGCGGAGGAATTTCTCGCAAGTCCGAAAAGTGGGTTCCGTTCTTGTCTAACAAGACCCCAGTGGTACCCGCGCAGCTTCGCAACCGTGCAGGAATCGTCGGTGCTGCAATGGCCGCCGAGCAAGGCGTCAAGCCCTGATCTGCGCCATTGTTCATCTTCCCTTCATGAGACGCATTTCGCCTAGCCAGGGTCGTTAGGGTGGGCGCGCTCATTGGACATCATTGCCCACTCAAACCGCTCATCCGGCCTCTTCATTTCGGCCACGGTCTCTGCGCCGAATGCACGATATATGCAAGTAAATGGCCTTACCTGTTGCAGGCACGTAAGGTCAACGCAATTTCGTAGTGTTGTCGCAAAGATGGCCGCATTCACATCGGCTCTCGACGCATGCTCCCTATATTAGCCCTTGCAAAATTTGGGGAATAACTGCTAGTTGTCAAGGGTTTGAATAAAGGTAAATTCTCTCGACAATGCGGGAGGTGAAAACCCCTCGCGCGCGCATATGTTTTATAATGGCACTTTGATTGCACACTGAATGAGCTCGCGGCTTTCAATCCATCCTCCTTGTGGTGCAGTTTTGCCCTCGAGGTCAACGGACATTCATGAAGGCCGCGGCTCGATCAGCGTTGGCTTAAGACGATTTGGACGCACCTGTCCAAGTACGTCGCTGCTACCCTTCTTTTGGGGGTAGGTGGCACATTTTTTGATCTATTTCAAGGCGAAAGGGCATTCGTGGCAGCCACTGAAAATTCAGATTCCCAGGCAACCGCTCCTGCACGCAAGGCTGTAAAAAAGACCGCTAAGAAAGTGGCCCGAAAGGCTGCCCCGCGTGCAGCGATGCCGACCATTGCGCCTGCTGACACTACCCCTGAGGCGCCGGTGGCGGAATCCACCACAATCGCAGCCGTCAATCTCGCTGCCGCCGAGGAATCTACAACTGAGGCACCGATTAAGAAGGCCGCAAAAAAGGTTGCTAAGAAAACCGCCAAGAAGGCAGCAAAAAAGGTAGCCAAGAAAGCGGCAAAGAAGACTGCAAAGAAGGCATCTCGTGCGCGCGCTCCTAAGGAAGATGATCTTAACTCGGAGGTAGCTGCTGAACTCAATGAAGATGACGAGGTCGACACCGCAGATTCCAGTGATGAAATCGATCTCGATTCCGATTTGGGCGGGGAATTCGACTCCGATCTCGATGATGACCTCGGTGGTGACATGGATGACGATCTTGACGGCGGACTCGATGACGACCTCGACGGCCTAGACGATGACGAATCTGAAGATGACGAGGATTCAGAGGACGAGGAAGACGACGGCTCCAGTGTCTGGGACGAGGACGAGTCCGCAGCATTGCGTCAGGCTCGGAAGGATGCCGAGCTCACCGCCTCAGCAGACTCCGTGCGCGCTTACCTCAAGCAGATCGGTAAGGTGGCTTTGCTTAACGCCGAGCAGGAAGTCTCTCTTGCAAAGCGCATTGAGGCCGGCTTGTATGCCCAGTACCGCATGGAACAAATGGAGGAGGCCTACAACAACGGCGATAAGGATGCGAAACTCACGCCTGCTGTAAAGCGAGACCTCCGCGCCATTGCACGCGATGGCCGGAAGGCTAAGAATCACCTTCTTGAGGCAAACCTTCGTCTCGTAGTCTCCCTAGCCAAGCGCTACACTGGTCGCGGCATGGCCTTTTTGGATCTCATTCAGGAAGGCAACCTCGGTCTGATCCGAGCCGTGGAGAAGTTCGATTACACCAAGGGATACAAGTTCTCCACGTATGCCACTTGGTGGATTCGTCAGGCAATCACTCGCGCGATGGCCGATCAGGCTCGAACCATCCGCATTCCTGTCCACATGGTTGAGGTTATCAACAAGCTTGGTCGGATCCAGCGCGAACTCTTGCAGGATCTGGGGCGCGAACCCACCCCGCAAGAGCTGGCCAAGGAAATGGACATCACCGAGGAAAAGGTGCTGGAGATCCAGCAGTACGCACGAGAGCCGATTTCCCTGGATCAGACCATCGGCGATGAGGGCGACTCCCAGCTCGGCGACTTCATTGAGGACTCTGAGGCCGTTATCGCCGTGGATGCCGTCTCCTTCACCCTGCTGCAGGATCAGCTGCAGGACGTGCTCCATACTTTGTCTGAGCGCGAGGCCGGCGTAGTCAAGCTCCGCTTCGGTCTTACCGACGGTATGCCGCGCACTTTAGACGAAATCGGTCAGGTCTACGGTGTCACCCGTGAGCGCATCCGTCAGATCGAATCAAAGACGATGTCGAAACTGCGCCACCCTTCGCGTTCGCAGGTGCTGCGCGACTATCTCGACTAGTTGTACACCAAGCGCCCCGCACCCTCAGGAAAATGTTGAGGTGCAGCGGGGCGCTTCCGCGTACAATTAGCCGGTCACATATTCGCCAAGGCGAGCAAGCCCTTTCTCGAAATCGGCGCCAATCTTTTCCTCCATTTTCGCGAGTCTGTAAATGAACTTGAAGATGCGGTTTAGATGACCGGTCATCTGCCAAATGACGGTTGTCGAGCCTTCATCTTTTGGCGCGAGGTAGAAGTGGCTGCGGTTCGTCGCCTTGAACGGTTTGAGGAACTCGATGTCAACTTCGACGATGCTGGGTTCATCGGTGACGATGGTCATCTTGCCTTCGCCTGCGGCGCTGTTCCCGACCCAGTACACGCTGGCCCCGATGCCTGCTTCTGGACCAGAATAAAATTGCTCCATGTTGGGATCAAGGTCTTGCCATGGCGACCATTGCTCCCACTTGTGAAGGTCAGCGATGGCATCGTGAACCGCCTGAATGGGAGCATTCACTGTCGCGGTGCGTGACAATTCAAATTCGCTCATCACCAAACAATAGTATTAAGAAAACCTTAACTGCCATTGAGAAATAAGTGGCAGTAGCGCTTGTTGTCAAGAATTTGTGACCTGCTCACTTTGCGTGGACAGTTCGTCTCATATCGAACCTACAGCTGACAGCAGTGGGCAAAAACAAGCAGGGCACCGATAATTTCGATTTTCGCGAATCGGCTCTCCTACCCTGCTTCTCTATCTTCCACGCCCAGCTACCAGCGACGCAAATACTCTATCCGCGCCTTAAGTTGTTCGGCCGAGCACATCGCGGTTGGTGGACCGCCGCATTTTTGTCGCACTTCGGTGTGGATAGCGCCGTGTGGGCGCCCAGTCCGCGCGGCGGTGATGGCGACGAGAGCGTTGAGCTCCTTGCGCAAATGCGGAATCTCTTGGCTCGCCACGCGCTCCTGTGCATGCTTGGTGCCTTGCGCCGCGCGTGCCTCTGCTTCCTTGCGGCGGCGTTCCTTCTCCGCAGCCTCGCGAGCGTCAAGTTGTTCGGCCTGGCGCCGGCGCAGCAGGGTTCTCATCTGATCCGCATCCAACAAGCCGGGTAGCCCGAGGTAGTCGGCTTCTTCGGCCGAACCTGCCATGGTGGTAGTGCCAAATTGTGAGCCATCGAAAATCAACGAATCCAGCTCCGCCTCCGCGCCGAGGGACTCATAGCTTTTGAGCTCGTCTTTTTCGGTCTCCGTTTTGTTTGCTTGGGCGATGAGTTCATCGTCCCACCCCTCTTTTGGCCGGTCTGGTTTGCCCAGCACGTGGTCGCGAGAGGTTTCTAGCTTGGCAGCAAGGTCGAGCAAGACCGGAACGGAAGGCAGGAACACCGAGGCGGTTTCACCACGTCGCCGTGAACGCACGAAGCGCCCGATCGCCTGGGCAAAGAACAGCGGTGTAGAGGAACTGGTGGCGTATACACCCACAGCAAGTCTGGGTACGTCAACGCCCTCGGAGACCATGCGCACCGCAACCATCCACTCGTCGGCGCTTTCGGAAAACTTCTCGATGTTTTCCGAAGAACCCGGTTCATCGGACAAAATCACAGATACCGGGGTGGATGACAGTTTTGACAAAATCTTCGCGTAGGCTCGGGCTGTCGTCGTATCCGTCGCGATCACCAGACCACCGGCATCGGGGATGTGTTTCCGCGTTTGCAACAATCGGGTGTGCGCCGCGCGAAGCACCGCGGGAATCCAATCCCCCTTGGGGTCGAGCGCTGTCTTCCATGCCCGAGCGGTTTGTTCCGCATTAAGCGGCTCTCCGAGGCGTGCGGCATACTCCTCGCCTGCGCTGGTGCGCCAACGAGCCTCGCCGGAATAGGCAAGAAAGACCACAGGCCGCACGACTCCGTCGGCAAGCGCGTCGGAATAGCCATAGGTGTGATCCGAACGGGACACGAGGTGCCCCTCACCGTCCTCAACATAGCGCACAAAAGGAATCGGCGAGTCGTCGGAGCGGAACGGCGTGCCTGTCAACGCGAGGCGACGCTCGGCATCGGAGTATGCCTCCCGTATACCATCGCCCCAACTCTTGGCATCACCGCCGTGGTGGATTTCGTCGAGGATAACGAGAGTGCGTTTTGCTGTGGCCACTGCGCGATGCTTATAGGGGTGCATGGCAACCTGCGCATACGTGACCACGACGCCGTGATATTGCGGGTTTACAGCGTCGCTGTTGGTGAAATAAGGGTCAAGCGATAGGCCAACCCGCGCCGCGGAGGCGGCCCACTGAACCTTGAGGTGTTCGGTGGGCACCACCACGACGATGCGATCGACGGTACGATTGCCAACGAGCTCGGTGGCTACCCGCAAAGCGAAGGTGGTCTTACCTGCACCGGGGGTAGCCACAGCCAGGAAGTCCTTCGGGTTGGTCATTAAGTATTTCGTGAGCGCCTTGCGCTGCCAGGCGCGAAGGTCAGAACTCACTTCTTACGCAGTCCCTTATAGATGCGCTCACAGTCAGGGCATACCGGAGAGCCGGGTTTTGCCTGCTTGGTTACGGGAAATGTCTCGCCACACAGAGCCACGACCATGCGACCTGAGACCGCGGATTCCACGATCTGATCCTTTTTTACGTAGTGGAAGAACTTCGGTGTGTCATCACCTGTGCGGGTATCTTCCCGTACATCTGGGCGTTCAATAGTCTTCGTCGTCGTACTCACCCAACCTATAATGCACCACTTCCTACCCGAAAGCACGTAAAGGGTCTAACCTAAACAATCATGAGCTTTCACGACGAGGAAACTGAGGCCGGTAAGGACGCCTATATTGTCGACCACGACCAAGTTGTGGATGTCGATGGCGCTTTCGAGGCTTCCGACACAGTCTCTCGCACTCGTTTTCGCTGGTTTAAGCGCGGCAAGGTCGCGTTGATTACGGACGCTCATAGATCACCGGTTGAGAATCTGCATCATCGCGAGACCCTGTATAAATGGCTCCAGGGTTCCCGAGTACCTTTCCTTCTGGCATCTGGAGTCACTTACATTTGGATGCACAACATCTTCTTGTCAGTCGTCCTCTTTTGCATATCTATCCCACTGCCGTGGATTGCTGTGGTCGTCGCCAATGGAGTCGGCGAGCCGAAGGATCCGCGCACACCTAGTGTCTACAAGCCAGCTCTGGCCCGTATGAATTTAGAAACGGGACCCCAACTTAGGTCTGCGCAATCGCTTTCTATTGAAGCTGGCGCGCCCTTGGCGTCGGAGGCAGCAACGGGCGCCACAGGAACGCCCCCGCGTGGTAGCGATGTCACGGTGACCACGGGGGACGATTCTTTGCTTACCGACGCCCACGGTCAGCATGCCTCGAAAGACGGCAGTGGCCTTCAATACTCACCACCTTCTGGCACCATCGAAAACGAAATCATCGACCACAAAGCCGGCACATCCGGCAACGCTGAGACCCCATAGACGATACCGACCGAGTTTTGCCATCAACCACTCTCCCACCGCTCCACCCGTGTTTGGTCCGCTCGTGCGAGGATTGGTAGCCCTGTCGCCGGCGCGATCCATGATGAGAAGAAAAAGAGCTTTCAGCATCGCCGCATCCTTGAAGGTGCCACGCACAACCAGGGTTCCCGCGGTACGGATAAAATGCCAGTATCTTTAGGCGGATTACACCTTGGTAGGATAAGCCTTTATGCGTACCCCCCTTGGACAGGTATCCCCCCAGCTCATCGCCCATCTCCGCCATGCCGACTTCACCGCTTCTCGTATCAGCGAGTTCTTAGGTACCAGCGCAAACGCGGCGCTGTATCGGGGCGAACCCGGCGCGGTTCTGCGCATCCTTCGTACCCAAGTGGAGGCAGCGTTGCGAACCTGCGAGGAGTCGACAATTGAGAATGTTCACCACTTCGCCGGTCTGATCGAGTTCTTCCTGCTGCACCGTCCGCTAAGCTCACAAGGACTAGAGGCTTTGCTTGGTCAAGAACTAGCACAGTCGCTCATTAACGTTGGCATGGTCGGGTCAGTTGGCTGCCAGGCTGGTGAGGTTGGTCAACCGGTTCCCGATCCACACGAAGGAGCGCACACATGGATTCCGCTCTACGACATCCGGCCACATGTAATTCGCGGAGAAGACTATTGGGTGATCTCCGATCGCGATGCGTCCATGGTCGAAGGTCACGTGCCCGCCGCCAATCACGTCTTAGGCGTGGGTGCTGCAAGCCTGTCGTTGCTGTCGGTGACTCCTCAGTCACCAGTGGAATCGGTGCTTGATCTAGGCACAGGTTCCGGCGTCCAGGTACTCGGGCAGCTCAAGGTTGCCGAGCGCATAATTGCCACAGATTTCTACCCGCGTGCCTTGGATCTTGCCGAGGCCACCCTCGTACCGGCCATAGCCGGCCTAGATGCAGACACCACAGCGGCAGTGTCCCTGGTGGAAGGTTCCTGGTTTTCCCCAGTACAGGGAATGCGCTTCGATCGAATCGTGTCCAACCCGCCATTTGTCGTCAGCACCGGACACATTCACCACGGTTACCGCGACTCCGGTCTGGATTTGGACGGCGCCACCGAATTGGTGGTGCGGGAGGCCATTGACCATCTCACAGCGGGCGGGCACGCGCATATCCTCGGGGCATGGGTTCACCGCAACGGCGAGGATTGGCGGCAGCGTTTGAGCTCATGGCTGCCAGATGAGGGCGTGGCTGCTTGGATTTTGCAACGCGATGTCGCCGATCCGGAATTATACGTTGGCACCTGGCTGCGCGATGAGAGTATCGATCCTCGCAGCCAGCAGGCCATTACTCGCACCCAGCAATGGCTGAGTCACTTCGCCGACAATGAAGTCACTGGCATTGGCTTCGGCTACATCCACTTAGAACGCATTGAAGATGGTGAACCCTCCGACGTACTGATCGAGGAATTGAGCCATCAGGTCGACGACTATCTCGGCGACGAGGTTGAGGAGTATTTCACCCGCGCTCGGTGGCTTAGGGATCAAACTCCCGAGTCCATCATGGCGAGTAATTTCGTATTGCGCCCGGGGATTGCTCTCGAAGATGTCTCGGTCGCGGATGAGGAATCTGGCATGGGCTTCACGCAGGCGGTACTGCGACTAACGCGTACGGAGGGGCCTCGGTTTAGCCACGAAATCGACTCCCATCTGCGCGCCATCGTGGCGGGTCTCCATCCACAAGGGTTGAGCCTAGGCGAGGTGGCACAGCTATATGCCTTCAGCCACAATCTGGACGAGGATGCGCTGGCAAACGCCCTCGTGTCCCCTATCGTCGATTTAGTACGCCACGGTTTGCTGCTGCCTGCTTCGCTTATCGACGAAGGACGCGGCGACGTCCTCTAGCTTGTTTATCACGATGACACAAGATAGGCGGAGGCGATAAACTTCCCGCGCCTGAAGCCGTGATGATTGAGCGCGCGTCGATAAGACAATCAAGAGCCCACAACCACCACTTACTACGAATTGGAGCCTAGAAGTATTATGAAAGCCGTGCTGACCCGCGTGAG